>NZ_JBFSUR010000031.1:0-69553 GCF_041467535.1 Vibrio sp. 10N.247.311.47
ATTTCATTCAGGCTTTCAGCAAACCTCTCAACATAATTCATAACCATAATACGCAGTTAATAATACGTGTAGTTAATTCTAAAGGTAGTATTCTCATCTTTTGTCCTTAAAATCCTTGTTCCAACTGACTCTCACGCTTCTTGCGCCGTTCAGGGTTTTCTTAGCGCATTTGAAATCAAATAATTATATGTGCGGCCAACATCTACACAATCCAACCTTCATTCAGCAAATCTAATTGACGAGAAACTTTGTCCATCTGATTTAACTTATCTTGCCACTTCTCTGTTTGCACTAACGAACCGCCGCGTTGTGTGTGATTCTTGTGAGCATTGCTGTTGTTTCTTTTTCAGATTTCACACACGCGACCAATGTTTTTTATCAACTGCACATGCTGAGCTTTCGTTCAAATCCATCAGCTAATAAAGTTCGTCTGTCTTACGTAGATTCGCACACACATTTTTCAAACCTTCTTAACGATTCTCTCTAGAGTTAGTACTTTGTGTTCAGTTTGCATAGATTCATTACACTTATTGCTGGTACACAACACCGATACTTGGCAGATCCATAATCACGGTTTGCCCTGAAATTACGTTCAATTGGACTTAGGTAGCTTTGGTAATAAACCTAAGAGTTACTTTAAACCCATTGCGCTTAGTTTTTCTTTACTTGTTTTCTCTAACTGATATGCCTGCTTTGAAGTCGCAATGGTGTTACCGCCTGAGATTAGAAAGCTTATAATGTTTATCGACACATGTAATCAATAAGTAAAGTGACACTGTAGCTAGCTGTACAGGTAAAGCTTGGTCCTATGGAACACAAAATAAAGAACCCAAATAATAACTGTATATTTACACAGTTAAATTATTATCCCCTTAAAAACGTTACCTTTCGTATAAATACCGAACAAAAACAACGCTATTTAGGCATATATCTGTCGCTGGGCGCGTATTTTTGCCTAGCAATCACGCTAGTGTCGTTGATCTCTTTTAATACGCTCATATCATCACACCTGACAGATAGCCTACGCGCGTAAATACGGACAGAGACCACGATGGTGGCACCGTAGGCTCATTACATAAGTCAGAAGATGGAATTAAGTTACAGCGTGACTTTGAACAAACCTATAGCTTACCCTTCTGTGAAATTGAGTACGTTAAGAGATCGACCCAAAATAAAGGGCTCGATCTCTCAACGTTCGATTCGGTCACCATCAATATAGAATATGAAGGTCAAGAGGAGCCAAGGTTTCGATTCTACATACGTAACCACGACGACAACTACAGCGCTCAAAGCGACCCTATTTCTAACAAGTTCTATCGCTTAGACTTATCATTCCCCAATAGAAAACACATCGATTTAGCATTCTCAAATTGATACGCGCCGCATTCCTTAATCGACTTCTACACAACACCTTACGCCTCGTAAGCTTTTTAAATACTTATTCTGTAAAGCACATATGTGGCAACGAAGCGCGCTCTAACCAGTGGTAAGTCACTCGCGGTATCGGTTTTGAACATTACCGTCGTCACTTATCTCGCACTGTTCTTAGATGAAATCCTCATTTGTCTGCTTCTGAACATTTATGCACTCGTACCCACTAAAAATAGAAGTCACAACGTCACTAGCCTTAAAAAACGCCATATATTTAACCACTTAGACGTGGTGACACAAATACTGACACCTAAAATGGCGATTGTTTTACTTTCAGATCTTACTGTAATTTAATTACAACTCAAAGCCAAGGAAAGCCTGAAAAGTGGATTACTCCGACGTAACTTGCTGAATATATGGTATTTAATGGTTTTTGGTAGATCGGGATTTAGGGTAACTAAAGAGTTGGGATGTACGAGATAATATACTAGAGGGTAATATATTTAGTTATAGTGCACTAAGGTGTTAAAAAAGAAGGGCTGATGCCCTACTCTTCTTTATTACTCATTTCTTCACGAATTTGCTCAGCAACAATTTTAATCGCTTGTCCTGTGCTGATGCCCTGAGTCATCATTTCTTGAATTCGTTCAACAGCTTTCTGTTGTTCTTCGTGAGAAAGGGTTGGTAAGTCGTTTAGCATGCTCTGCTCCTTTATTTAGGAGCAGAACTATATAAGGACTGTTAGTAACTAGCAAGGAAATTGATTGAAGCACCCATTGCATTTTCGTTTGTGTAGTTCGCACTTAGATCTAACTGGAACAAGTTGAGTGGCGAGATACCAATACCGGCTGTGACTGTTCCTTCCGAATCAGAGTAAGCTAGGTTCTTGTAGTACCCTCCCCTTAACTTAAGCTGACGCAGAAGATCGACTTCGGTACCAACACGAATCATCTGTTCGTTATCAGCAAACGAAGTAAACTTCTCAGTCTCATTTAGGTCGTAATCAACACTGAAAGAAAAGTAATCCGATACGATGCCAGCACCCACTGTGTATACCGGTTCAAGTTGGTAAGTGTATTTACCGCCAACTTGGTGTGTCGCACTACTTGTGCTGCTGTTTAGCGTTCTCGTCGTATCTTTGGTTTCGATGTCACGAGAGATTAAGTTAGTTGCTGCAACACCCACTCGGAACGGGCCGAAGAACCAAAGCGCACCAGCATCCATGTTAAATGCTGTTTCACCATCACTGTTTTCTCTTACATCAGATAAGTCGTAATCATCAACCGATGCGACATAGTTGTACGTGTAAATACGTTGGATTTTAGGTGTGATACCAAATGAGATGTGTTGCCCCATAAATGTTTGGTATTTTGCTAAAGAAAGGCCGACTTCTGCGACACCGATTGAAACCGCTTCAACGGTAGACAGTTCCACTTTATCTGCATCTGAACCTGTTGTGTAAACGTTAGGTGTCGCAAATGATTCTGTGTAGGCTTTAGCGAAAAGGTTTGCCGCGATAAACTGATTAGGAAGAGCAAAGGCGACTACACCACCCAGTTCAACATTGGCTTGGTTGCCATCCAACTTATTCAACGCCGCATCGAGTTCTGCGGTGTTTGATGCATCAACAACACTATCGATGTTCGATTTCATGTCGTTGGGGTCGTTATAGCTACCACCAAAACTTGGCGTGATCATTCCCATATCATCGTTACGACGATAAATGGCAACAAGTGCTGGGTTATAGAATGGAGCGGTTAGGAAGTTTGCTGAAACAACACCAACACCACCCATCGCATCACCACGCGCTTCAATGGCGTAGTTTGCTGCTGAAAGAGGAAGACTGGCGAATGCAATTGATGCTGCGAGTAGTTTAGTCGTATTTTTCATGCCGTTTATCTTTGTTAGATCCCTTACATAGTTAACGGCTCAATTCTAAATTACTTTAACTCTTCTTCGCTAGAAATATCATAAGTTTTACTGATAGTTTGTGCTTGTTCTATCGCTATGTCACCTTGCCAGCGTGAATGCACCATTGAAACCGCCAAAACGTAGCGATCATTGGGAAGTTCTTCGCCAGTTAGGTTCATTGGATAATCAGATTCATAGCTCTTGCCCCACACCTGCTCATAGTGTTCATCGATGTAATCGTACAAACCAATTTCGAGCTTAGGAAGCGGACAATAAGGGTTCAGCAGTTCTTTTTTATCGATGCGCCACGTGTCTTTTGATGCCCAACGAACTTGCTGACGAAAAGCAACGTCACCAAGAATAATCCAAGTACTCCATGAATTACCGCCATCGCCTTTCACACTTAAACGATACAGGCCTGACTCAAGTTGAGATGCTAAATTGTAACGCTTGCGGTATAGGCTCACCGATGCGTTGTTTACCACTTCACTGTCTTTGGTTAGCTCACTGTCCGATGAAACAATCTTATCGACCCATTTCTCGAAGGTAATATCTTGAATGTTGTTTTCGGATTCAACATCAATCGATACGCGAAAAGTATCTCGGCCAGGGCTTTGAATGATGTGTCTTTTAACGACGACTGAACTGATCCAATCTGGGAGTGTTTTTCTGGTGAGGGTTTTACCACAATCTTTGTTCAATGCTTGATCGAACAGCTCATTGAGGTGATCTTCTCGTGATTGAGAAGAGTTGATTTGCCAAACTTCCACTAGTGAATCAAACATCTGAGGTAAGTCATTATCCAACAGGTGTTTATGAACTTGAGTTAGAGTATCACTACTCTTAAACCAATCCGCAGCTTGCGCGGTATTCACCACGCAAGACAACATTAATAGTGGAAGTAAGGCTTTTTTCATTACGCTTTCATCTTGTAACCAACGCCACGCAGCGTTTCGATTTCTAGACCCGGCAGTTTCTGTCTTAGTTGCAGAACGTGCGTGTCTACCGTACGTGTTGTTGGGAAATGGTTGTAACCCCATACATGGTCAAGCAGCTCATCACGAGTGAATACACGGCCAAGGTTGCTTGCCAAAAATAGCAGTAGGTCAAACTCAGTACGCGTTAGGGTGACTTCCAGTTCATTGAAAAACACTTCACGTGTCGCTTTATCGATAACTAGATTTTGAGCCATCACTTTTGATGCATCTTGATCTTCAGCATCAGGCAGGCGTAACTGCGCGCGAATTCGAGCAAACAATTCAGCTTCAGCGAAAGGCTTAGTTAGATAGTCGTTTGCACCTGAGTCTAGGCCCGCAACTTTGTCTTTTACTGTGACGAGAGCCGTTAGCAAAATAACTGGGATGTCTTTCTTTTTCTTCCAACCTGGAAGTGAATCTACTGAGTCACCATCAGGAAGTTGACGGTCTAGAATCACTAGGTCCGCTTGTTCCCAGTAGCCTTCAACTTCAGAGATCAGTTCTGCATGCAAACATTCATATCCAGCTTGCTCAAGGCTAACTAATAAACCGTCAGCTAAATTTTTATCATCTTCAACGAGAAGCAATGTCTGTTTCACAAGGTATCTCCAAAATAAATGTTGTTGGGGGGCCGATAAGCGTCATGTGACCGCCCATTTTTCCGACCATAGATTCCACTATCGTCAGACCTAAACCGAGTCCACTCTTACTTACGAATGGCTTTCTTAGTTGCCCCCAATCTTTGCGGGACAAGTCTCCATTATCTATAACTTTGAATGTCAGCTTCTTGTCAGAAGTATTCAGTTCTAGTATCACTGGTGCGACACCGTATTTCACGGCGTTTCTGATCAGGTTGTCGATGCACGTTCCTAACCAATATACGTTTATTTTTGCAGCAATATCTTTGTTTACACGGAGTTCAATACCCGGTGCAAATTCTTCTTCAACTTTGTATTGAAGCCACTCTTCAACGCTTGGTACCCACTCTGTTGCGAGCGGTTGGTTGTCTGATTGCAAATAGTCTTTACTTGCTTCTGCCAACTGTCTTAAACGGCGTGTATCTTCACACAGCCTACGAAACTCATCATATACTGATTCTGGTAAGTGTTCGAACTCGCGTCTGAACCCTTCAACCGTCAATGACAAACTTGCAATCGGCGTTCTTAATTCGTGCGTTAGGATTTGAAGCACCAGCATGCGGCTCTTCATCTCTTGTTTCTTACTGTTCCAACGGTAAACCGCCCAACCTAAGACAAGCATGATGTTGGCAATAACCAAGATAAACATGGCGACTTGCAGAAGCTCTGAATGATCTTCTATTTCCCAACACACATTACCACGCTGGACAAAACAGCTTTTACCTTCTGAAGACAAGCTAAACGATAACCCAGCAAGCGTGGCATTTTCGTTCCAGACTGATTTTTTATACAGGTAATATCTGTAGCCGCGTTTTACCCACATCTCATCAAGCTCAACAAACATACTCGCACCCGCTAACAGCGCGGTGATTGCTTCGCTATCCATTTGTTGCAAGCGAGACAGTAGTTCATCGTGTTCGGTGTTTGGTCGCTCTTGAATATGCATAAAGCGCTTCAGAGAGTCGAATTTTTCTGGGTACTTCTCAACGTATCGTGCCGCATAAGAACCGCCGCCAGGGTGAATCAAACCACTACGGCTAAACCAACGGTCAGAAAGCTTGGTGCCTTTACACATTGCACGAGTAAAAACTAAAGGCTCAGTAATCAAAGGGCTTAACGGCAGTTTACCACTACAGGTTTTTGATAACTGGTACAAGCGCTGAATGTCTTTTAACGGGTACTCTGCTGTTTGTGGCAGCATAGAAGACGGCATGATCAAACGTGTTGGATAATCAGCCTGTAGCACTCGAATATCGTAAGATTCGATTGCCGTTTCATGATCAAAGAGTTTGGTGAAATTATCGATACGCTCAGGTAAAGAGTCGGCAAATGCGTTTGCAGACACAGACAACGTAGCGATAAGAAGAGTAAATGTTCTTTTGATGATCACAAACCAACGCAAATTCATATAGATCAACCAAATATATACCATTCGCTATCAAAGATAAATTTTTAACCGCATGAAAAACATTGAGAATGGCGAGCTACAGAGATAAAGGCCAATATATTACGGCCACATTGTACATACGTACTAGTAGGCTGATTGGCAAGCCAAACCTCAATTGCGACAAGTTTTGCATCAGGCTTCGTCAACTTCGTATCAACTGAGATCACACATAGAGTCGCTTTCGTAAGATAAAAAAAGGAGCTCAAATGAGCTCCTTATCGAGTTGTTACATATTGTTTAGAGGTGATCTCTATAGATGTTCTAAGATACTTAGACAACTCTTTTTAGCATCGCCAAACAGCATCTGCGTGTTCTCTTTGAAGAACAGTGGGTTTTGCACACCGGCGTAACCTGTGTTCATCGAACGCTTGAATACGATAACATTCTGAGCGTTCCAAACTTCAAGTACTGGCATACCAGCAATTGGGCTGTTTGGATCTTCAAGTGCTGCAGGGTTTACGGTGTCATTCGCACCAATTACCAATACAGTATCTGTCTCATCGAAGTCATCGTTGATTTCGTCCATTTCTAGAACGATATCGTAAGGCACTTTCGCTTCAGCAAGCAGTACGTTCATGTGACCCGGTAACCTACCAGCAACTGGGTGGATACCAAATCGAACATTAATGCCCTGCGCTCGTAGCTTGTCAGTGATTTCATGCACTGGGTATTGTGCTTGAGCTACTGCCATGCCGTATCCAGGAGTGATGATTACTGACTTAGAGTTTTTCAGCATATCAGCCACATCTTCAGCTGATGTTTCGCGGTGTTCACCTTGCTCTTCATCGCCATCAGACACAACCACTTCTTGGCCGAATCCACCAGCAATAACGCTGATGAAAGAGCGGTTCATCGCCTTACACATAATGTAAGACAGAATCGCACCCGACGAACCAACCAATGCACCAGTTACGATAAGCAGATCGTTTGCAAGCATGAAACCTGCCGCTGCTGCTGCCCAACCAGAGTACGAGTTCAGCATAGAGACAACTACTGGCATATCTGCACCGCCAATCGATGCCACTAGGTGGTAACCGAATGCGAATGCGATAAGTGTCATCACCATTAGTGCGAACATGCTGCCGTCTGCTTTAACGAACATGATCATCAGCAGTGTAGAAACTACGATAGCCGCTAGATTCCACTTGTGCTTATGAGGGATGTTCAATGCAGACGAAGAGATAACGCCACGAAGCTTACCAAACGCAACAATAGAACCCGTGAACGTCACCGCACCGATAAACACGCCAAGGAACACTTCCACTAGATGGATAACGTGCTCTGCATGAATATCTGCAGGGTTGATAGAAACAGCAGCAGGTGGATCGATGTAGCTGTTGTAACCTACAAGTACTGCAGCCATACCTACGAAGCTGTGCAGAATTGCAACCAGCTCTGGCATTTCAGTCATTTCTACTTTTCTTGCGTAGTGGATACCAATACCACCACCGATCACCATAGCAATGATGATCCACACAATACCAGCAGAGTGAGGGCCAAAGATCGTTGCGATCAACGCGATTGCCATACCCGTGATACCGTAATAGTTACCTGCACGCGCAGATTCCTGTTTCGATAACCCAGCCAAACTCATAATAAAAAATACAGCAGCAACAATATAAGCTGCTTGTACTAATCCTTCAGACATCTGTTACTCCTTAGTCTTTACGGAACATTTCAAGCATACGTTTGGTCACGGTAAAGCCACCAAAGATATTGATACTTGCAATTAATACGGCAATAAATGATAAGAACGTGACGACGCCACTTCCTTGTCCGATCTGTAACAGTGCACCTACTACAATGATGCCTGAAATCGCGTTAGTCACAGACATCAAAGGCGTATGCAGAGAATGGCTTACATTCCAAACTACGTAATAACCCACCACACAAGCGAGAACAAAAACGGTAAAGTGAGATAAGAACGCAGCTGGAGCAACCGAAGCTACCCAAGCGAATGCACCAACAGCTACCGCCATACCCGCCACTTTCTTAATTGGAGAAACAGGTTCTTCAACTTTAGGCTCTGGTTTGGCCGCTTTTGGCTTAGTTTGTTGTGGTTGAGCTGAAACTTGAATTGGTGGAGCTGGCCAAGTGACCTCGCCCTCTTTAACGACAGTAACACCACGCAGAACAACATCTTCAAAGTCGATATTGATGTTGCCATCTTTCTCTTTGCAAAGCAGTTTCAAAAGGTTAACTAGGTTCGTTGCATACAGTTGAGATGATTGAGTCGGCAGTCGACCAACCATATCAGTGTAACCAACCACCTTCACGCCATTAGCCGTTGTAATGACTTGATCCGCAACCGTGTATTCACAGTTACCGCCATTGGCCGCCGCAAGGTCTACAATCACACTACCTGCACTCATGCTGTCTACCATCTCTTTGGTAATCAGCTTCGGAGCCGGGCGACCTGGAATCAGCGCCGTAGTAATGATGATATCAACGTCTTTTGCTTGAGCTGCATAAAGCTCTTCCGCTTTCTTATTGAATGCTTCAGACATCTCTTTTGCGTAGCCGTCACCAGCACTGGTATCTTCCTTGAAATCCACTTCCAAGAATTCAGCACCCATCGACTCAACTTGTTCTTTAACTTCAGGACGAACATCGAATGAACGAACGATCGCACCTAAGCTACCCGCAGCGCCGATTGCCGCTAGTCCAGCAACACCAGCACCTGCAACCAGTACTTTTGCTGGTGGAACTTTACCCGCAGCCGTAATCTGGCCCGTGAAGAATCGACCAAACTCATGCGCCGCTTCAACAACAGCACGATAACCCGCGATGTTTGCCATAGAACTCAATGCATCTAACGCCTGAGCTCTTGAAATTCGTGGTACAGAATCCATCGCCATCACGTTGATGTTACGACTGGACAATTGTTCCATTAACTCTGGATTTTGAGCAGGCCAAATAAAGCTGACCAATGTTGCGCCATCTTTAAGAAGATCGATTTCATTTTTAGACTCGTCAACGATCGGAGCGTTAACTTTAAAGATAATATCGGATTTCCAAGCTTCATCTGCGGTGACAACTTTTGCTCCAGCTTGTTCATAAGCTGCATCTTCAAAACTTGCTAACGCACCTGCTTGTGATTCAACACAAACTTCAAATCCTAATTTTAGAAGCTGTTCTACCGATTTCGGCGAAGCAGCGACTCGCGTTTCACCTGCGAGCGTTTCTCTTGGTACACCAATTTGCATAGCTATTCCTTGACTATTGGCACGAATGACTTATTCGTTTGTATCTAACGACAACTAATACTTCAAGCGTTTTGTTCAAAGAACAGGAAAAGTTATTACTTATAACGATTTGGACGGAATTTAAGCGCTTCATTCGGATAAATGACGACCGTCTCGAACCAAGAGGTCAAACCACTTGCAAATAATCCTTTTAATAACAACTCACTAGCTGTTCTTTATCCATAAAACTAAAAAGAGCTTTCAGCATATACACTGAAAGCTCTCTAAATTATGACCAACATCAATTCTAACCCTAATTGGTTAGCTAAATATATTGTCGCCCATTTGGTCGATGAACATCTGCGATTTTTTGAGCATCAATTCATCGGCATCTTGTTTGTTTGAAACAACATCTGAACGAATAAAACGGTGAGTTTTGATTTCACCATCGAATTCTTTCTCGATTCGCCCAGCAACACGGTATTGACCAGTTTCTGCAATGGCATCTTGATAGATATTGAAACCCTTATATTCGACTGGCTCAATCTCTACTTTTTGTTCGGTTTTTTCTTTGCCACCAAATAATCTAGAAAAGAATCCCACGTTTTTTTACTCCTTAAATGACCGTATTCACCCTAAACTATCATGACTGTTTACGGTTCAACAACGGCTTTTCATACCATTGCAATTCTACGTCATCGTCAAAATTGTGTTGACTAAATATAACAGGCACATTGTCGTCACGTTCACGTCTTCGATCGTCAATAATCATACTTTCTGCATTTTTGACCGCGATCTCACTATTGCGTTTATAGAGCACCAATTTGTCTTCTGGCAATGCTGACAGAAAATCGATATCAAAACGAATATAGATAGGTTTTAGCTGGCCCAAAGCCAAGCACGCGAGATCGGCCAACTGTTCGTTGGTATAACTAGACACATATTCCTCGGTAGCCAATACATGACCGACCAGAGTTTCCATATAGTTATGTACATCAACACTAATTTGCATACCACACCTCCATTTGTAGCGGTTTTTCTAGTCGCAGTCGTTTCTAAAGTCACTTGAAACCATGCAATTCCTAATAGCTTTCTATAACTCAGTTATAGGTTTTACTGTCCATAGTTGAAACTTAGGTATTATTTAATCTTACTCTGACTTCATTACAGATCTTCGTCGCTTAATGAAAAGGTCACTCAATGATAACTGATCATCAAGCCCTTTAAGTGACAGCGCCAACGTAAGAGCAGCAGAGCAGATTTTGTTAAGTATCTATAACGACTAATTAATTTCTCATATATACTGTGTAGTTCGTTCTAAGGTTAATAGCAACTCAAAATACATATAAAAATGATTGCACCAATAGCGACCTATGACTATGTTTTTGCTCTAATTTAGGTAAAAAGCTTGGCAATCGCTTGTTTAACCGTATCCTACGCATAGTATTAAATAATAAGATCATCAATATAGTTAGGCTCACCACATAAATGGCATCATCTTTTGTAACGTCGAGCATGTTTCGATTTTGCTTCCCTTTAGTCCTGTTAACAATTTTGCTCGTTGGTATGGACAACGTCATTCTCGTGACGGACTCAAATTTAGGGTTTGCTAGCAACCTCCCTTACATTTTATTGAGCGTTGCGGTTCTGCTATGCCATACGTTCAGACAAGGTCGAATGGCGATGGTATCGGTGACCATGCTTGTCGCTTATCTGATCATCCAAGTTCGCTTACAAACGCCTCTCAATACTGGCACAACGCTATTAGAGCTTTCGTTACTTGCGGCATTAGTACCTGTCACTTGCTTACTTGTTTATGCCTTCCCTGATAACGGCGTAAACTCAAAGTCGATGCTGCTCTACGCCATCGTTCTTGTTCTGTTTATGGTGTGGGCACAATTGATCGTCTCTCACTTCCATGCCGGCGGTTTTGAATCATGGAGTGATGGTCTTCTATTTATTGTCAGAGACTTCTCCAAACTGCCTTTTGTTTTAGTGCTGTATAGCCTTTGCTTGCTTGGCCTTACTGCCATTCTCGTGTTGGTGTATAACCGCTCTATCGATGTTGTGGTTTATAGCGCTATCCTGCTTTCTTCTTGTACGTTCATCTTCTTCGATATTCAGTACATCTCGAGCACCATGTTCTCGCTGTCAGGCACGTTGATCATCGTCTATGTGATGTCTGCTAGTCATGATATGGCCTTTAATGACCAACTGACTAACATTCCAGGTCGACACGCCTTAGAAGTCGATATGAAGCACTTGGGGCGTAAGTATTCGATGGCGATGGTCGATATCGATCACTTTAAGCAATTCAACGACACCTACGGACATGACATTGGGGACGATGTGTTAAAACTGGTGGCACGCATTCTGAGAGAAACCACAGGCGGCGCTAAAGCTTATCGCTATGGTGGTGAAGAGTTCACGATTATCTTCAAAGGCAAACATTCGGAACAAGTTAAAGAGCACCTTCAAGCTCTGATTTCCGAGGTTCAAAACTACGACATGACGATTCGCAATAGTCACGAGCGCCCTGACGATCATGAAGTGGGGATGAAAAAGCGTGGTAAGAACGGCAAACCATCGGAAGTGGTGAATGTGACGGTGAGTATTGGATTGTCTGACAGTACAACCACCAGACATCCTGAAGAGGTGTTGAAGCTTGCTGACCAAGCGCTGTATAAAGCGAAAGAAACCGGTCGAAACAAACTGTGTATTGACCGTTAACAATAGTTGATAGCGAAAGATATTGAGTGCTAGAGATCTAAATAGCTTAAGCCATTAATAGCGATCTGCTTCAATAACTATCACTTCCAAGTTCAACGAGCCTCATTGATTTGAGGCCGTATGGGCTTAACTGGAAAAAAGAGCTTAATCTTGGTTGAAGAATATAACCAAGCTGCCACCTTTTAAGCTACTTCCGTAGTTAATCGTAAAACCTATTCCCACGTTATCGACCCACTCATTAAACAGGTTTGGGTTAAGCAACCAACCAACACTGCCCTCGTAGTAAGATGTGGTGCCCATAGATGCCACGGTGTCACCACCAATATCAATTCGTCTTATACTCGAGTACATCGAAGTGATGTTCTTATCCCAACGCACGAGATCATAGAAAACCTTGGCTTCATTGGCGATATACCACCCTTCAGGATGACCGACATTGCCATTATTCGCCTCGCCCCAGCCGATGCCATTAAAGTAATGCCAACTGGTGCTCAATTTATACTTTCCCCAGTCATTCTTATCTTCGTACATCAGCTTGATTTTAGGCTCGATGATGTAAGCCCAAGCATCAGTATTGAGATATACGCCATCCAGTTGGTCTTGAATAGGCTTTAGCAACGAAGCGCGATATTCATAATCATTGCGGTAGTAAGAGATGTGGTTACCGATTGCAGAGCTGAAGCTCCAATATTCGTCTAGCTGGGACACATTCGCGAATTCGACGTAGCCAGACACTACCGACTCTTTTTGAAAATCGTTTCTGTTTGCTGCCGCGTACTCGACATCGTTCTCGATTCGCAATGCAGACAAGCGTAGCGTCACCTCTTGATGGTTGTCTTCGATGTAACTTGGTAATTCAAATGTGTAAGGCAAACTCAGGGAGGTGATGTTTTGGCGACGACTTACCGAATCATTCGAACCGATGTCTTCATTGTCCAAACTAAACACTTTATTGGGGTCAAAGTTATTGATACCAAAAGTGAAAACATCGGTGTCGTTGAGCAATACACTGGTGGCAAAGCTCTGCTCTAGATCCTTTCGAAAAAGATCAGATAGCGTATTGGCATTAACAGTGGTCGCCAAAGCGGTAAAAAATAGAGGAACCGCAAGCGTCCAAGATGTGTTAGTCATAGAAAATGACTTCGAATGTGGCATTTCTTTTATCACTTAAAGCACTTCCTAGCTCAAACGCTATTAGAAGTATAAATTCAAATATCGAAAAGAGCTCGCCAACTAACGCGCAAGCTCCAAAATGTTACGTTGTACAAAGGTATTTCTACCACTTTGCTTCGCTTGATAAAGCGCTTGATCGACCTTTTCGTAAATAGACGCAATAGATTCGCCACCTTCTGGCACAAATGACAACACACCTTGTGACGCTGTCACTCTATCCGATACCGTTGAGTGTTCATGAGCGTAGTTCATCTCATGCAATGCCTCTTTAACTCGAGTCGCGTGTACCTTAGCGCCTTCACTATCTGTATCGCTAAGAATCAGAACAAACTCTTCACCGCCATAACGACCTACAAATTCTCCCGCACGAACAAACAGCTGTTTCAAGGTATTAGCAAGCCCTTGTAAGCACTTATCCCCTTGAATATGACCATAATTATCGTTGTAAGGCTTAAAGAAGTCTACATCTAGAAGTATGACTGTCATGGATATATTACGTCTTCCGTGCCACGCTATGCTCTCTTCAAGCTTAGTATCCATATATCGACGGTTATACAATTTGGTCAGGCCATCTTCGTTGGCTTGTTGCTGCAGAAGGATGTTCAGTTCTTCGAGTTTGGCTGTGCTTTGTTTTAGCTCTCGTCTCATGTGCGCGATACGTTGCATCGCAATCAGCTTAGAATTCAAAACAACCTTGTTTACTGGCTTGATCAGGTAATCATCGCCACCAGCGTCAATCGCTTTTGCGATCATCTCAGGTTCTTCGTGACCACTAAGAAAGATGATGGGAACCCATTCTGGGAATCGGCTTCGAACCTCATTCGCCACTTCAAAACCATCCATATCAGGCATGCTGATATCAAGTAACACGAGTTCAGGATCAAAATCAGAATAAACACTCAGGGCTTCTTTTCCGCTACCGACAGCTTCTACAATATGACCCAGTTGCTTGAGTCGGATAGCAAGTTGCATCCTGTCTAGTTGAACGTCATCAACCAGCAATATGCGCATTGAAGATCCCTTTTCTATCATCACATCACCTTTATCTAGTGTTGAATATTCAAAGTAGCTCAAATTTGGGCTTAAATCATGCCCTAATCTCTATATTAGATTGACTTTTTTACAGATCTTTTTAGCATTGTTTCTTTTTAAAGAGAAATACTATGTCAGACGCTACAAACAACGAACAACAAGAAATCGATTTAACCACCATCTCACCAGAACTTCGTCAAGTTATCGAATTTGATGGCGTACCAAAAGAGATGCACTTTATGGTTACTTCTATTCACGAAGTGTCTGAAGAAGCAGTACGCGAAGCTTGGGATAGTCTTCCAGCAAGCGCACAAAATGTTTTAGACAACTTCGAGCAGTTCCACGCTCTAATCTCAGTTAGCCAAGCTTTCGCTGGTGTTAACGTGATGGAAGAGTTCCCTACTCTTAAACTTCCAGAAGACATGTCTGACGAAGAAAAAGAAGAGTACCGTGCTCAACTGCTAGACCAAGTTCTACACAACTGTGTAAAAGACATGGTTAAACAAATCAAGAAAGCTCGTCGTGATGCAATCTTGAAGCGTGATTTCAAAGAAGTTTTTACTAAGTAAGTCGCTAGTCGCCTAAACTAGGCTAAGCGCTAACAGTACTACTTAGAATTAAGCCGCATGTTTCTTTAAACACGCGGCTTTTTTATATCCGCTATTTTCTGTTCGTCGATCGTTACGTCTGTATGTTCTTGTTGCTAATGTTCATATGATTCGACAAATCATATGCTTTAACACTCATATAGTGTGGCGCAAAACTGGCAGTTATACCGTATAAAAATGACGCATGTATCCATTCATGGAATCAAGACCGAATTTTCAGAACCTATAACAGGCAGTATCGCGGCAATATCGAAAAACTGACCTTGTCAGGTTTAATGCGTTACCGCGATATCTCTTTGAGCGACACTCACACCTTTAATTTGAGCGTAAACACGCTGCCCGATTTCTAGATTTAACTCATCCAGCGCCCACAATGTAATGGTTGCCCATAGGTAGCACCCAGACTCTAACTCTAGCTCGACCTCGACACTCTGCTTATTTGTGCCTTGTTGGTGCGTCTCTACGCTTTTAATGGTGACAGGAAGGATGTTACGTATAGAAGTCCCTTTCGGCCGTTCTAGCGTGATAGAGACATCATTTGCCCTAACTTGCAGCCTCACTGTCGTACCAAGCTCACTCGATACTTTCTGAACCCATAACGACGTCGACTTTCCTAGCATCAGGCGAGACAGCGCATAATCGTCATTGTGTTCCGCTAATGTCGCTTCAAACAACGAGCTTTGCTCTGAGAAAGATTGCCAAGGTTGCATGGCTCTCGATGCCCAAACCTCTTCCGTCACACCCGACGAAATCACTTTGCCTTGGTCAATAATCACAAGGTGATTTGCCAAGCGTAAAATTTCATTGAGGCTATGGGTGACATAGATGATCGGTATTTGGACGGTTTCGGATAAGTTTTCCAGAAATGGCATCACTTCGCGCTTACGAGGCAAGTCGAGAGACGCTAAAGGCTCATCCATCAACAAAATGCTCGGCTTTGATAACAAAGCGCGGCCAATCGCCACACGTTGCTTCTCACCGCCAGACAAACGAGCTGGGTATCGGTCAAGCAATGAACCCAAAGACAACAGCGAGACTATTTGCTCAAAGTGCGCTTGATCGACGCTTTTCATACCGTATTTAAGGTTCGCTGCCACCTTCATATGTGGAAACAATCGCGACTCTTGAAACACATAACCGACGTTGCGTTTGTGAGTCGGCAAATTAATGCCATTTTCACTATCGAACAGTGTGGTTCCAGATACGCTGATCAGACCTTTATCGGGCTGTTTAAGGCCACTGATTGCATTGATAAGTGAGGTTTTACCCGCGCCAGAACGACCAAAAATTGCCGTAATGCCGCTACTTGGTAATTCCAAGTCGATATCAAAGAACGTTTCACCAAGTTGTTGTTGATATTGGAGGATCAAAGCACTCATGCATTGCCTCCCAAGCGTTGTGCTGACTTTTTGTTGAGCCACTCAGATAGCATCAATGAACCCAGCGCTATCACAATAGAAATGACACACAAACGCGCGGCTTCCATTTCAGCGCCAGGGGTTTCAATAAAGGTATACATAGCCAAAGGAATGGTTTGAGTTTCACCGGGAATATTTGAAACGAAGCTGATGGTCGCGCCAAACTCCCCTAGGCTTCTTGCGAATGAAAGCATGGTGCCGGTAATGACCCCTGGGATCATCAAGGGTAAAGTGATCGTGAAAAACACACGAAGAGGTGAAGCGCCTAATGTAGCAGCCGCCTCTTCAAGCTTACTGTCTACGGTTTCTAGGCTCAATCTAATAGAGCGAACCATCAGCGGCAACGCCACAACCACACAAGCGAGTGCCGCGCCCTTCCAGCTAAAGCTGAATACAATACCAAACACGTCATTGAGCCACGAACCTATGATACCTTGCCTGCCCATCATCACTAGCAGTAAATAGCCAATAACTACAGGTGGAAGTACCAAAGGTAAATGGACAATACTCTCAACAATGCTCTTACCTACAAATTGTTTCTTAGCAAGTAGCCATGCTAAGCCAATACCGATAGGGATAAGCCATAAGATTGCAAACCCAGCGACTTTTAAGCTCAGCATTAAGGCTTGGTATTCGTATTCCGATAAATACATCATTTAACGCACTTCAAATCCAAAACTGTTCAAGGTGTCTTTCGCTTTTTCGCTCTTTAGGAAAGTATAGAACTCTTCTGCCACAACTTTATCACTCAACTTCGCTACAGGGTAACGTATTGGTGTGTGCAGATCTGATGGGAAGGTCGACACTAGGTTTACTTCTTTAGAAAGCAACGCATCCGTTTTGTAGACAATGCCAAGCTTAGCTTCACTGCGCTCGACTAAGGCTAAGGCCATACGAACATTGTTACTTGGTGCCAATCGAGTTTTCACATCGTCCCATACACCTAACGTTTCTAACGCTTCTTTTGCATAGATACCAGCAGGAACCGACATGGTGTTACCCACTGCGAGCCTTTCATTAGTAAGCAGTTTAGCCCATTGTTCACCTTTTGATAGGTCTAACGTTACCGATGTCTCTTTAGGAGCAATCAGCACCAGTTCGTTTTCACATAGGTTTGTGACATTGTCACTATAAACCAATTTACGATCGACTAAATGCGTCATCCATTTCTCATTTGCCGAGATAAAAATGTCTGCTGGTGCTCCTCTTTCGATTTGTCGCACCAAAGACGACGTACTCGCGTACACAGGAATCACATCGACAGAATGGTCTTTCTCAAACTCTTCAACCAACAGATTAACCGCATTGGTCATCGACGATGCAGCGTAAACTCGTAGCTTTTCCGCAGCAAAAAGATGACTAGAACTCAATGCCGAAGTTAAAGCCATGGTTAAAAGGAAGACTCGCTTTTTCATTGTTATCACTTATCTATTGTTCGTTTAAGTTCTTTAGCTAACTTCTAAATGGCGGCTTAAGCTGTTAACTCTGGCCAAAGCAGATCAAGATTTAAGTACTCTTCGATGGCATCAGCGATTCGATTAATACCCAGCTCTTTAAGCTGTTCGTGGTCAATCGCGGTCACATCGTTGGCTCCTGCCCATTCGCAAATAAGCGACAACGCATCACTGTTGTCGAATACGCCATGCAAGTAAGTACCAAAAATCGAGTTATCTTGATTCACAGCGCCATCTAGGCTGCCAGATTCTAACTGAACCGGTAAGGCTGTTTCTTTGACATCAGTCCTACCTACGTGGATTTCATAACCTTTTACTTGTGCTGTTTTGCCATCCAGCGTCATGGTGCCGCGTACGTTGGTTAAGGTTTTCTGCTGTGTAAGGGTCGTTTCAGTATCCAGATACCCTAACCCTTCGCTGCTGCCGGGTTCCCCTTCAACGCCATCAGGATCGTGGATGATGTTACCTAACATTTGGTAGCCACCGCAGATACCCATCACTTTGCCGCCTAAGCGCAGGTGGCGTTGAATATCTTTATCCCAGCCTTGTTCTTTTAGGTAATCCAAATCTGCTCTTACCGACTTTGTACCCGGCAAGATAATTAAATCAGCATTGTTTACACGTTCGCCTTTACCGACATAACGTAAATCAATCGAAGGATTCAATCTTAACGCGTCAAAGTCTGTATGGTTGCTGATTCGGGTTAGCACTGGCACCGCCACCTTAAGCTTAGCTTCTCCGTCAGACTCTTGAGCAGAGGTAATGGCATCTTCCGCTTCTAAGTTAAAACCATGCAGATATGGCAAAACACCAATGACTGGCTTGCCGGTTTTTTCCTCTAGCCAATCTAGGCCAGATTGAAGCAGTGCGATATCGCCTCTAAAACGATTTATCACAAAGCCTTTTACACGAGCTTGTTCAGATTCAGACAATAGAGCTAATGTCCCGTAGAGATGCGCAAAAACGCCACCACGGTCAATATCAGCAACGATGAGCACAGGGATGTCCGCTTTCTCAGCAAATCCCATGTTAGCGATATCATTTTCACGAAGATTGATTTCGGCTGGGCTCCCCGCACCTTCAATCATCACGCTTTCATATTCTTCAGAAAGTCGGTCAAACGAATCGATAACTGTATCCATCGCCACTTTCTTGTAATCATGATAACCCGTCGCTTCCATGTTGCTCAGCGCTCGGCCTTGCAAAATCACTTGCGCGCCGGTATCTGAGTTGGGCTTTAGCAATACAGGGTTCATGTGAACGGTTGGCTCTATATTACAAGCTTGCGCCTGAACCGCTTGAGCACGGCCAATTTCGCCACCATCTTTTGTCACAGCACTGTTCAACGCCATGTTTTGTGGCTTAAAAGGTGCCACTTTGATTCCTTTCCTTGCCAAAACACGGCATAAACCTGCCACCAAAACACTTTTTCCGGCATCTGACGTTGTCCCTTGAACCATAAGGGCACTTAATGGTGCTCGCATTTGTACTTAAATCCTTAATTTCTTAATTTTCAATTTATAGCTGTGGGCAATATTTCTCTGCGACCATCTTAACGTCATTGCCGAGTAGATGCTCAATAAAATGAATGGAAAATGAATGTGTTACTCACTCTGGATTCAACCCCAGTGTTGTTTAATAGCTCCATCGAAACGAAGCTTGTGAACGATAACAGGCGCTTCAACAAAAAACGTACTAACGAAAAGAAACGTTTCAAATTCAGAAAAACGTTTCTACTAAAAACAACATTAAGGGATTCACCATGAAAAAAACTGTATTAGCTATCGCATCTACTATTATCCTTGCTCCTACTTTCGCAATGGCTAGTGACCACAACAGCAATAATAATGTCAACAGCAAGCACGAAAGCGCTATTGCTTATACTGGCCCAATTGAAACCGTTTCTGTTGCGACACTACTTGCCGACACAAGCATGTTCGCAGAGCAAGAAGCAATTGTGGATGGCAAGATCGTTCGTCAACTTAAGAATGACACGTTTGTCTTCTCTGATGGCCAGAGTGAAATTCAAATCGAACTTGATGATGATATCCGCCTAGCACAACCACTGACCGCTGATACAAAAGTTCGTATCTTCGGTGAATATGAAGGTGGTAAGACACCTGAAATCGAAGTGGACCACATCCAGGTTCTATAAGCGATTAATATAAAAATACCGACTTCAAATAATTGGCCTGCATATTGCAAGCTTTTTTGTATTATACTGCCGCAAAATACAATTTATATGGAGTCACCATGCTAGGTTGCACGAATAAGACTGTCCTTTTAGGGCTCGCTGCACTGTGTTCATTCTCTGCGTCTGCAAACAACTTTAACTACAACACATTCGAGCTGCGCATGGGTACTAGCCCAAGTACTTTCGGTGGTGAAGTCACAACAATGTTCACTCAGAACTCTCATTTTGTTGCTCGTATCGATTCAGAATTTGAAAGTGATTGGGATGCAGCGGTAGGTATGGGATTCAACGGCCCAATCAGTCAATTTGCTGACGTTACTGGCCAAATGTTACTGCACAACATTGAACGGAATGACGATAACCACATCAAAACAGAAATTAACCTTGGCTTGAGAGCTTGGTTAATGGCAAACGTTGAAGTTAACGCACGCCTTGGTCAACTGATCGACAACGATGACACTCGTTCAATTTTGGGTATCGGTGCTCGTTTCCATTCAACTGATCAACTGTCTGTTGGTCTTGATATGCGCAATAACGGCACATATGGCCACCAAATCTTAATGTCGGCTCGATTCGGATTCTAATCTAGATTTCAATTACTGAGTAATAAATAGCTAAACGTATTACATAGAAAAGCCCCGAACATATTAATGTTCGGGGCTTTTTTGTTTGTTAGTTTCGCTGGCTTTTAGTCGTTCACGACCTGAGCCTGCAACTTGCTTTATAAATTAACCATCAGCATCTTTTTCTGGTGGTCTAAGTACTCTTCATAAGTACCTTGGAAGCTCACTAGCTGTTGGTCTTTCACATCAATGATGTGTGTTGCTAGTGAAGAAACGAACTCACGGTCATGACTTACGAAGATAAGCGTGCCCGTGTAAACCTTCAACGCGTCGTTCAGGGCTTGGATTGCTTCCATGTCCATGTGGTTCGTTGGTTCGTCCATTACAAGCACGTTGATGTCTTGCATCATTAGCTTGCCGAATAACAGACGGTTCTTCTCACCACCAGAACAGTTACGCGCTTTTTTGTTCGCATCGTCAGCAGTGAACAATAGACGACCTAGAATGCCACGTACCATAAGGTCATCGTGCTTCACGGTGCGCCATTGCGAGATCCAATCGAAGATGATCAGGTCGTTATCAAAGTCAGACGTACTATCTTGTGGGCAGTAGCCTACTGATGCGTTTTCAGACCATTTAACGATACCTTCGTTTTGTTCTAGCTCTTGAACTAGACAGCGTAGAAGCGTGGTTTTACCCACACCGTTCTCACCGATAACCGCAAGACGAGTACCCGCTTCAAGCAGCAAGTTACCACCAGCAAACAATGTTTCGCCATCGAAGCCGTGACCAAGGTCTTGAAGTTCAAGCGCTTGACGGTGTAGTTTCTTACCTTCGCCAAAATCAATAGATGGGCTCATACGGCTCGATGATTTCACTTCATCAAGCGTGATCTTATCCATTTTCTTGGCACGAGAGCTTGCTTGTTTTGCTTTAGATGCGTTAGCACCAAAACGGTTTACGAAATCTTGAAGCTCGCTGATTTCAGCCGCTTTCTTAGCGTTGCTTGCTAAAAGCTGTTCACGAATCAAGCCAGATGCTTCTAGGAAGTACTCGTAGTTACCAGGGTAGACACGTAGCTCACCGTAGTCGATGTCTGCCATGTGTGTACACACAGAGTTCAGGAAGTGTCTATCGTGCGAAATGATGATCATTGTACATTTACGCTGGTTTAGCTCTTCAGCAAGCCAGTTGATCGTGTGAATGTCCAAGTTGTTGGTTGGTTCATCAAGAAGCAGGATATCTGGGTTTGCAAACAGAGCTTGTGCCAATAGCACACGCAGTTTCCAACCTGGAGCTACTTGCTGCATCAAGCCGAAATGGAACTCTTCTTCAATACCCGCTTGAATTAGGATGTCGCCAGCACGGCTTTCTGCTGTGTAGCCATCCATTTCCGCGAATTCACTTTCAAGTTCTGCGACTTTCATGCCGTCGTCTTCGCTCATTTCTGGCAAAGAGTAAATGCGGTCACGTTCTTGTTTTACTTCCCACAGCTTTCTGTCACCCATGATCACAACGTCGATAACGCTGTACTGTTCGAAAGCGAACTGATCTTGGCTTAGCACACCCAGTTTTTCTCCTGGAGTGATAGAAACGTTGCCCGAGCTTGGCGTTAATGCGCCACTTAGGATTTTCATGAACGTTGATTTGCCGCAACCATTAGCGCCGATCAAACCATAACGGTTGCCGTTACCAAATTTAGCAGAGATGTTTTCAAACAGCGGCTCTGCGCCAAATTGCATTGTGATGTTCGCGGTAGATATCAAAGAACTAATTCCTAAGCGTGTACTGACAGATAATTATTAGGCTATTTCAAGAACCTAAATAAGAAGTACGAAAGTATGGATTAAACAAAAATCGAAGCGCGGATTATATAGAGATCTCGATCACGTTGTCGAGGCTAAACAGTAAACGAATAGTAAACATAGACCATTTAGATGCTTTTCATACGTTATGGGGTGTAAATAAAAAAATCCCCACCAGCAGAACTGGTAGGGATTTCATTTATCAACACTAAAAGTCTTTTAAGCTCGTCACCTTTGAAACTATAGCTCTTCAAAACGAAAAGCTTTGATGACGAGCAGAACTTGTTATTTAGTAATTTTCTTCTGAACGTATTTTTTGCTCACGTCGACAACCGCAACATCTCTAAAGAAGCTTCTACCCAACAGAAGTGGGAAAGAAAGATGCGTTCGGTCGGCTAGCGTAAATTCAGTTTTGTCTTTTAGATCGCCAATTTGAATCGAAGCTACAACCACAGCGCGTCGTTGTGTGCCTTCTGCGCTTGATTGCTTGATCTTAACCCAGCGTTCTACTGGTAAGCTCACCTCTTCAGTTGTAATTCCGTCGTGTTCAATCTTGAACTTAACCCAGTCTTTGCCGTCACGTTCAAAATCAACAATATCAACTGCACTGATTGAAGAGGTTGTTGCACCGGTATCGACACGTGCTTTAAACGCTTCTTTTAAACCAGGAACAAACACCCACTCTTCTTCACCAAGAATCAGTTTGCCGTCACTTGTTTTTCTAACCTTCTCTACTGGTTTTTCAACAGGTGCAGGTTTTACTTCCGGCTCAGTTGGTTTTACTTCTTCAGGCTTCTCAGTAGGTTCCGTTACTTTCTCGCCTTCTGTTGCGTCAGTTTTTGAAGAGTCATCCACAACAGGTTGTTCGATTTGAGGCTTTTGCTCTGGCTCAACAGGAGCTTGAGTTGTAGCCGAACAAGCAAACAGGCCACCACTTAGCATTAAAACTACAATCGCTTTCCAATTATACATTCAGTCACCTTCTATTTTGAAACGTTTGCTATCGCTTTTGCTACATAAGGAATATGAGATTCGGAAAGGCCTGCGATATTGATGCGTCCATCACCAACACCATAGACTCCATATTCTTCACGTAATTGATTCATTTGAGTTTCTTTAAAGCCTAGTACACTAAACATGCCTTTATGGCTTTCAATGAAGTCAAATTGTGACGTGTTATAAGTATTTCGCAATTCATCACATAAACTTTGGCGCAGATTTAACAAACGTTGCTGCATTTCACTCAATTCTTGCTTCCAAATCGAGGTTAGCTCTTGATTCTGAAGAATTGTTTTAACCAAAGCTGCACCATGATCTGGCGGCATTGTGTAAGTTGAACGAGCAAGCGTTAGAAGCTTACCTTTAGCATTGCCAACGTGTTCGCTGTTTTTGCCAATCACGATAGCGGCACCCGTTCTTTCACGGTATAAACCGAAGTTCTTCGAGCAAGATGTCGTAATCAACATCTCTTCGACGTTGTTAGCCATGTGTTGAAGACCTTTTGCGTCTTCTTCTAAGCCATCACCAAAGCCTTGGTAAGCAATATCAACGAACGGCAAGAAGCCATTTTTCTGCGATAGTTTGGTAATTTCCTGCCACGCCTCAAAGTCGATATCCGCACCCGTTGGGTTATGACAGCAACCGTGCAGTAGTACCACATCTGATGGACCCGCTTTTGAAAGGTCATCCAACATTCTTGCAGTATCAACTTGCTTCGTTTCAGGACTGAAATAATAGTAATATCGAACTTTTAAGCCTGCCGCTTCCATCACCGGTTTGTGGTTAACGTAGCTTGGGTTTGAAATCCAAACCGTGGTGTCTGGTTGAGAAACTTTCATTAAGTCACCCAACATGCGAAGTGCACCACTTGCACCCGGTGTTTGAATCGCAGCAACGCGATCCATTGCAGAAGTCCCTTTAAGCAGCAGATCAACCATGCTCTGGTTGAACTCTTCACAGCCTGCTAGGCCAACGTAAGCTTTGGTTTTCTGCGTTTCAACAACGATATCTTGAGCCATAGAAACGGCTTTCATGATAGGTGTTTCGCCTTGGTCGTTTTTGTAAACGCCAATACCTAAATCGACTTTGTCAGTACGAGGGTCGCCACGGTAAGCGACAGAAAGAGATAAAATTGGATCTAAAGTTGGTTTTGGTAGATGTGAAAACATGAAAGTCACAACCCTTTGAAATTCAAGTAATGGCCTCCAAGTTATCATTTTATTTACAATTTAAGAAACAGAAATTCATCAAAGTTTTGATTTTTAGGAGATAACTCTAGTTGAGACTGGTGCAATCTAATATTCCCTATTCCATATAGTTCAATATTCAATCAATTTACAAATTTAGAACGTCATAAAATAAAAAAGCCTCAACAGAGAAGCTGAGGCTACTAATTTGCACTAATGTAGGTTGACGTTAACTAACGAAAGTCTACTAGAGTCGGAACCGATGAATAATTTGGTTTGAACTACCACGCCAATCCAACATTGGATCCGCTTTATCTTGCTCAAAACGACCATCAATCAAAGTATCAACATATTCAAGTACTTGCCTCTGCTTTTCGTCGAGTTCGTCGAGCTCGTAGCCCGTCCACATCCAGATGTCTTTGCCTTCACATTCTGCTTTTACACGCTGAACAAGCTTAAGCACTTCAGATACATTTGCAGGATGAAGAGGATCACCACCTGAAAGCGACAAGCCACGACGCTTGATTCGTGGATCATTGAGATCAGCGATAATGTGGTCTTGCAGCTCTTGAGTAAACAAATGCCCGGAGTCCAACCTTTGCGTCGATTGGTTATAACACCCGCGACACTGGTGTACACAACCCGACACAAACAAAGTGCAGCGTGTTCCAGGGCCATTTACAACGTCGATTGGGTGATATTGGTGATAATTCATAAGGCAGTATTGAAAACTCGTGATTACTTAATAGTTTAAGAAGATGTGTTGTAAAAGCTGAAACGAAAGAATTGGTATCGACATAACGCCGATACCAATCATATTTCTTGAAACGTAGCTCTTCTAAATAAGCTAGCTAATAATCTTAGAGCTTACTAAAGATGCTTCACTCGGCGTTTAACTTCTTCTTGCTTACCGAAGTTAAATGGTCGTGCATCTGGGCTACCAAGGTAACCACAAACACGGCGTGTTACCGATACTTTGGTTGAGTCGTGGTTGCCACACTTAGGACACGTAAAGCCCTTACTAGTACAGTCAAATTCACCGTTGTAACCACATTCGTAGCACTCATCAATCGGCGTATTTGTACCGTAGTAAGGAACACGTGTGTAGCTGTAGTCCCATACGTTTTCTAGTGCTTCGATGTTCTTCTGCATGTTCGGGAACTCACCGTAACAGATGAAACCACCACTAGAGATTTCAGGATAAGGCATCTCAAAATCGATCTTGTCGTATGGGTTCACTTTCTTCTGCACGTCTAAGTGAAAGCTGTTGGTGTAATAACCACGGTCTGTTACGCCATCAATCACACCAAACTCTTTGGTGTCGATGCTGCAGAAACGACTACATAGGTTTTCACTTGGTGTGCCGTATAGGCTGAATGCATAACCTGTCTCTTTGGTCCAAGATTCTACTTCACGCTTCATGTACTCCACTAGCTCAAGCGCTTTAGCACGCGTTTCGCCATCGTCGTACAGGTGAACGTCAGTACCGTAAAGCGCAGTCATTGCTTCGTGGATACCAATGTAACCAAGAGAAACAGAAGCACGGCCGTTCTTAAAGATATCAGCGATAGAGTCGTCTGCTTTCAAGCGAACGCCACATGCACCTTCCATGTATAGGATTGGAGCAACACGCGCTTTCACGTTTTCTAGACGAGAAATACGAGTTTCTAATGCACGACGAGCCAGCTTGAGTTTATCATCAAGCAGTTCGTAGAACTGAGCCATATCTTGTTTTGCGTTAATCGCAATACGTGGCAAGTTCAAGCTAACAACACCTAAGTTGTTACGGCCTTCGTGAATCAACTCACCATTTTCTTCGTAAGTATTCAAGAAGCTACGACAACCCATAGGAGTTTTAAATGACCCTGTCACTTCTACTACTTTGTCGTAGTTAAGAATGTCTGGGTACATACGCTTAGACGCACACTCTAGCGCTAATTGCTTGATGTCGTAGTTTGGATCTTGCTTCTGGTGGTTCAAACCATCTTTGATCGCAAATACCAGTTTAGGGAACACGGCTGTTTTACGGTTCTTACCCAAACCTGCAATGCGGTTTTTCAAGATTGATTGCTGAATCAATTTCGAGCCCCAGCTTTCACCTAAACCAAAACCAAACGTCACGAATGGTGTTTGTCCATTAGCGGTGTGCAGCGTGTTTACTTCGTACTCCAGAGATTGGAACGCGTCGTAACACTCTTTCTCTGTGCGAGAGATAGCAAAAGCTTCTGGGCTATGAATGTCCCACTCTTTCGCTAGCGATAAGTGCTTCTCGTAGCTCGCCATAACGTAAGGTTCAAGAACCTCATCGATGCGGTTAATCGTTGTGCCGCCGTAGATGTGACTCGCCACTTGCGCGATGATCTGCGCGGTTACCGCTGTCGCCGTAGAAATAGACTTAGGTGTGTCGATTTCCGCGTTACCCATCTTGAAGCCATGCGTTAACATGCCTTTCAGATCGATAAGCATGCAGTTAAACATTGGGAAGAACGGTGCGTAGTCTAGATCGTGGTAGTGAATATCACCACATTCGTGAGCATGTACGATATCACGTGGCAAAATGTGAGTTTTCGCATAGTGTTTAGCCACGATACCCGCCAGCAGGTCACGCTGAGTTGGGATTACTTTGCCATCTTTGTTCGCGTTTTCATTGATTAGATCAACGTTGCTTTCTTCGATCAAACCTTCGATCTCACGCGTTAAAGCGCTTTGCTTCTCACGGGCGATGTCGCGGTCATGACGATATTCAATGTAGGCACGAGCCAGAGACTTGTATGGTCCCTGCATTAGCTCGTTCTCGACCATGGTTTGAATTTCAGAGATATGAACTTCATCGTAGTCTTCGAGCTTCAACTCAACTGCTAATGCCACATTCAGTGCATAAATAGCAATTTCCTTATCGGCTTTGTCTGATGCTGCTTCCACTGCAGCTTGGATGCGATCTCTACTGAATGGAGCTCTTGAGCCATCACGCTTGATTACGATTGATTTCACCACTTCTCCTTACTCTTGAGGTATTCACAGACTTATCCACAAACACACTATATAGAGCGATTTATCGTTTAACTAACACTAGATATTGTGGCGTATTTAACGAGAACCACCAACTTTGAGTATTGATTTGGATCAATAAAAAGAGAACGCTGACTAAGATCAATTCAATATTATTACGCTAGTTCTCAAGTCGAAAAGAAACAATGTAACAATAAAAAAACTCCTAAAAAGAGTTGAATTTTTGGTAAGTGTTGTAGGATAACGGCTCATCAATATTGGCAGACAAAATTAGGGATATTTGGCATGAAACGACTTCAAAACTGGATAATGTTAGGCTGCTTACTCAGTAGCCAGACATTTGCTGAACCTTTGACCATATCCAGTTGGAATATCGAATGGTTATCAACCAACGAGGCTGTGAATAAGTTTTCTGACAAACGTGATCAAGCTGATTTCGACAAACTCGCAACTTATTTTCAATCCTTAGACGCAGACGTGGTTGCGTTTCAAGAAGTCGATAACGTAAATGCCATTCAGCGTGTGGCTGGTGATCAATACAAGATATTGATGTCTGACCGGGCGCTATCTAAGAACAGCAACCGCCAATTTAAAGAAGTGAACCAATACACGGGATTTGCAGTTCGTAAAGGAGTAGCCCTCACCGACTACGCTGACTTTCCGCTTGAAACCACATCCAACAGTAAACTTAGGTTTGCCAGCTATATCGTTGTAGAAACAAACTTTAAACCCATTCACATGTTGTCTGTGCATTTAAAGGCAGGTTGTAGCGGAGCGTATAAGTCCAACCGCGATTGCTCTCGTTTAAAAGAGCAAGGTCAGCAACTGAACAAGTGGATAAAGCAAAGAGAGCGCAATAACGAAGACTACGCCATTCTTGGCGACTTTAACCATAACCTCGCTTACTCACGAGATTGGATGTGGAAAGAGTTATCACAATATACTGATGCGCAGTTAGCGACACGAAAGACCCGTGCAGATTGTAAGGTACGCTCTAACCGCAACAATTATCGCACACATCAGTTCCGCTCTGTTATTGATCATATTGTGGTGAGTGAGTCGCTAAATGCTTCTCCTGCAAAGCAGAAGGTATTTGAAACACAAGATGTTCTGGACTACAAACTCAGCGACCACTGTCCAGTTTCAACGACTATTAAATAGTAGATTTTAGATAACAGCAGATTGTAGATAGCTGAAACTAATAGAAACAGTAAATATAGAAAGAGGCTGACTGACTTTCGTGCTGAAAGCGAGTCAACCTCTATGCTTGGTCAGCTCAGAACGGATAACGTCAAAGCCAATGTAATCAGCTATAAGCTTGCTACTAACACGTTTTGTTCATACGATCCGCCAGCCACATTCCCACCAGCATGCTTATCATAAACACCCACACCGTCGGGTTGCCGCCACTTAGGCTGGTTACCGCAGGGCCTGGGCAAAAGCCTGCAATCCCCCAGCCTAAGCCAAACGCTGTAGATCCAAGAATCAGCTTTCTGTCTATCAACGGATTGTTACGGCTATCTAACGGCTCGCCATTGATGGCTTTAGCGCGCTTTTTAATGACCAGATGATAAAACGGTGCAAAGACCAATAGCGCGCCACCCATGACGAATGCCAAACTAATGTCCCAGTTACCGGTAATGTCTAAGAAGCCGAGTACCTTCTCAGGATCAACCATCCCTGAGATGATCATGCCAGAGCCAAAAAGAATACCTGCGACCAAACCGATAACGATAGTAAATGAAGCGTTTTTCATTATGCCCCCAAGCCAGTCAGATTCTTGATAAACACGGTTACGATTGCCACACCCATAAATACACAGGTCGCAACAATAGAACGTTTAGATAAACGCGCCATTCCGACAATGCCATGCCCGCTAGTACAACCGTTCGCTGTTTTAGTACCAAAGCCCACCAGAAGGCCAGCAATAATCACTAAAGCGAGATTCATCTCTTCTAACTGCGGAAGTTGGTAGCCCGTCGGAATTAATAGCCAACCACTTGCGACCATTCCCACAACAAAGGCGATACGCCAGTGTTTTTCGGTGTTTGCTGTATCCGCATCTTTACGTTCTTTGTTGCTGGTGCCAGTTGGCAATAATCGGCTGACAATGCCACTAATGCCAGCAACTCGACCAATCCCCAACATTAAAACAATGGCCGACACGCCTAACAACATGCCGCCGAAAAAAGCATCCCAAGGAATCAAACTAAGCACAAACCTCTCCTATCCACAAACATCATAAACTCATAACAACCTATAAATTAGAGTTTACTAATAAATATAAATTAGTCAATGCTAATGTACTGCGAGTATGTGTCGTTTTGTAAGTTTGGAATTAACAAGCGCCCTGCATGAAAAAAGCCCCTAGGTGTTAACCTAAGGGCTTAAGATTTATTCTGTCTTTGGTAAAGAACAGCTATTTGACCTTGTTCTTCTCAGCAATCCATTGCGACATGTACTTAGTGCTCGCCATACTATGGTGCTTAAGCATTGAACCAAAGAAATTATTCAGTCGATGCGCATCAAGCTCAGAACCTAGCGCAGTCAGTCGCTCGATCAATTTGTCGCCCAGTTGATTCTGTTCATAGTGCGCTTCAAGAATTGAATGACATTGGCTTTGAGCTTTAAGCCATTTCTTTTCATCTTTATAAAGAGCGACAGCTTGTTCAACAAACTCATCAATATCATCTGACACTGCACCCGGCCATTGCAGTTCACCTTGCGGTACCATGCCTTCACTGCCGATCTCGCTGGTTACATTCGGAGTTTGCAGCTTCATCGCATCAAGTAACTTGCCTTTAATGCCAGCGCCAAAACGTAATGGCGCAACACAAACACGTGCATCTTCCATCACTTCTTGAGCATCTTTAGCCCAACCTTTGATATGGAAACCGGTTTTTGGATTATGCAAAGCGGTTGCTTTCGGCGGCGGATAAGATCCGTAAATATGAAGTTCACTATCAGGCAACTGCTTACGAATCTTCGGCCAAATCTTCTGTAACTGAAGCACTGCATCCCAGTTAGGCGCATGTCTAAAATTACCTATCGTCATGAAATGCTTACGTTCTTCAAAGCTTTTCGTGCTTTCAGGAAGCGTATTAAGATCAACCATGAACGGCAGATGATGAAGCAGTTTGGGATCGATATTGAACTCAGATTGAAGCAGTTCCATCTCGTAACTTGAAATGATCAACGAAAGATCACAGCGCAAAATCGCGGCAATTTCACGTTTAGCCAAGTCACTGTACAAGTGTGCTTTGGTCAGATCTGTTTCTTTCTTAACCGCTTCGTGTCGAGCATTACGCAGAAACTGTAAGTCTTCCGTATCCAGTAACTTAAAGGCATTCGGGCATACTTTCTCGACACGCCAACCAAACTGTTCTTCCATCATAAAACGGTCAAACATCACAACATCGGGCTGCAGCTCTTCAATGTAATCGTCAAAGCTATCGCAATTTAACTGTATAGATTGGCTTGTGATGCCCTCTTCAGAGAGATCAATCATGTGCTCGGTTTCTTGAGCGGGTGTTGCAAATTCAACTGACCAACCTTGTCTCTTAAATAGACGTAAAAGAGACATCATATGGCTGCCAGCCGCCGATGAATTCGGTTCTGGCCAAACGTAGCCAATTGCTAAAACTTTCTTCAAAATACTTCCTAAGAAATAACAAAAGGGCCACAGAAGCCCCTAATAAAACGTTAATCGAGTTATGCCGCTGATAATAATGGTTCTAAGAACTCAGCGATCAGATTCGTTCACCTACATTGCGAGCTATCATAAGCACTTCATCGGCTGAGTAAAAGTTTGAAATCGTGGTTTCGACTTGAGCGCCCAATGTCGACTGATAGAGCTTTTGTGCAAAGTTATCTGCTCTGGTGGTCACTAATACATGTTTTAGTGTCGAGCCCTGCTCTGATAGCTTCTGCTTCACTTGAGGCAAAGAGTCTAGAATCAGCTTTTTGCCCAATCCTTGCCCCTGAGCACTCGGTAACACAGCAAGTTGTTCTAGCTCCAAAACAGCTTCAGGCCTAAACCCACTCTTTTGAACCCAAATAATGTAGCCGACAATCTCGCCATCGCTTTCAGCAACAAAGTTAAGAAAGCGTGGCGCAGCATTTAAGTTACATTGTAACCATTTTTTTGAGTTTTGCTGTCGAACAAAAGTAGCTTGGTGAACTAAAGCCGCTCCATCGAGGTCGGCTTCTGTCATAAAACGAACTTGCGCCATGCTGCTACTCATTCTCAGAATTAGGACGCGTTTTACAGTGTAAAATGGCTTTCTCTAGAAGTTCTAATGCCGAGCTATCTGCTTCTGGAAGCTTAGCGTCCGATTGACCTAACGGCTCAACACGGCTACCCCACTTAATATGGCCTGCCCCCCAAGTTAAACCGGCACCGAATGCCGCCACAAGAATGTTTGAGTTAGGTTTAACAAAGCCTTGCTCTAACGATTCACACAATGCAATCGGCACAGTCGCAGCCGATGTGTTGCCGTAGTTTTGAATGTTCACAAACGCTTTCTCACGTTCAATGCCCGCCATATCACACAGAGTTTGAATAATTCGGATGTTCGCTTGGTGCGGAATCACAACATCGATGTTTTCAGTTGAGATGCCAGTGCGACTCAATACTGTATGTGCTGCAGCGCCCATTCCTTTCACTGCACGCTTGAAGATCTCTTTACCAACGAAATCAAAATCCCAGTAACCGTTATCAGCAGCAAAGCGGTCCATAGAAGTACCGAATTTTGGTACTGCTAGAATGTCACGGCCCTCTGCGTCACAACCGATTTGAGCTTCTTGTAAACCCACTTGCTCTTCAGTACGTGATAGAACCACAGCGCCAGCGCCATCACCGAATAGAACCGCAGTATCACGCTTGGTCCAGTCGATGAAGAATGAAAGACGCTCTGCACCCACAACGATCGCATTGCGGTAGTTGCCCGCTTGAATCAATCGAGTTGCTGTTTCAACACCGTAGATAAAGCCTGTACACGCTGCATTAAGGTCAAAAGCTGCTGCGCTCTTGATGCCTAAGTTCTGTTGAACTTTAGACGCGGTATTTGGAATAAGAGAGTCTGGACTGCACGTCGCTACGATCACAAGATCGATATCTTCGGCTGTTAAACCAGCACACGCCATTGCATGTTGAGCAGCAACGGTCGCTAGCTCAGAGGTATTTACATGACTGATACGACGATTTTCGATACCAGTTCGAGTACGAATCCACTCGTCAGACGTATCAATGAAAGTGCTTAAATCATCATTGGATAGCACGGCTGGTGGCAGACACTTTCCCCAGCCCGTAATTTCAGCGTAAAATTTTGTCATCATTTACCTGTTTATTGTTTGTTTTTATTTGAGTATCTTATTCTTGTTTTAAACAGTATAAGCGTTCCGTACATGATTCGTAAATCGCGTTAGGCACGGAGACGCAATAAAAAGAGAAAGTTATGTCTACATTCAACACACGTTGCCCTTCTTGCGGTGGCGTAAACCGAGTTCCTTCAGAAAGAATTTCAGAAAGCCCTACTTGTGGTAAGTGCAAAAACGCACTTCTAGACGGTGCACCAATCGAAGGTACGTCACTGAATTTCCAATCAATTTTGAACAGTTCACAGCCTGTCGTTGTCGATTTTTGGGCGACATGGTGCAACCCATGTGTAGGTTTCGCACCTGTGTTCAGCGATGTCGCTAAAGAGCGCGCTGGCGATGTTCGATTTGTTAAAATTGATACCGAAGCTCAACAGCAACTGGCGGCTATGTATCAAATCAGAAGCATCCCAACGGTGATGGTGTTCAAGAACGGTCAACGTGTTGATACGATTAACGGTGCACTGCCAAAAGGTCAATTTGATCAGTGGCTTAATCAAGCACTAACTAAGTAATACTATTGGTTAAGCTATTGATTTAGCATTACTTAATTCTAAGTAAGCACACAAAAATAGGTTAGAGAGTCTTACCAAATCAAGACTATCTAACCTACTGTTTTATTTATGGTTATCACTTAACTTCTTGAATAAAACTACAGCTTCGCCTTTCGCTTGAATATTAGATTCTTGCTTGCCAAACCCGTATTGCTGTTTGATTTGATCTGCGACTTTCTCAGCAATCATAATGGTTGGTGCATTGGTGTTTGCCCCAATCAGTGTCGGCATCACAGAAGCATCAATGACTCTCAAATTATCCAATCCATAAACTTTGAGATCTTTATCTACCACAGCTAAAGAATCGCTACTAGGTCCCATTTTACAGGTCCCGATCGGGTGATACTGAGTGTCTGCACGATTGCGAATATCTTGCTCGATAGCCTTGTCATCACTGGCGTCCACAGGGTAGAAAGCATTGCCTCGGATATCATCAAACGCGGAACTCTCTAACATTTGATACTGCTTCTTCCAGCCCTTAATCATGATCTCCATGTCTTCAGGATGACTGAAAAACGCAGGATCGATCTTAGGCGGATCATAGGGATCATTACTATTGAGCGTTACGGTGCCGTAGCTCTTCGGTCGCAATAAGGTGACATGAGAGGTAAAGCCATGACTGGTATGAATTTTTCTAGCATGGTCATCTACAACAGCGACCACAAATACAAACTCTAAATCCGGTACAGCGATATGATCTTCGGAACAGAGAAAGCCTATTCCCTCTGCAAAATTACTGCTCATTTTACCGCGGCGTTCTTTGTGCCATAGTGGTAAGGCTTTGGTCATTTCAGAGGCCATTTGCAGCGAGATACCAAAAGTTTCACGCTTTTCACTGCATTTATACGAATGTACTAAGTCGATATGATCTTGAAGGTTCTTGCCCACTCCAGGTAATTCATGAACCTGTTCGATTCCATGTGTCTCTAGTTCAGTTTGAGCACCGACACCAGACAGTAACAGCAATTGGGGAGAACCAAACGCGCCAGCGGAAAGAATCACTTCTTTGTTGCATCGTATCTGATAACGCTTTCCGCTAGAACCATATTCAACACCAATCGCCTTCTTGCATTCAAACAAAACCTTATGTGTGGTGGCTTTAGTCACGACCGTGAGATTCGATCGTGAAAGGTTTGGCGTTAAGTAAGCCTTGGCAGCACTGCATCGTTCACCATTCAGCTGTGTTACCTGCGTCGGCATCGCCCCAAACTGAGCAGCGCCGTTAATATCCTCATTGCGAGGTACACCTATCGATTCACACGCCGTTAAATAACGTTCCAACATAGGGCTTGGCGATCTAAGATTGGCCACATTAAGAGGACCACCTTGGCCATGGAACTCATCTTGGTGGACTTCGTTGTTTTCTGCTTTCTTAAAGTAAGGCAAACAGGATTCATAGTTCCAGCCAGCATTGCCCAAGCTTTCCCATCTATCGTAGTCATAGCGATGTCCACGAGCGTACATCATGGCATTGATAGAGCTAGAACCGCCAAGTGTCTTACCTCTAGGCTGATAGCCTTTACGACCGTTCAAACCCGGCTGTTCAACCGTTTCGAATGCCCAATTATTGAGTTTGGTTGGCATCATCGCCACCACGCCAACGGGTGTGTGAATGAATGGGCTGGTGTCTTTACCACCCGCTTCTAACAAGCAAACCGTCACATCAGGATCTTCCGACAGCCGAGAAGCCATCACACACCCAGCTGAACCACCGCCAACAATAATAAAATCATAACTATCCATTTGCCATCTCCGCTATTTCTAGTGGGTGTAACTCACGCTTCAAGATTTTTCCGGTTGCTGTCATGGGTAAGGCTTTACGAATGAATACCTTACGCGGGTATTTGTAGTCGGCGAGTTGCTCACGACACCATGCTATCAAGGCGGCACTATCACATTGCGTATGTTCGTGAAGAACCACATGCGCGTGGATCTCCTCGCCTAAATGTTCATGATGCTCGCCTACCACCGCGACCATTTCGACATCGGGGTGACACATCAACACTTCTTCGACTTCACGTGGATAAACGTTGTACCCACCACGAATAATCATGTCTTTAACACGGTCAACAATGAACAAATTGCCATGCTCATCGACGCGACCGATATCTCCCGTTAAGAACCAACCATCACGAATAGATTCAGCTGTCGCCTCTGGCCTTTGATAATAGCCTTTCATCACACTTGGGCTTTTAATGCAGACTTCGCCGAGTTCACCCATAGCGACAGAGTTGCCTTGTATATCAGTAATCTTGATGAGGTGGCCACATAAAGGCTGACCGACACTACCCGATAAACGATCGCCATCAATATGATTAAAGGTCGCAACCGGCGCCGTTTCCGAGAGCCCATAACCTTCTAAGACTGGTAATTCAAAACGAGATTCAAACTGTCGTATAACCTCAAGCGGCATAGAAGCACCGCCAGAAACACCTAACCTCAAACTGTGTTTAACCTGTTCAGAGCGTTTGCTTGTGTTTTCTAAACTATCAGAAGACTCTTCTCCCGCCTTTAATAGCGCGATATACATAGTAGGAACACCCGCAAACACGCTGACTTTATGGCTAATGATCTGTTCAATAACCAATGACGGTTCAAAACGAGGAATCAACACCATGGTGGACCCTGTTAGCACACTCGCGTTCATCATCACCGTCTGACCGAAGCTATGGAATAAAGGCAGTGTAGCCATTGTGGTGTCGCTGTACTCCAATCTCATTAGATACTGTGACGACATCGCATTGGTTTGCATGTTGGTGTGGGAAAGCTCAGCCCCTTTTGGTTGACCCGTCGTGCCAGAGGTATAAAGGATCACAGCGGTATCATCGCCATGACAAGCCACAGACTCAAAAGGAGTAAAAGGTTGTGCCAACCAATCAGCGATTGATTCATGCTCCTCATTACTTTCTAAAGTAGTGTCTGTGTTTGTTGGGATAGGCATCTCGACAAAGTGTTCACAGTGGTTTGCCTGCTCAAAACCTTGTAAACCATAGCGACCAATTGGAAGCTCTTCACTGCCGTCAAAACATAAATAGGCCTTCGCGTTAGAGTCATTAAGGTGATAAGCGATCTCTCTGGCCTTGAATAGCACGTTCAAAGGCACGACTACACAACCCGCTTTTAGAATCCCGTAATAGGCTATCGGAAAGTAAGTCACGTTCGGGCATGACAACGCTACCTTATCTCCGTTCTGCAACCCAAGTCTTTTCAAGTTAGCAGCCACGTTTCCAGAAAGTTGTTCTAACTGAGAAAAACTGATTTCATCCGATCCCATACGCAGAGCGGCTTTAGTTGGAAAAAGCGAAGCGCTACGCTCCAAATTAACAGCAAGATTGTGCATCCATGATCTCCTTGTGCGGCTTAGACCTGTTTGTGACGGTCACCGTAGACGTTCTAATCGTTGTAATAAGTCTCTTTCTTGTCATCACGAGCCTGCACATTGGTGTGTCATGTAGATAAGAGTCGTTATTGAGCAAAATGTTTGAGACGCTCCAATGTGCAGCCCAATAAATTACAACATTTCGATAACATTTCGAACAGGTTTCAAAAAGACAAAAACCGGTGATATTCGGACACGACCTGTGTAAGCCCAATAAAACCTTGCACACATAAACCAAAATTTGGAACAAGCTTGCGAAAGTGAGAACAAGCAACAGGCGTAAATGTTAAAAGTTCGGTTAAGATATCGATATTCAACAAGAGGCAGCTTATGGAATACACCGCAGTTTACGAACCCGACATGCAAGCATTCGGCATTCTGGATCTTCAGTTGCTGCATCGTTACCTGTCGCCTGTTCTCAGTATCGAAGAGTTGCTCGAAGGAAGTAACATCGATGCTCTCCAACTCAACACACCCGATACACACATCACTTTGGCGCAAAAGCTTGCTGTGTTCAGTAATGCGTTAGCGAATTCCAACGAAGACGGATTGGGGCTTAAAGTTGGCCAACAAGCGAGGTTCAGCGATTTCGGCGTGCTCGGTTATGCGGTGTTTAGCAGCGAAACACTACTCGATGCCTTTTTAATCGGGTTTAAGTATCTGCAACTTGCTGGCCCTGTCCTCAGGAAAACCATGTCTGTAGAAGACAACATTGGTTACTTTCGCGCAGAGCAACTTATCGAACTCGATTCTTTACTGCCCTTTTGTTGTGAATACTGGTTCTCGGCGATACACAGTTTGTGCGAAGAGGTCTTACAGCAGCCCTTTCCTTCTCAAGTGATCCGCTTCCCCTATCCAAAACCTGAATACGGCGATCTATACACAGAGATTTTCCGCTGCCCGGTTGAATTCAATAGTGACCGGCTTGAATGGGAGTTCGACGCAACCACCTTGTATTCATCTCTTCCTACCGCCAACCCCATCACTTTACAGATGTGCTTAAAATCGTGTGATGACATGTTGGCAAAAGTCAGTGCACCCAGTAGCCTCAAAGAGAAAGTCTCTCAGATGCTGATTGAAAGGCCAGGATGTTACCCTTCTATAGAATCCATTTCTTCAGAACTGGGCATGTCTTCTCGAACTCTGCGTCGTCACCTGAAAGCAGCCGATACCAGCTACCAGAAGATACTGGACCACGTTCGTTTTCACCTTTCTCGACACTACCTTTCTTCAACTCAAATGAGCATTGAAGAGATATCTGAGCGCGTTGGGTTTTCAGACAGCGCTAACTTTCGACATGCCTTTCGTAAGTGGAGTGGAAGCTCGCCACGTCAATACCGTAAAGAAACGGTCTAACACTTAAAATCCCACTCAATCCAAATCATAAAAAGACAATCACGCTGCAATCTTTTTCTAAATTAAACCACCAATGAACAACGGCTTAACGACTTTTTGCCCGCATAAAATCTCGCCAAACCACCAAATATCGCAACCGTATTTTAGTTTAGTTGGTCGATAAATTTCTTTTATCTTAACGACCATTTTTATTTGTTTTACCCAATTCAGTTTCTCCCCCATAGTCGCGGAAAATTCATCGTTTCTTTTACTATCAGAGGCTCCTGCATTGGACAACATCCAACCAACAACTCGCATAACTGTTCCTGTTATTGCATTGTCTTTTTACGCGATCGCTTCAGGCTACTTAATGAGTTCATTACCATTAATGCTGTCTGAGTATGGCTTAGACAAAGATCTATCGAGTTGGTTGGCGAGTGCATTCTATGCAGGTCTACTGGCTGGTACATTATTGATTGAACGTGCCATTGCGCGTGTTGGCCACAAAGATGCGTTCGTCATCGCATTGAGTGTGTTCATCGCAACGATCCTTGTATTGCCATTGATCCCACACCAAGCAGTATGGCTACTAGCTCGCTTTGTGGCTGGTGTGGTGGTTGCAGGTATCTTCGTGATTGTAGAGTCTTGGCTAATGAGCGGTGACGAGTCACAACGCGCAAAACGTCTCGCTATCTACATGTGTTCACTGTACGGCGGTTCTGCAGTTGGTCAGCTTGGTATCGGTTACTTAGGTATTACTGGTGGCGTACCTTTCATCGCAATGTTCACCCTTCTGTTTGGTGCGATCATTGTGCTGATGTACGGACAAGCAACTCCACCACAGATCCACGATGCGCAATCTTTGTCTTTAAAGCAGATCAGCAAATTAAGCCACAGCGCGCTAATTGGCTGCATTGTTTCCGGATTAACGCTAGGTGCGATTTACGGCTTGATGCCAGTTGAACTTGCTCAACGTAACATTGCACACGAAGACATTGGTGGTTTGATGGCTTTGGTTATCATGGGTGGTATGGCTGTACAGCCGATGGTGACTTGGTTATCTCACCACGTAGGACAAGTGTTATTAATGGCTCTGTTCTGCCTGCTAGGGGTTGCAAGCATTGGTGTGCTGACTATCAATCACGATTTCTACGTACTAGGCATGAGCTTGTTCGTATTAGGCATGGCCACATTTGCGCTATACCCAATCGCGATTAACTTAGGTTGCCGTAACCTTGACCCAAGCTACTTGGTGTCAGTGACTCAAATCATGCTACTTTGCTACAGCATCGGTTCTGTTGCGGGACCAATCGTTGCAGACAGCTTTATGGATTCACAAGCAGGATTGTTCACTTACCTGTTCGCGTCTCTACTTGCTACAACGATCTACATGTTGATTGCTAGCCTAAAGCGCTCTCACCTACAGATTGCAGGCGAGTAAGCTTAAATAGACAGACACTAGATGCGTGTCATTAGGGCTCCGAGTTCAGACTTTATGTCTAAGCGAAGGGCCCTTTTCAACTCATGCCTATATGTAACCTTCTTCTCCCACACTTCTCATTTCATCGTGCAAGATGCTAACCGCGACCTCGATGGCTTTTACGGTATTGGCTTGGTGATAAACCGAAATGCTTTTTGAAGCGATGCGAAAAGTTATAAGGATCTTTGTAGCCCAAGCGATTAGCAATCATAGAAACTGACCAATCTTGATATTTCAACAGGCTGGTGGCTTTATCCATGCGTAATTGAATCAATTTACTGCGTGGCGACAGGTTGAATAGCGTCTTGGTGACTCTATTGAGTTGCTCTTCACTGATAAACACTCTTTCAGCCATCCCTGCCACTGTCCATGGCTGATGCAGACTACTTTCAATTTCGTTATAGAGCGCTTGAACACGTGCAGTGGTGCTGGTCGACTTAGGCTCAAACCCCGTCAATGTTCGGATAATTTCACTCAAGAGTAACTTACGGTAACTGGCTCTACCGCCTATCTCAAAGTAAACCAAGTTCATTAATGACCAGATCTGCTCACACTCTCCAAAAGGCACAATCCCCTGTCCTAAACTTGCTATGTGCTGCCATTGCTTGGTGTCAGGCGTCAGCATCCACGCCATTTTCCAATAATTATATTGAGGATCGAGTTCAAAACGAAATGGGGTTTCAGCAGGAAGCACCACGAGTGTATAAGGTGTAATCGCTTGGACCGATGTTGCGGTTGTTAGAATGCCGCCACCTTCCATAGTGAAAATCAACGTATGAACATTAACGGATTCGCGCTCAACCCAGTAGCCATCATATAGCTTCGCCATGCCGCCCATATAGACACCAAAGCTTTTCATCTCTGGAATATCTTCAACGGTCAAAAAACGTTCTTTGCACTGTTCAGCGAGAAAAACATCATCATGCCAAGTTGATTTTGGTCTCATTGAATCAATGACGGATTCGCACAGGTTTTGTTGTTTTTTAAACATGTTGTTACTTCGCTCAAATCACTATAGTTCTGCCATAAATCGGAGAGCTTATGACAACTAACATCAACCCTAACTCATCTATGAATAACAAGCCAGAGAGCATCTTACCTCGTATCGTTAAACTGGGTTTACCTGTTGCTTTACAAAGTGCGCTTGTCGCTATTCTTGCCCTTGCTGACGTATTAATGGTCAGTGATTATGGTATGGAAGCAGCTGCGGCTGTGGGAATTGCATCAAAATGGCACTTCGTTGCTATTATGATTATGGCAGGGTTGGCCTCAGCAAACGGAACATTAGTCGCTCAATACTGGGGAAAGAATGACCGAAAAAGCGCGCGAACAGTATCATCTATCGCGATGGTGTTTGGCTTAAAAGTTCTGCTGCCTGTTACTGCAATCATCACTCTTGGTTCTCAGTTTTTAATGATGTTGCAGACCAGCGATCAAACCGTGATTGAACTTGGCGCGACTTACCTGTGGTATGGATTCCCTGTCCTTCTGCTGACTCACATTGTGGTCGTGGTAGAAGCAAGCATGCGCTCATCAGGTGACACCGTAACACCACTATTACTTGGTGCGGTCACGATTGCCCTCAACATCGCACTTAACTTCGTACTCATTAAAGGTGCCTTCGGTATTCCAGCGATGGGCGTTGCAGGTGCGGCATTGGCAACCACTTTAGCGCGCTTGATTCAAGTGGGTTTGATGTATGGCTATATGCGCATGCGTAAACACTGGTTGTTAACCACGCCTAGCTCACCACATCGTCCGTCATTATGGTTGTCTTACCGTCGTATTGCTTTGCCACTAACGATGAATGCCGTGTTATGGGCAATGGGTACTATGGCATACCAAATGATCTTCGGTCACATGGGCACAACGGAACTTGCTGTGTTCTCTATGCTCGCGCCTTTTGAGTCGCTGTGTTACTCGATATTCTTTGGTATTTCTGTAGCGTGTTCCGTGTTGCTTGGTCACTCACTCGGTCGTGATGAGTTTGATGACGCTATGAGTATGGGTCTGACGTTCATCAAAGCCGTGGTTGGTTTTGGTGCGGTTGTAGGCTTGCTATTGTTTATGGGTAAAGAGCACGTTCTGTCATGGCTAAACCTGGCCAAAGACGCTTTATACCCGCTTGCTTCACCTGCGATGATGATCATGTGCTTTGCGGTCGTGATTCGCATGCTCAACATGGTGATCATTAACGGTATTATTCGTGCTGGTGGTGATAATGCGTTCTGCCTTCGCATGGATTTCATCGCGATGTGGATGGTGGGCATTCCAGTATGTGTTTACGGCGCGTTTGTCGCTGGATGGGATTTCAAATACATCTATGGTTTGATGTTGGTGGAAGAAGTGGTGAAACTGGCAATTTGTTCTCATCGTTACCTAAGCCGACGCTGGATTAACAACCTCACAGTGACCTATGACGAGCCTCAAGCGGCATAGGCTACTTGGCTAGATTCAAGCTGAGATGGAAGTGTATCTACATCAAAAAGGTCTGCGCAATCAGACCTTTTTCGTTTCTTCAGCAACCACTTTTAAACGCCAGTTACTTCTTATTCATTCGGATATGGCGGTTCGACACATTCGACAGTGGCTTCTCAGACACTTTTCGCTTTTCATGTATCAAATGTCTGATCGCTAAAATCGGATGCTTGAGTAACATTCTTGGCCCAGCATAGCGCATGACTAAACGCATCTGCTCTTTCGGATCGGGCTTATAGCAATGAATCGGACACTTATTACAGGTCGGTTTGGCTTCACCATAAGGGCATCTATCCAGTCGTGTTTCGGCGTAACGCAACAGTTGCTCACACTCCTCACATAACGCGTTATTCTGACGAACTTCACCGTGGTGATCTTTGCAATAGATGTGCACCATCGCAATAACGGTTTTGTACTCCGTTGCGAGCTCACCTTGTAGAATATTGTTATGTTGGAACATGTTTTAATTACCTAATGAGAAACCGTACAGGTTGAGATTAACGCTTTCGCTTATCACACCTTCAACTCGCTCGAACACAAAGCCTAACTTAGTCAGTAGTGTGATACTTCGAATGTTATCAGAGGTAGTGATGGCAACTAAATGATCGATATCAGCATTCTGCTTAGCTTGTTCAATTATCGCCTCCGCGGCTTCTTGGGCAAAGCCTTGACCATAAAACTCAGGAGCAAACCCGTAGCCAATATCATGCGACGCTAAGGTGTCTCTTTTTATTAATCCGCAGATACCAATTGGCGTTGAAGTTTCTTTGATTTCAACCATCAACAAACAGACACCCTTCTCTTCATGCATCTTAAGAATGTTGTTTTCAATGTACTCGACAGCCTTTTCAGTGTCGTTGATTTCCTTATCACCAATGTAACGCAGGAAATCTTCTGAGCTGTATAGTCGTTGAATAAACGCCGCATCTTGAGGTGTGATCATTCTTAATCTTAAACGTTCGGTCTCGACTGACTGCATAGTGATATTTTCCTTGCTGAATACCATGTAAATATTGAGTTCTAGAGCTAAAATGATTATCCTCCACCGCCTAAACTAAATACAAGGCTATGCAGCAATGAACCGTAAGAAAAAAATCAATCAAATTCTAAAAAAGAAGCAGAAACAGGCGAATTCTAAACTGCATAGTAGCAACAAGCCTCGCTACATCTCTAAAGCTGACCGTGCAAAAATGGAAGCTGAAGAACAAGCGAAAGCAGCTCAAGAGCAAGCTGAAGGTTCAGTAGAAGCAACGGTTGAAGCTGAAGAGACAAAAGCTGCAGAGTAAGTTTATACTCGCAGTCCTCTTGTCTGACACTCTTTTCAGAGCCAACAGACAAGAACAAAAAAGCAGCCTCAAATTGGGCTGCTTTTTTGATCCTACCATTTTTAATCGCGCTGGTTAGCCTTTGAATGGCTGCACTTCCCAACGGGCAAACGGTGCTTTTGCGTTGATTCCCGCTCTGCCCCAACGATCAACAGAATCCACTACCAAGATACGCTCATTCGGTACCAATGATTTAATCAAGTTGCTTGGCTTTTTCGCTGTAACTAACCATAGAGCATCATCTTCCGAAAACATCGCTTTGAGTTTGGCTTTGTCTTGAACTGTCCATTCCAGTTCAGCTTTGAATATACGCTCTTCAACAAACAGTTGACTACCTGAAGCGAAATCTTCCAAGCTTTCTGAAATCAATAACACTGAATCTACATCATTATCCAGTAATACCGCCTGTTGCTTGTTAATCAGTTCTCGAACATCAAGCATCACACGCTGTAAGTTGCTATCAATCGTATCTGCTTGCGCCGGCCACAATAACTTAAAGTCATCAGCCACAATTGCCGCCATACGCGTTAGATTGGTTGGGTTTAACCATGCGTATTTAGACACATCACCATTCGACAATGTAAGCGCAGCAACGCCTTGTGCACGCGGTGTAATCGCTTGAGCGGCATCAACCTCAACTAAACGGATATTGCTTTGTCTTGCGTATACAAACGTAGGGTCGGCTTGCCAGATCGATGACAACGTTACCGCAACGGTCGCCTTTTCACCCGATTGAAGCACTTTACTCGCACCCTTGGTACCAAACCAATTCGGCAGACGGTCAATACCGTAGCGCTTTGGTGGCAGATATTCGGTGGTAATGTCTGTGCCTTTGGTTAGCTCTGTCGCCAAAGCATAAGTCACAGGCGTACTGGTAAGGATATCCTCGGCATTAGCACTGATAGACACCATTGAGCCGGCCAACCATAGGCTGCTAACGGCACCAACTTTAGTAATAGCCTTCACTGTTCTTGAGATACGATTAATTAAAGAGGTCATGATTATGCCTTTCTTATAATCCGGTATAGCGTTGCCGCTAGGAAAAATGTCGCTGAAACGATGATGATCGAAGCGCCCGAAGGTACTGGTAGTTTCAATTCCATAGGTAAGACGGTTCCAACTAAACACGCGACTGTTGCCAGTAATGCCGACAGCAATACAAAGCTGCCCATGCGTTTAGTTAACAAGCGAGCTGTCGCACCTGGGATCAGCAATAATGCACCAACCAGAACAGCACCTACGATCTTCACCGCTGCAATCGTCACTAAGGTGATCATCATGACAAACAAGTAGTCGTAGAAACTGGTGTTATAACCACGAACCTTGGCAATATCAGGGCTGATACAGGTTAGAAGAATACGGTTGAACGTCGGTATCAAGAGCAAAATAATGATCGCGCAGCTGCCTGCGAGAATCGCCAAGTCTTGGTCTGTTACCGTCAAAATCGAACCAAATAGTACGTTCTCAAGCATGTGGATGTTGATCTTACGCGCCACGTACATCAGCAATGCCGCACCCACTGCCAGTGCTAAAGCAAGGAAAACGCCAACTAAAGTATCGTATGGCACATTGGTTCTGTTTCTTACAAAGTGAAGAAGCAGCGCGAAGATCATACAGAAGCTAAACAAACCAATAATTGGGTTTTCTGGTGGCTCGCCAAGCAAAACACCAATAGCGATACCGGTTAACGCTGCGTGGCCGACGGCTTCTGAGAAGAAAGCCAGACGCTTGGCAATCACCAAAGTACCCAGACCACCTAACAGAGGACCAAGTAGTAACGCTGCAACCAAAGCATTGACCATGAAGGCATACATGAAACTGTCTGATAACAAGCCCGCTTCCACGCCACTAATGGCTAGTTGTCGTAACCAATCCATTACGCAACCTCCTTCGATTTGGTCATCGCAGAGCCACTGCTGTAGTGCTGGAACAGGCTCTCGATTTTACTTGGGTGTAAGACTTGTTCGTGTGGGCCACTATCAACCAAGAATCGATTCACAACATGTACGTTCGCTTCGAGTCGACGCACTGCCGTGACATCGTGGTGTACCGCAAGGATCGTACGACCTTCACTAACACATTCACGAATTAACGATTCAAGATAACGAACGCCCTGCTCGTCCATACCCGTGGTTGGTTCATCCAACACCAGTAGACTTGGGTTATCTAATAGCGCTTGGGCAAACAGCACGCGTTGCTGCTCACCACCCGATAACTGTCCCATGCGGCGGTCGCTACGAGTAACCATACCAACGCGATCTAATTGTGCGAGTGCAAGATCCAATTGCTTAGATTTACGACGCCAAAATAGCGGAATTCGAGTTTGGTTAAGCAACACGAAATCCATGACCGTCAAAGGCAAGCTCGATTCGAAGGTCGCTTTTTGTGGAACATAACCGATACTTGGCTTTTCTGGCCAATGAATATTGATTTGCCCAGAGAAAGGCGTCAAACCAAGAACAGAGCGTAGCAGAGAGGTTTTACCACCGCCGTTTGGCCCCATGATTACATGGCACTCGCCCGCTTTAAGTTCGAGCGAGATATCATCAAGAATTACGTTGTTATCGTATTGCAGACCGAGTTTATTAATTGAGATTGATGGACCTAACATTATGCGTTCCCGCTTTTAGCTTGGTTCGCCGCCGCAAATTTCATGGCTTCGATTAACGTCTCTAGGTTCTTCTTCATCTCAACTTCGACTTTATCGCCTTCATATTCACCGTGCGTCATGTGAGAAAAACGATAAAGCTGAACGCCTGTTTCCGCTTCAATTGTGTCAACAAAACGGTTTGGCATGTTTAACTCGTAAAACAGAACATCAATGCCTGATGCGCGGATCTTCTCGATCGTCTCTTGCAGTTGACTAGCACTTGGTTCAACACCGTGTGCAGGCTCGATTACTGCCGCAACATCCACACCAAACTCTTGAAGGATGTAGCCATAAGCATTATGTGTAGTCGCGACCTTCATACCTGAAGTATCTAACTCACCTAATGACAACATCGCATCGCGCTTCATAAAGCGAAATTGCTTTGCGTATTTACGTGCATTCTTACGATAAAAAGCCGCGTTGTCAGGGTCGAGCTTAGAGACCTCACTCGCGATGGTGTAAACCTTTTGAATTGTTGTCGAAAGCCCAACAAAGGTATGTGGGTTAACGGCACCTTGACCAACAGACTGACCAAGAGCAGGAAGTAGAGGCACTTCTTTGTTTGCTTCGATCACGACTAGGTCATCACGTTGCGCGGCTGAAATCACTTTAAGCGCGAAGTCATCGTGACCAATACCGTTTACCACGATGGCGTCCATCTGGCTCAATCTCTTCAAGTCGTTCGGTTGTGGCAAGTAGTTATGCGGATTAAAGCCGGCATCAACCAAAGGAAGGATGTTCACTTTGTCGCCTACTACTGCTTTTACGTAGCTGTAGTAAGGTTGAAGCGTGATACCAATCGTCAGCTTGTTGCTGTCGATCTTATATTCTTTTGCCAATGCATTGGGTGCCATGAACACCGCTAATAACGACATGAACAGAGTCATAATTCGCATAGTAATTCTCTTATTATTAGTGAGCATCGCTTTCATGATGCTGTTCAATTTCTGATTCGTTCACGACCATTTTCCAACCCGTAGACTCTAGCGTGTGTTGGTCAAAAGTAGCGGGCTGTTTCGCTACACCGCCCAAGAAGATCCAGATTTCAGGAGAAACGCTGTTCGCATTTAAAATAAAGGAACCCGCAAAACCATGATCGGTAGGCGTAGCTTGTTCACTTGGAGTAGAAAAGTAATAACCACGCTCGTCCAGTACCCAAGCATGAGAACCTTTGCGCTTCCAACTCTGATCTTCTATAAACGGGGCAACCCATTCATCTTTAAGTGATGCAACACTCGGCCATTCACCATCTGAGTCCATGCGCAGGTCACGGATTTCTTCATGCGCTAAACGCAGCTCTGATAGCATCGCCAAGTTTTCTTGTTCAACATCAGTCACTAGAATTTGATGATCAAGCACTGCTTTAACGTGGGATTCAGCCTGATGAAATGGGATTGCGACAGTTGCAAAGCAAAGGATGAACACAATGATCAGTCCTACCCATTTGCCCTCTCTGCCGCCCGTATCAGCACGTACGCTTTGAATCATCATTTTTCACTGATCTCTACAACATCAACTTCAACTGGAAACTCATGACCTGAATCGAACACAAGGTAGAACTCAGTGTCAGGATGTGGGAATTCAACGATAGAACGTTTATCTGTCATCTCTTTTGCAATCAAGTTGTCTTCGTAATCGTACATCTCAACCGCGTAATCAATCGCTTTACTACCATCAGAGTAACCCGCTTCGCAAGCCACGGTTTTGCCTTCAAACCAGCAGCTCATCAGTGGGAAGTGTGCTTGCGCAGGTAATGCAGCGAAACCAAGTCCCAGGGCTAAGCAAGGAGTTATTAGTGCGTTAAGTTTTGTTTTTATTGTCATGGTTCGTACCCTAGCCACAGTGCAAATTCTCAGTAGTAAACTGAGCGATAAAGGGCTCAAATGAGCCCTTAAGTTTTTGATTGCTTAATCAGGGATCTAGCCCCGACATCACAAATTATTGAAGCAGTGCTTCGAACGTTAGGTGAACGTTCGCGCTTGCTTTGTCTGCCAGTGGGTTGTCAATCAACTCACCTTTGTAGTTCGCTTTCATTACGTAACGACCCGCTACGTCTGGAGTGAAGGTAATCTCACCGTTCTCGTCACTCACAACATCAATCTGCTCTTGGTGGTTACGGTAAAGTGTGCCTTCACGAGTGATCTCCGCTTTCACGTCTTTCTGGATTTCACCGTTGTAGAAGAATTGGAATGTCACCGGTTCGCCTTCAATGATGTCTGAAGGGTGCGTTACTGGCTTCATTTCAAGTAGCTTGCCTTCAATTTTGAAGACTGAATCCGATGGCTTACCTACTGTGATGTAGCTTTCAGTGCGAGTGAAGCTGATTTGCGTTACCACGTCACGCGACTTTTCAGGAAGAACTGAATCACGTTCCGCTTTGTTTGCTTTGACCCATTTCACTGTGTCACGACGACCCGCTTTGTATTGCGTGTAGTAAGAAGGCTCATTGTTAATCGCAACTTTGTGCGTGCCTTCTTCTTCAAAGTAGAAATCAAAGATTGAACGACGTTTACCGCGAATAACAAAGTTAGGACGCTCGCTGCGACCGTCTGGCATGATGATATGAGCGTTTTCACTGCCTGCAGGCTTATCAAAAACAAACGTACCGTGAGATGCAGTAACGTCGAACGTTAGCCAGTCACCGCCTTCTTTAGACACGGTAAAGTGAGACGGCAGAATCCAACGCGGGTGAGCTTGCGCTGTTGTCGTTGCTGCTAGGCCGAATACCATTACACCCGCTAGTGCAAGTGCCTTAATTTTTGTCTGTTTCATCATGTTCAATTCCATTATTTATAATTGTTAGCCGTGTCGCTCTATCTGAGCCTACGATGACCACTGTCTATTCTGTTCAGTTTGCTTTTGCTATTCGCACTTACTATTTAGCGATGTAGTTCAGAGTGATTTCGCCCGTCTCTTCTGTCGCCTTTAGCTCATAAGAAGCATTTACATCCGTTAGCGATACTTTTTGACGAAGGTAATTACGGCCGCCGTGTTCGCGAACAACTTCGATATGAACCGTGTATTCGCCTTGCTTTAGAGCTTGGCCGTCATCGCTCTTACCATCCCAAACGAAACGGTACTGGCCAGCTGGGCGCGTTGCAGAAGTCACTGCATCAACCAATTCACGATCGTAACGCCCAACTTTTCTCCACCAGCTGCGCAGATCCTTAAGCCATTCGTCTTTACCGACCCAAAGCTCAATGGTTTTCACTGACTTTCGTTCGCTGTTCTCTACCCACACCGCCACATAAGGACGCGCGTACATAGAGGTATCAACCTTTGGAAGCTTAAAGTTCACATCAAGTTTTGCCGTATCAGGGATCGCTTGTGCCATACCTAGGCTTGGCAAAAGAGATAAAGCAAGAAGCGCCTTGCTCCAGTTCATTTTTTTCATGTTTAACAACCTTTTAAATCCGTTTAACCTTTAGTTCGTTCTTCAGGCTGATTCATCAAGCAGACTCATCAACCTGATTCATCACGCTAATTAATAGTTAAGGTACGGCGACAAAATAGATAGCAAGCGAGATTGCAGACCCAAATACCGTCCATTTAATGGAGGTATTCAGTGTTTTTTTCTTAGGTAACAGTAAGCACACGCCAGTAAGTACAAAGAAGATCATCAGTAGCGCAGTGATATCGATAAACCATTTCCAAACTTCACCGCTGTTACGACCTTTATGCAGATCGTTCAACAATGCGATAACGCCGTAATTAGTGGTTTCGACTTCTACAAACTCAGACGTAACGTCAACAAAAACGGAAGCGTTGTAGCCGGGTCCTTTGAAGTCCATAGATACCTCACCGATGAGCAACTCACCATCTTCAATCTCTGCATAGATGTCCAAACCAGAAGGAACGCCGGAGAGGTTGGCTTCTTCGAACAGAAACGTTTCAAAGGCTGTCTCGTCAGCTTTTAAACGTCCGTCTTGAACCGTAAATAAACTTGTAGGAAGCGTTAGCGTAGAGCGTTGGATATTGGGTTGGCTTGATTCAAATAACTCAGGTCGGTTCAGGGTGATACCGGTTACTGAGAAAAAAAGAACCACGAACAGAAGCGCCATAGAAATATAAACATGAAGTCGACGAGCCCATGACTGAACCGCCCTACTTTTTAACGACATACAAACCAATACCTATAAATTTTATGTCGACAATTTAGTTGATAATCATTCGTATTGGCATTCAATTTACATTGTTTACGTTTGCCGAGTGGCGTAAGGAAATTTACATAACATTACATGGGAAGTAATCGAACTGTATGCATATTCTTGCTAACGTGTACTAAAGGGATTTGATTCGTTTTATTAGAGGTTATTGATAACAGGGTCAAAGCTCAAAAAAGCTCAATCTCAACATGCTTGATTGAGATGGGTTTAAGGTAACAGTCGTAGCTTTAAGGATAGAAAGTTGGGACTATTTGATCACTGGTTTGATGATAGCTAATGAAGCTTAAAAGGATTTGAAATGCGTATTTTTGTTTTGGCTTTTGCTGCGCTAGTGACGGCGTGCACCAGCCAAATAATCAGCACGGAAGAACATATTCAACAATACATCGGTTCAGACATAACCGATGTACAAGAACGTTATCTCACCGAACGGTCACGCCCTATCAGTTTTTGGGCGTCTCGAAACTATGCTTGGATTGAAACCAAGAAACCGTTAGACAATAGTTATACAGTACACGCATTCAAAAACCCTTATCGTGACTGCACCATTAATTGGGTTGCTGATACCAGCGGCGTGATTCAAAGTGCTACGTCCAGCGGCACGATGTGCGAGCCTTAACTGCCGCATTGGAACGATAAAGTTCAAAAAGCTTTAACCGCCAAAAATTAAAAAGGGTGTCATTTGAACCATCAAATGACACCCTTTTCTATTTACTACTTTCTCTTGTCTTCTTTTGCGTTAACAGCAGTTAGACGTTGCCGTTATCACTAACCGTTCTTAGCTGAGTCAGATATTTAATCCAACCTTTTGCTTCAGAAGAAGGCTCAATGTTGTTCGCACGTTTCGCTTGAGCAAGAGCATTATCAAGATTCTTTAGCTTGTACCATGAACGTACTTTCGCTAAAGCAACATCAGCTTGCTTGTTCTTGTCTTTCACTTTATCCAAAACAACCAGAGCACGATCGTAGTAACCTTGTTGAACCAGTAACTGAGCCACATTCCAATGATATTGCGTGTCTTTTCTAGACGCTAACGTCCACACTTCAATAGCACTGTCCCACTCTTTCGCTAACTGCCAGTAGGTTGCTTGCTCAGCCAGAAGTTGAACATCGCTGTTCGCATCATCTAACTTACTAATTTCTTGTGCTGCGCGCTCTGGAATGCCACGTTTCGCGTAAAGCTGCGCTAACAAGCGGCGATCTGAGTTCTTCAGCTCAACACCTTGTAGATCAGCCAGTGCTAACGTGTTCAATGCATCACGATTACGATCTAACCTAAGTTGAATACCAACCAGTTGACGCCACCAGTTATCTTTCTCGGGTTGAAGTTCAATCAAGCTTTCCAGTGTAGGAATCGACTGTTTCCACTGCTTTAACTGAAGCTGTGCGCCCAGTTTTAGCGATAGAGGTGATAACTCTGGTTTTGAATTGAACTTGTCGTGATTACCGATGGCCACTAGGACTTTCGACCAGTTTTCAATTTGGTATTCAGCTTGTGCAATTCGCATCCAAAGCGTGTCTTTCTTTTCCTTTTCAGGCGCTGTTTTCACTAACTCGTAGTAGTGCGGAAGCGCGTTTTTAAACTGCTGATCGTTCAACAACAAATCAGCCAGCATACGCTTCGTTATCCAAGCTTGCTCATCGACTAACAAATTCGTATCGACGGCATAAGTGAGCTGCTTAATCGCCGCGTCAGTTTTGCCATCTTGCCAGTAAAACACACCCAACATACGAGCTACGTATGCTTTGTCGTAACCTTTAGAAAGCTCCAAGCCTGCGAGTACATCAATCGCCTGTTTAACCTGTTCATCTTGAGCAAGCTTATGCGCCTTTTGAACACGAATGGCAGTATATTGAGATAGCTCTTGCGCTTGTGTTGTAAGGGGCATTAACAACAAGCCCACTAATATCCATATCTGTTTCATCATTTTGCCAACTTAAACTCTAGTTTCACGGTTTGACCAACCTGAGCTATCGCTTTTCCATCGACGACTTTTGGTTGATATTTCCATTTTTTAAGTGCTCTCATCGCTTCACGTTCAAACATACGACGTGGGTTTGCGTCAGTGACTTGAATGTCAATTGGGCGTCCCGTTTCGTCGATGGTAAAAGACATTATCACATGGCCTTCAGCGCCACGCTTCAGCGCTTTAGGTGGGTAACGAGGTTCTACTCGATACAAAGGCATTGCTTGTTGGTTTGACCCAAAATCAGAAAATGTCGGCGCGTTAATCGCTAGGCCGTCAATGGATGTATTCAAATCCAATGACGGCAGTGAAGACATCGAATTCAGAGGCGTGACTTCAGCTTGTGACTGAGACGTTTGCGCTTCTGGTGGTGGCTCTGGCATTTCTGGTTTTTCAGGGACTGCGCGTTGTCTTCTTTGAACTTCTTGTTCTTGTTCCACCATTACCATGTTGAAACTTAACGTCTCGCTATCGTCTGGTGAACGTTGGTGGCCATTATCGACCATCCAAGCCATGAAAGAAAACAGCGCTAAGCCCAACGCGCCCGCTAGCGGTAAAGCAAGAAATAGGCGAATCATTTATGAAGATCCTCCAAGATCATCGCTTATCAGCAGCAAGCGCAATGTTTTTAACACCTGCACCTTTCGCGGCATCCATCACTTTAACAACAGTACCGTTGTAAGCGTGTTCATCCGCTTGAATAACCAAAGAAGCATCAGGTTGTTCTAGCAACAAGTGCTCTAACGTCGCTTGGACACGTTCAACATCTACGACACGCTTGTCGATGAAAATGTCGTTTGCAGAAGTAATCGCAACAAAGATGCCTGCATCCTTTTGGCTTACTACGTTAGAAGCTTGTGGGCGATTGACTTCCACCCCTGACTCACGAACAAATGAACTGGTCACAATAAAGAAAATAAGCATGATAAAGACAATATCAAGCATCGAAGTAAGGTCTATTTGAGCCTCTTCGTTTTTAGAATGACGTCGACCGAGTCTCATCGTTGACTCCTTAAAGATTTTTCTAATTTCAATTCTAAGCGGTTACATACTTTCGCTAAGCGAGCGTGAACGAACATGCCCGCTAACGCTGCAACCATGCCTGCCATGGTTGGCAGTGTTGCTAACGAGATACCTGAAGCCATCAATTTAGGGTCACTGCTGCCTTGTGTCGCCATAACATCAAAAACAGAGATCATACCGGTTACAGTGCCTAGCAAGCCCAACATCGGGCAAATAGCGACTAACAGCTTAATAAAATTCAAGTTTTGGTTAAGCAAGATACTCGCTTGCCCTAACCAACCTTCACGAATGGCTTTGGCATGCCAAGAAGAGTGATCTTCTCTTTCATGCCATTTCGCTATCCAAGCTTGGCGTTGCTTAGGAAAGTAGAACGCAAGATAAAGCACACGTTCTACCACAAGCACCCAATACACTAGGACGACAGCCGCTAGCCACCACAGGACGAAACCGCCCTGCTCCATAAAGCTTGATAAAGACAGCAGCCAGTCACTCGTTAACCAACTCGCTGGTAATAGAGAACCCGACAAAATATCCATTACGCAGCAGTCCCAACTGGTGAAACAACAGCGTTTGATTCAACGGTCTTTTCAGCCTGCTCAGCAACAAGACCAATACCTTGCTTCTCAAGAATATTGCGAATGTTTTCTGCTTGAGTGCTAAGAATGTTGTGTGCCAGTAGAAGAGGCATTGCCGCAACCAGACCAAGTACCGTAGTTACAAGCGCCATCGAGATACCACCCGCCATAACTTTAGGGTCGCCATTACCAAACTGAGTGATCACTTGGAATGTTTCGATCATGCCAGTTACTGTACCTAAAAGGCCCAACATTGGTGCTAGTGCCGCCAATAGCTTAAGCATCGATAGACCTTTCTCTAGGTGAGTCTGCTCATCAACTACCGCTTCTAAAAGTCGCAACTCTAACGCTTCAACCGTTTGGTTTTGTTCCTTGTTGTACATCGCAAGAACACGACCTAGTGGGTTATCACCCGCTTGCTCAGGGTTCTTAAGTTGCGCGCGAATTTTCTGGCGAGCGATAGCCAAAGAAATACCACGAACCAATGCGATGATTAAGCCAATTGCCAACAAGCCAAGAATCACTTTACCAACCACACCACCCGCTTGAAGGCGATCAGTTAGGCTTGGTGTTAGCGCTAGTTGCTCTAGCATGAACCCACGAGAAGGGTCGACAACCACGTTAGACACGTCGCCATTCGCTAATGCAGATAGCGATGCTAAAGTTGGACCATTCGATGGTTGTTTCAGATACGCAATCGCATCTTCACGCTGAGTGTTCCAGCTAACATAGCCTTGTTCTGTTACTAGGCCGATTGAGCCTAAGCGATAAGCGTCGACAGTTTGTGTGTTGCCTTCACCATTGATGAATGCAATTTGAGATTTGCTAAGCTCAGAGCTCGCTTGGATCTGTTCAACCATGCTCATCCACAAACCGGTCAGCTGTGGCATTGAAGGCAGTGATTTAGCATCAATGATTTGATCAACAGTTGCAGTGTGTTCAGCACGATCAACACTATTCACGGTTGAGCTAAGCTCTGCGCCGAGTTCTTTTGCGTTTTGACGAACGACACCGAACAGCTCGCCTAAGCTACCGGTTTCTAAACGCAGCTTCTCTTCTAAGCGAGCAAGCTTATTTTCGTTATCACTGAACGTTTGAGTCAGAACATCTGTCGCACCTTGGATAGACGTACGCTTCGCTTCAAGCTGAGCTTTGATCGCTTTCAGTTCTTGTTCTGTCTTTTTGAAATCAGCTTCACGCACTACGTTGTGAGAAGCTTGAGTACGGTTTTCTGATTTTGCTTTGTTAACGAGCTGAGCCGTTGAGTCTGAAGCTGAGAAAGCAGAAAATGAAAGTGATGTAATGCAAAGCAATACTGCTAATGATTTTAAGTTCATTACTTAACCTCCGCAACAATTAAAGAAACAGGTAAAGTAATCAAGCTTGGGGCAGCTTGTTGGCCAGCAATATCGTACGCTTTATCTAGCTCAGACTTCATAGAAGAATCAAGTTCTTGCCATTGAGCTTCTGTTTGATTCCAAGCCCAGTATTGGCTGCCATTTAGGTTACGAGCAACTAAAGAGATACGACCTAAGTGCAGAACATCTGCCTCGATTGTTTTATCACTCGCCAATGCGACACGACCTTGGTAAACACCCAACTTAATGCCGTAGTCCATCTCGATTTGGTATGCCTCTAGGATACGGCGGTATTTCTCAGCGTCACTTACGTCAGCACGAGTCATCATTGCTTGTAGCTTTTCTACTCTTTCTAGACGCTGTTCTTTCTTAATCGGCACGTCTTTCTCTACCAACTGTTCAAGACCATCGATCATTTGATACATCAATGGCACAACACCTTGGCGTGTGTATTTGATTTCTTCGATCTGCTCTTCAATGCTTTGAGCTTCTTGGTTTTGGCTCTCAACTAATGCAGCAAGGTGATCGTGATAGATTTCTAGGTTTTTAACTTCTTCTTGCAGACGCTCAATCTCAGCTTGCAGCATTAAAGTCGCTTGTGAGCTTTTATCAATAACCTTTTGACTCGAAGCCGACGCGTTATTGGTCTTGTTTTGAATTGATTGAGCTTGATCCAAGCTATTTGCCATAGAAGACGTTGCAACCAAACTGATGGCAAGCGCTAGGCTAGTTTTTAAAAGATTCATAATTGTAGTCATTTACTATAGAAGAAGGTCAAATACATTTTATTGATAAATACTATTATTGATAAGCACTCTCATTATCATTAAAAGTCACTCGCATTACTAGGGATATTTTACTGAATAGCAGAATCACGAAAGGAGAAAGCCGAAACTTTCCCCTTAGTATTTAGGCTAACAATAGTACCCTACTAACAAATTAGTATTTTACCTGTAAAGTCGCCATGTAGTTACGGCCTTCGCCGATTACTACGTCTTCAGCAAATTGGTGGTTTGAAGATGTTGAACCGCCACCCGCTAGGTATTCTTTATCAAATACGTTCTCGACTGTTAGACGCGCTACGAAATCAAGAGAATCGTCGTACTTAAGCGTGTATGCAGCACCCATATCTACACGTGCGTAGCCGTCTTTCTTGAATGTGTTCGCGCTATCGCCGTAACGAGAACCTTCGTAGATAAGACCCAGGTTCACATCAACTTCGTTTGTTGCTGCATAGGTAGACCAAACGCTTGCTGCAAACTCAGGTACGTCTACTGGACGGTTACCTTCATATGTTTCATGGTTCGTGATTTCAGCATCTAAGTACATTGCAGAACCAGACATTGAGAAGCGCTCTGAAATAAAGCCTTGTGCGGCTAGCTCAGCACCACGGTGAACTTGTTCGCCACCTTGTGTCTTCGTCCAATCGCCTGATGAAGTGTCTTCTACATCCATTGAAATGTTTTCTTGGGTAATATCGAATACCGCACCAGAAACGAATAGACGTTCGTCCATCAGTTCCCACTTAGTACCGACTTCGTAAGACACGCCCGTTGCTGCGTCAAGAAGTTCGCCATCGTTGGTGTAGTTGCGGCTTCCGCTAGACACAACACCTTGTGGTTCGAAACTTTCAGAGTAAGAAGCGTAGATACTACCGTTTGATGCCGGGTGGTAAATCACGCCAAGCTTAGGTGCTACGTTTTCTTCTGCAACGCCATCACTTACTTTACGGTCGAAACGAGCGCCCGCAAGAACTTGCCATTCGTCATTGATAGTAATCAGATCTTGAATGTAGAAACCCCAAGTATCGTAAGTGCTCATCTTGCCTAGCGATGTTGGACCCACTGACGGTGCTGGTACCGTTGCATCTGGCGCGTATTCGCCGCTGCTGAAACGATCCATACCACGGTAATAGCTGTAACCTAACCAGTTAGCGCCGAATAATAGTTGGTGCTCTGTGCCAGCAAGATCAGCGGTTGTTGTTAGATCGACATAAGCTGTTCTGAAACGCCATTTGTCATGACGGTAGTTGCCACCTTGAGTCACGGTTCCTGTACCATCAGGATTCATGTTTGAAAAGCTTGGGTAGCTTTCCATATCAATACGTTCGAAATCTTGGTAATTGAAACCTGTTTTTAAAGACCATGTGTCAGTCAGGTTAGCAGCAATATCAAAACCTACGTTCTCAACATCGTTTTCAATCTGTGACCACTGCGCATCCCAGATATGCTTGTCGCTACCCACTCGGTTGCCGTCTAGTGTGTATAGTGCACCAGAATCTACGCTGCCTTCGTCGTTGGTCTTATCGTAGTGAACAGAAACCATTACGTCTTCAGTTACATCGTAATCAACGAATACACCACCAACAAAACGTTCTGTTTGTGGTTCAGTTCCGTCACCATAAGTTCTCCAAGAGCCGTAGCTTTCTTTAGATAGAATCGCGCGACCACGTAGAGTTTCAGCGTCGTTCAAAGCGCCACTTACGTCTACCGTTGTACGAGAATGGTCATTAGAACCGATATCTTGGCTAACACTTACTTGCGTATCGTAAGTTGGCTTTTTGCTTACCATGTTGATCAAACCACCTGGTGCAGAAATACCGTAAAGAAGACCAGAAGGTCCTTTTAGTACTTCAACACGCTCTAGCAGTTCGATTGGTTGACGGTAGTGAGACCAATGTTGCTGGCCATTTTTAAGGAAGCCCGAAGAGCTTTCTACCGAGAAACCACGTAGAGAGAAACGTTCACGGTTACGGCTTGTACCGCCAGCACTTACACTCGCGTCATTCTTAAGCACGTCACCAAGCGTTGTTGCACGCTGTTCATCGATGATTTGCTCATCGATTACTAAAACTTGTCCCGGAGTCTCTAATTGAGTCGCCTCCATGCGCATTGCTGTTGTGTTCGTGTCGGCTTTATAACCGTAGTCACGACCTTCAACAACCATATGCTCGTCTGTTTTTACTGTTTCTGCCAATACTGCTGGTGAAGCTAATACTGCGCCGATCACTAAAGCCAATGGGCTCTTTGAAAACATGTCCTTTACTCCGCTTTTATTCTTTTAGACGAACACTTTGTTATTTATTCGATGTGTTCGCTGAACCGTTGCCGGTACCACTGAATTATTTCGGGAGTGAATATAAGTGATAACTATTACCATTTGCATTAAATTTACATTCTTTGCATTCGTAAAGTTTTGTAAAGGCCTGTCGGTGAGTCATATTAGAGGAGTTCAACAAAACCATTCAATACAAATAGTTAAGGCTCATGGACGTAAATCGACTGGTTATCTTCACCGAATTTTTTGAAACAACGGTATTTGTTCAGTCAATTGAAGACGTGAAGATTGATAAGAAAATCATCTCTTCTTATTTACTACCTTTGAAACGACAAATTTATGTATAAAACCCTCGATAGATGTAAATTAATAGTGAATTATTTTGTTTTTATTTGTTTAATTTACACAATTATCAGTGATTTTGATCACATCTATAATTCCAAACTCATTTTTTGTTTTTCGAATTGATTATCCGACTGCTAATCTCCTGCTCACTTTGAAAAGGTATCAAAGTTATAAATAATAAGGAGTGTTCTAAATGAATACCAAGAAACCTATGTCTCTGACTGGTCGAGTAATCCTCGGTATGGTCGTAGGTATATTAACGGGATTCGCCATTCAATCCCTTTTTGCAGACAACGGATTTGTTAACAACTACATCGTTAACGGACTCTTTGAAGTGGGCGGACAAATCTTTGTCGCCAGTTTAAAAATGCTTGTTGTGCCTCTAGTCTTCGTTTCACTAGTGTGCGGTACAAGTTCTCTTAAAGACTTATCAACTCTTGGCCGTATGGGTGGCAAAACGCTTGCACTTTATATCGGTACTACTGCCGTTGCCATCACTCTAGCATTAACTATCGGTAACCTGTTCCAACCTGGAGCTGGTGCGGATCTTACTGCTGCGAGCTCTTTCAAATCAGCGGATGCCCCTTCTCTGGGCCAAGTAATCATCGACATGTTCCCAACCAACCCTATTCAGGCGATGGCTGAGGGCAAAACGTTACAAGTTATCGTATTTGCAGTGTTGTTTGGTATCGCAATCAGTGCAGCGGGCAAACCCGGTGAACGTATCGCTGCAGTTTTCTCTGATCTAAACGAAGTGATCATGAAGCTAGTTGCGCTACTAATGAACCTTGCTCCTTACGGCGTATTCTTCTTGATGGCGAAACTGTTCTCTGGCCTTGGCTTAGGTGCAATTTGGAACCTAGCAGAATACTTCTTAGTGCTTGCTGGTACCCTGCTGTTGCATGGCTTGGTGACTTACAGTGCGATGCTTAAAGGATTCACAGGTCTTAGTCCGATTACGTTCCTACGTAAGATGGAAGATGCAATCATGTTTGCATTCTCAACAGCATCTTCGAACGCAACAATTCCAGTAACTATGGAAACGGCTAAGAACCGTATGGGCGTAGACAACAAAGTCGCTTCTTTCACAGTACCACTAGGTGCAACTGTGAACATGGACGGCACTGCAATCATGCAAGGTGTTGCGACGGCGTTTATCGCGCAAGCGTACAACATCGACCTTTCAATGGGTGATTACCTAATGGTTATCCTAACGGCGACACTGGCGTCTGTTGGTACTGCAGGTGTCCCTGGTGTTGGTCTTGTTATGCTAGCGATGGTATTGAACCAAGTTGGCCTGCCGCTTGAAGGTATTGCTCTAATCATGGGTGTTGACCGCCTTCTTGATATGATTCGTACCGCTGTAAACATCACAGGTGATAGTGCCGTATCTATCATCGTTGCTAAGTCTGAAGGCGCTCTAGACGAGTCTCGCTTCAACGACCCAGCAGCAGGTGAGAAAGAAGAAGAAGTTAAGCTAGCTCGCCAACAGGCATAGTCTCGCTTATCTTATGCTCTTGTCTTCAAGCTCAGGCGTAATTAATGGCTACGCCTAGCCCATACCAAAGCGCATAAATAAAAACGCCACTGCAGATGCAGTGGCGTTTTTATTGGGTATCGCTTAAGTCAGTACTACTGAGTTGGGACAGTTATCAATTTAAGGTAATTATCAATAGGGAAAGCTAATCACCGATTGGGAACATCAAGTTCACTCTCAGCCCCCCACCTTCTCTATTCTCAGCAGTTACATGTCCATTCATCACACCCATCGCTTCTTTAACAATCGCAAGGCCCAGACCGTAGCCACCAGACCGTTTGTCTCTTGCTGATTCAATACGAGTAAACGGGTCGAATATACCTGCAATCTTGTTATCAGGAATACCGTCACCGTCATCTTCTACAGATATTACACTGTAACGTCTATCCATTACCTGTTCGTATGTCGTCACGACCACATGAGCGTTCTCACCCGCGTATTTAATGGCATTCCCGACCAAGTTACCAATGACTCGAAGCAGTAGCCTCTCATCAACGTTCACCATTGATATCGGCGTCTCTAGGGAACCAATCAAAGTTTGATTCGGTTTTAAATCGTTTTGCATCTGCGCGATCAACATTGAACAATAGTGCTCAAGGTGCATTAAACTTAACTTGGAGTCATAGCGAGAGGTTTCTAAGCGGCTAAATTCAAGTATCTCACCCACCAGCTTATTCATCTCTTCTGTTTCATTTTCCATTCGTTCTAGCAAACCAATGCTTTTATCATCAACCTTGCTGCGCAGCAGGTGTAGTGCGAGGTTTTGCCTTGCTAATGGTGTTCTTAACTCGTGTGAGACATCACGAATCAAACAACGTTGCTTTTCAGCCAGAGATTTAATCTCAAAGGTCATATAATCAAAATCGTGTGCAAGCTCGTTGAATTCACGCGTGGTGGAGTTCAACTCCGACACCACACTGACCGTGAAGTCACCTTGAGCCAGTCTGCGGCTCGCTTCTCTCAATCTATCCAACGGTTGCTGAAGGCTTTTGGCCATGATAATCGAGAACAGAGACAATACGACCAATGCAATCAATGCTTTAAGCATATAGGAATATGGCGCAAAAGATTTTGCGGGATGAAACTGGTGCGGTAGTTGGATAACCAGTGTTTTACCGTTATCCAGTGGTAGGCCGAAGATCGGCTTACTCACACGATCACTAAGTTGGTGATCTAACGTTCTTAAGTATTTGAGCTTAAATTCAAAATGTGGGTGCATGTGACGATGTGTGATCGGACGATTGTCTTTATCAATGACGAACAGATAATACTGCTGAGCATTACCCCAGTCCGCGAGTTCATCCATGTCCCCTTCTTCAATCAACACATTCGCTTGGTAAGCAAGGTCGAGCATCTCCGCTTTAACCGATTCTGGCACTTTAAGCAGCGCTTTCATCAAGGCTCTTTCAGCGACACCTTGCAGGATCAAAATACTCACCAAAATGACGGTCAGGTAACTGAACAGTTGGAAAGTGAGTCCGTCTTTACGCTTAGCAATAAAATCAGGGCAACGCAGCAGTTTTTTACTCATGCTCCGACCGACTCTAGGTAACTGTAACCTTTACCACGAACGGTTTTTATATGTTGTTTAGACAAACCTGCCTGAACGAGCTTTCTACGTATATTGCTGATATGCATATCTAAATTACGATCGAAGGGACACAATTCTTTCTTGAGTACATGGATTTGCAGATCAGATTTTGAGACGACAATACCGTCATTTTTGACCAAATAATCAAGCAAGTCTTTTTCAGTGCCAGTTAATGGCAAACGAGAGAGTTGTTCACACAAGCCGTGATTAGAGGAAGCTAAAGATTGTCTTTGGCGTTCAAAACCCACTCGGCGCAAGATCACCTTAATACGGGTTAAGAGTTCAGGAACATTGAAAGGTTTAGCGATGTACTGGTCGGCGCCTGCTTGGTAGCCATCGAGCATTGAGGCATCGTCGTTAAGCGCGGTTAGCATAAGAATGGGAGTAGCAAAACGCTGACAAATGCGTCTTGCTACTTGAATGCCGCTTAGGTTCGGAAGCATTACATCGAGTAGAACCAAATCGACAGGGTGAGATTGAATAAACTCAAGCGCGGATTCACCGCAATGAACAGTATCAACGTGATACCCCTCATTTTCTAACACTTCACCCAGTAATTCACACAACTGAATATCATCATCAACAACTAAAACGCGAGACATTACACATACCGATAAATAAGAACTGTTTGCATTCTAATTATCGTTATTATTGATTTCAATTATAAAGTGCCCGATTTCCTCTATAGAAGAAAATCTTTTTCAATCGGTACAAATTTTGATGCAGAATCGATAAGATTTTGAGCAGTTAACCCGGGAACACCATACACTTCAACAGGCTTGCCAAAGCGCTCTTTGATTCGCTCTACAAGGATTTCGAAATCACCGTCTCCTGATACCAAAACAATCGTATCAACCGTCTCAGCAAGTTCTATCGCGTCTAACGCAATACCCACATCCCAATCGCCTTTTGCACTGCCATCTCGACGCTGAATAAACGGCTTTAACTTCACATTAAAGCCCACACCACGAAGGATATGATGAAATTGACGCTGCTTTGGATCTTGGCTTGAGATTGCGTAAGCATTAGCTGCAATAACGTTACGCCCTTCCGTGGCAACATACCAAAACTGGTTATAGTCGAAGTTAGAACGGTATTTGTCGCGCGTCGTGTAGTAAACGTTCTGAACGTCGACCAAAATTGCTATGTTTTCCATAAATTCATACCTTTAGATTTTCCGTATACCCTATTCTATTCAATTGTAAAATGCGAGTCGCTTTACTCAATAAAAATGAACCTGCCAGCTATCGTTAACGTAAATCTAATATCTTTAGCGTAAAGCTAAGTATCTTTACGTAATCCTAACTATGCTTATTGTAAGTAGATTTGTTTTGAGCGTTTCTTAGGTGGTTCTGATCTTCACCTTCTTCTTTACGTAGCGTTCAAATCGTACTCAGGCTTAGAGTTTTTAAAGGGAGGTTGGCAATGCTGCACCGACAAACACACAATTCGATCGTAAGCATCGACACAACCAAAGCGATGCAAACTTTAAATCAACCATCAAACTCTGGTAGCTGGTTTAGTTTGCTTAAACTACTGACCATCAGCACGGTAATAATCATGAGCTTAACCATCAATTCAGTACTCGCCTACCCCGCTTATTCTCACTCAAAGCCTTTGCCACACCGCAGTGTGATTTATTTCGCTCCAAAGGAAGATTCAATCGTTAAAGAGTTTCTGAATGAAGTGTTGCTCAATAACTGTCAATTGGACGAACGAGATGTCGTCATTATGGTTATTGCTGAGAGTGGTTACACAGTCCCAACTTGGTTAGAAGAAGAGTTTAACTTAGAAGCAGTCACCAGTATTTACGAGATCCCGAAAGGATCACATACCGCTGTTTTGATTGGTAAAGACGGGAAAGAGAAGCACCGATGGAGTGGCAAAACAGATTGGAAACAGATCACCAATATCATTGACGAAATGCCGATGCGCCAACAAGAAATGCAGCGACAAGGCAGCCGCTGCAGTATTTGATTCTTGATGGACTCAGTAGTGGCTTAGAGATCCAATTAGAAGGTCAAACGATCAAGCTTGTTTGTTAAACCAAGCAAGTTTTTCATGGAGCTGAGCCACGCTGCCTACAACAATCAGCGCTGGGCTCTTTGCGACGCTCGCAAGGTCAGCTAAATCACGTAACCCACCTCTAAACACCTTTTGTTCTTGGCGTGTACCGTTTTCGATGATCGCAACTGGCATGTCAGCTCGCATACCATTATCGAGTAGATTCTTCTGAATGTTCGGACTCTCTTTCAAGCCCATGTAAAACACGATGGTATGGTTGTGCTGAGCAAGAGATTGCCAGTCAATATCTTCGCCATCTTTCTTCAAGTGACCTGTAATAAACTGCACGCTTTGTGCATGATCACGGTGCGTCAACGGAATGCCCGCATAAGCCGTTGCTCCGGCAGCAGCTGTGATGCCCGGAATCACTTCAAATCTCACGTCATTCTCAGCTAGCGTTTCACACTCTTCACCACCACGACCAAAGATAAACGAGTCACCACCTTTTAGGCGTACTACGTGCTTGTTCTCTTGAGCTTTGGTCACTAATAGTTGGTTGATCTGATCTTGCGGTACGCAGTGATGATCGAGCTTTTTGCCCACATACAACATTTCCGCTTCTGGATTAGCCATCGCCAAAATATCTTTTGATACCAAACGGTCATAAACCAACACGTCTGCTTGTTGAATCACTCGTGCCGCTTTTAACGTAAGTAAGTCTGGGTCGCCCGGACCTGCACCTACTAATGAAACAAATCCTGTGTTTCCTGTTTTAACATTCGATGGCGATACTTCTGACATGCTTTGCTCCGAAAGTTAGCTTGTTATATTTCAAGCTTAATTCTGTATGACGATTCATCGTTGTATGAATCACCAATATCCCTACTTCTTAGACTATCAGTTGTTGCCATAAAACTTTACGATTAATTCTAATCAAGATAGAAGTTTATATAACAAAACAATCTATTACGTTGGAAAACCCTGACATTTGCACCATCATCAAGCACACATTGCTCGCCTTAGGTGCACGGTTATCAAAGTAGAGAGTGTTAAGATCAAAAAAGCCCCAAATCAACAGCTTGGGGCTTAACACACATTATTAGTTGCTCATTAACCTAGAACTATCTAATTACTTAGCGCCTAGAGAAGGAGCTGTTTTAGCATGAGTTAGGTATAGAGGAACACACGTCATTAATAGACCACCAACGATGTTACCTAGGATTGTTGGGATAAGGTTGAAGTTCAACCATGTCGCGATACCAAAATCAGCGCCAAGAATCATACCTAGTGGGAATAGGAACATGTTTACCACTGTGTGCTCAAATACGAGTGCGAAGAAGATGAAGATTGGGAACCACATCATTGCTACACGGCCAGATACTGTGCGTGCAGTCATGTTGCCAATCACACCTAGACATACCATAAGGTTACAGAAGATACCGCGTACGAAACACGTGATCCATCCGTCCATACCCATGTTTTCAAAACCTAGGCTACGACCTGTAGAAACAGCAATGAACTTTTGAGCAACAGCGTTTGGTTCTAAAGAGAAGTTACCCGTTAGTGATACTGCAACAAGGAAAGCAACAATCAAAGAACCGATAAGGTTACCAAGACCAACAATACCCCAACAACGTAGGATACGACCCCAAGTAATACCTGGGCGGTTGTCGAATTTCGCTAAAGGTGCAAGGCCGAATACGCCAGTTACTAGGTCATAACCCATTACACTTAGAATGACGAAGCCAACTGGGAACACAAGTGCGCCAACAAGGCCAATACCGGTTTGAACCATTGCTGTAATAGCAACAACAACCGCTAGAGAAAGGATGATACCAGCCATAGTGCTTCGAATCAGAAGATCGCGAGTACTTGTTTTCGTTTTCGCTTCACCCACATCAATCATCGTTTGAACGAATTCAGCTGGTTTGTAATCAGGAGACATAAGGTTGTCCTTAAAAAGTTTAAATTAAAAGTTAAAATTGGATAGGAAAAGGCTCTAGTTGCCGAGTTAAGGCAATATCGAGAACTAGAACCCTTGAACTATCAAATCTTACTCATCCGAAGATTAAGCAGAGATTTCTACAGCGCCTTTGGCAACACGAGCTTTGTACGCTTTCACGTTGAAGTTCTCGTCTTCCATGCACACACCTGTTGCTAGGTTAAAGCGTTGCTTCTTAAGTGGGCTTGCTACCCAAAGCTCTTCTTTGTGCTCAACAATCAAACCACGTGATAGCACGTTAGATTGGAAGTATGGGTCTGTGTTGCTAATCGCGAATACTTCTTCAGCCTCAGTTGGGCGGAAGATAGCCACTTGCTCACCACTAACCAACGCACAAACACCTGTACCTGGGATAATGTCTTCGATCTTACAAACTTTGGTAAATGCCATGATCTCGTCTCCCAATTAAACAGATTCTACGTGAATGATGTCGCCCTGATGCTTTGAAGTAATGGCTTCAGGGTGTTTCTCAGTGAATGTCGCAGGACGGTGTTGTTCACGACCATCTTCAACAAACACAACGTTATCATCGCGGTCATCAGCATTGATGAAGTGTGCAAAGCGCTTAAGTTGAGCTTCGTCGTTGATTGTATCTGTCCATTCACAAGCGAAGTTATCAACTAGGCCAGCAATGTCAGTTTCAAGTTGGTCATTGATACCAAGCTTGTTGTCTACAATCACTTCACGTAGGTAATCAACACCACCTTCTAGGTTGTCCATCCATACCGAAGTACGTTGTAGTGGCGCAGCCGTGCGGATGTAGAACATCATGAAACGGTCGATGTACTTGATTAGCGTTTCTTGGTCTAGGTCGCTTGCCAGTAAGTCTGCGTGACGAGGTTTCATACCACCGTTACCACATACATACATGTTCCAACCTGCGTCAGTCGCAATAATACCTAAATCTTTACCTTGAGCTTCAGCACACTCACGAGTACAGCCAGACACACCAAACTTCATCTTATGAGGAGTACGGATGCCTTTGTAACGGTTCTCGATCATCACGCCTAGGCCAACTGAATCTTGAACGCCGTAACGACACCAAGTAGAACCTACACATGTTTTCGCCATACGAAGTGCTTTTGCGTAAGCTTGACCCGTTTCGTAACCTGCAGCGATTAACTTCTTCCAGATTGCTGGTAAGTCATCTTTCTGAGCACCAAATAGGCCGATACGTTGTGCACCTGTGATCTTGGTGTACAAGTTGTATTCAGCAGCAACATCAGCAAGAACGCTTAGTGCTTGAGGTGTTACTTCACCACCCGCCATACGAGGGATTACAGAGTAAGTACCGTCTTTTTGCATGTTACCTAGGAAGTTGTCGTTGGTATCGTGCAGCTTCACTAATTCAGGCTTAAGGATGTGTTCACCCCAGCAAGAAGCAAGGATAGAACCTGCTAGAGGCTTACATACTTCACAGCCGTAGCCTTTACCGTATTTCTCTAATAGCTCATCGAACGTTTTGATTTCTTCGATGCGAATTAGGTGGAAAAGCTCTTGGCGAGAGTATGCAAAGTGCTCACACACGTCGTTCTTCACTTCAACACCAGCTTTAGCAAGTTCAGCGTTTAGTACTGAAGTCACTAGTGGAATACAACCACCACAACCAGTACCTGCGCCTGTTACTGCTTTGATATCACCGATTGTGTGGTGACCTTCAGCAACCGCTTGAGCGATCTTGCCTTTAGTCACATCGAAACAAGAACAGATAACAGCAGACTCAGGAAGAGAATCCGCGCCAAGTGTTGGCTTTTCAGCACCAGCATGAGCAGGAAGAATCAATGCATCTGGGTGTTCTGGTAGGTCGATTTCGTTCAGCATAAGCTGTAGAAGATCACCGTAGTCAGACGTGTCACCAACCATTACTGCACCAAGCAGCTTCTTGTTGTCTTCAGAAACGATTAGACGCTTGTAAACTTCTTGTTCTTCGTTTTGGTAAACGTAGCTCTTACAGCCAGGAGTACGACCGTTCGCATCGCCGATAGAGCCTACTTTCACGCCCAAAAGCTTAAGCTTCGCAGACATGTCAGCACCTTCAAATGTGCTTTCGTTACCAACAACGTGGTCAACCGCTACCGTTGCCATTTTGTAACCAGGAGCCACTAGGCCGTAGAACGTTTGGTTCCAAGACGCACACTCACCGATTGCGTAGATGTCTTTGTCTGTCGTTTGACAGTGATCATTAATCTCGATACCGCCACGTGGTGCAATACCCAGCCCCATTTGACGAGCAAGTTTGTCTTGTGGGCGAATACCAGCAGAGAATACGATGAAATCAGTTTCTAGCTCTGTACCGTCTGCAAAGCGCATTACGTTACGAGCTTCAGTGCCTTCAGGAGCAATCTCAAGCGTGTTCTTACTTGTATGTACGTTAACGCCCATACGTTCGATTTTTTGACGAAGTTGGTTACCACCCGCTTGGTCAAGCTGCTCAGCCATTAGCTTTGGAGCAAACTCAACAACGTGCGTGGTTACACCAAGAGCTTTTAGTGCGCCTGCAGCTTCAAGACCAAGCAAACCACCACCAACAACCACACCAGATTTAGAATTCTTAGCGGTTGCTTCGATAGCTTTCAAGTCTTCGATTGTGCGGTAAACGAAACAGTCTTTACCTTCGTTACCTTTGATTGGCGGAACGAATGGGTATGAACCTGTAGCAAGGATTAGCTTGTCGTATTGAATTTCACGACCAGTACTTGAGTAAACTGTTTTCTTTTCACGGTTAACGTTAATAGCACGCTCACCGATCAGCATGTTGATGCCGTGTTTCTCGTAGAAGCCTTCTTTAACTAAAGAAAGTTCGTCCGCAGTATGGTGTGAAAAGTAAGAAGAAAGGTGTACACGATCATAGGCTACGCGAGGCTCTTCACAGAAGACTGTGATGTCCATGTTAGCAACGTCTGTCTTCTCGACTAAATCTTCGATATAGCGATGGCCGACCATCCCGTTACCGATTACGACTAGCTTCATCTTGCTCATAAGAATTCCTGAAGGTTATATATTTCTTAACTGAGCGAATAATGAATTATGAAAGAAAATGAAAATATGATGTAAATCAATTACGAAATCGAACTACCCTAAAGGGGTAGGACAAAAGAGGTAGATCTGCTGATTTATCATACGAAGCAAACGAATAACCGTAGGTTTAATAAGGTTTAGCGGGGTTTTATATACACTTTCGTGCAGTAGATAAGATGTTGTAAAGTTTCACAATAGGTTAGCAGTAACACAAGTAAATGACAATCATTTTCATTTGTGGTCATAATAAGTGTAATAACTCATGAAAGCGTTACAGGATCATGAGCAACTATGTATAAATATGAAGAATTTAATGACGCAAAAGACAGTCGCCCTTTTCCATTCCCCACTCATTCCACTCACAAACGGCGCAATTGGTTAACAGATGCTGTTGGTTGTTTAGCAAATGATAGGTTTACATAAGGAAAAGACCGGCACAAAAGTGATCTGATATAGCTTGTTCCTAGTGGTGCTACTGATTAGAGAGCATACGTGGAAGTTTGAACATAGCATGAGGGTTTAGAATTTCAGATAGCAAAAAGGCCAGCATTTCTGCTGGCCTTTCAACTTTGAATAGTGGAGGCGCCTCCCGGAGTCGAACCGAGGTCCACGGATTTGCAATCCGCTGCATA
>NZ_JBFSUR010000032.1:0-68861 GCF_041467535.1 Vibrio sp. 10N.247.311.47
TTACCGACTATAAGTTTAGACGGTGGGTGGAAGTGTCCATATCATTAACAACGCCTTATAAATGGGAACTTTTGAATAAACGGGAGATCAGAGCAGCTAGTAATTCTCTATTGTAATGTTTTAAGTATGCCTGACTCTTTTCTCCAACATTTTGAAGCAATTGAAGACCCACGTATTGATCGATGTAAGCGACATGAACTTCTCGATATTATCTTTTTAGCCGTTAGTGCCGTCCTATCAGGAGCGGAAGGCTGGGAGCAAATTGAGGATTTTGGTTCTCATCGCTTAGATTGGCTCCGACGTTATCGCCCTTTCGAATACGGTATTCCACGGCATGACACCATCGCTCGCGTTATATGCCGTCTTAAGCCAGAAGAAATTGAGAGAGCGTTTCAAAGCTGGATGAGTTGTCTTATTGAGTCTACAGGGAGTGATGTCATTGCCATCGATGGTAAAACTGCTAGACGTTCTTTTGATACGCGTGAGAGGCGAAATCCACTCCATGCGGTCAGCGCATGGAGTCGTCAACATCAGCTCGTTCTTGGGCAAGTTGTGGTTGACGAGAAGAGCAACGAGGTAACCGCTATCCCAAGATTACTCACATTACTTGATATTGAGAACTGTATCATCACGCTGGACGCAATGGGATGTCAAAAAGACATCGCTAAACAGATAGTGAAAGGTAAAGCGGATTACGTATTAGCCTTAAAGGGCAATCACTCAGGAATGAAAGCTGAGCTTGAAGCTTGGTGGCATAAATCAATGCGAGAAGGCACCACTTCTGAGACGTATGATGAGTACAGTGAAGTTAGTGTAGGTCATGGACGCATTGAAACTCGTCAGTGTGAGCAGTTAATCGTTGATAGAAACTGGTTAGGAAAAGGTTATCGCTGGGATGGTTTACAGAGTGTAATCAAAGTGACCGCTATGGTTGAAGAAAAATTGAGTGGTAAAAAATCGGAGGAAACTCGATGGTATATCAGTTCATTACCCCTCAACGCGCAGCAAGCATTGGATGCAATAAGAAGCCACTGGCAAGTAGAAAGTATGCATTGGATGTTAGATGTAACGTTTAGAGAAGATGAATCGCGTATCCGTAGGGGCACCGGAGCCTTAGCTTTCAATGTATTGAGAAAAATCGCACTAAGTCTTTTCAAACAAGATAAAAGTAAAAACATCAGCATGGTAAGAAAGAAGAAGATAGCGGCTATTGATGACGAATATCGCTCAGCCCTTTTAAAGACTGGAATTAAAATGCTCTAGCCGTGATCATAAGGGAATGAATATACCAGTGATCATTGAAGATGCTTGATTTTCAATAGAATCAGGATCATGCTACGAACCATGAAAATTACACTGACTCCTCAACAGAAACTACAACTCGAACAATAGCGTCTATTATTATTGTTAATACAATAAATAAAGGGGGCGTAATTTGTTTGGAGAATACTTGAAAAAGTTAAGGCTCGAAAAAGGTCTCACCCAGAAAGGACTCAGCGCATACCTGAACTTAGCCAGCCCCGAGTTCGTAAGCATCGACTCGGTTTCAGTAAGCCGTTGGGAACGGGGCACCACAACGCCACACCCAGTGAGAGCAATCAAAATACTCCGCACCTTAACCAATGATTTGATGCCTTACTTGACATCACTTGAGTGGGAGGACGAAGAGGACATCATGAGCAGAATGGTGTATGAGCGATTTTATTCCACCAAGGCCGCCATCTATTCCGCCTCTTACTCACGCGTAGGCAACATATCAGCGCCCATCATCATTGAAAAAACGATAGACCCAGATGCAGATAAAACGTTCTTTGAGAGTATCCAACATTTTTTACACACTTCTCAGTCCGGTTACCCTGGTTTAGAAGCACTAGACCTCCATTATCTATACAAAACAAGAAAGCTGCTTTTAAACGTATATATTGATAAACAGAGCTTGGAAATTGTTGGCCACAATCTCGCGGTTTTCTTTGATAGCACAGAGTTAGACGCCACCTTCATCACCCCATATAGCACGCTGCCTTTTGACAAACTCAAACCCTATTCTAAAAATGCTCCACTCGCGATATGCAGCCTCAGCCGTTTCGCCACCAGTGAATCTGCCTTTGATATCGTGCATGCCAACTTTGTTCGTTTTATGGCGCCTCTACTATCACTATTTAAGCGGTCCTTTATTTTTGGATTATTTAGTGGAGATTGGGGCCGAAAAAGTAGGTTACGATACGCCTGACCCTTACGGTGCCGTAAAAATTGGCAGCCAAGCATTCAGGCATGGTTTATTAAAAATTGAAAGCGCCGTGATTTTATCTCGCCCTGAAATCGTACGGTTGCTCAACAAAAGCAGAATCAGCGAAGACACGAAAACCGATTGATTCGGAGGGTATCCTTTGTCATTACTATTTGCACAATACTTACAAGAAATGCGTAAGAAGCACAAGTTCACTCAGCAGCAAGCAATTGACCACTTGCTTGAGGTTGACATTGCGTTTGATAAATTAGACATCACTACTTACAGTCGGTGGGAAAGAGGTGTCACCGCCCCGAAACTGGCGAAACAGTTGATGATCATACGAGCCTTTGGAGGAGACATCACTGCCTTGATGCAAACAACGAAGGAAGACACAAAGCTTACATTAGAATTTGAGCGCGCCATTAACGACATTCACTACCCATACGTTATTGAAGAAAAGTTGCTCCCAGAGGTTCGTTCTCCTTCAGAGGCATCATCCCCCATCATGTCACGTGTTCTGTCTTTTACTGAACATTATTTGGGGTTAGAAGTCAGTCAGGAATTACTCAACAACCCCAATGTAATCCTATCGACCATAATAGATAAAACCGGACACCTAGTGGCGCACTCCCTATACAGCTTTGTGCCTGCCGACACACCAAATGAACAGTTAGAACCCGCTAACAGTCACACTTGTCCCTTCACTACAATAGAGAAAAGTCAGGGGCTACCATTAAGTCTCTACAATATATCAGGGTATGCATCACTACCAAGCCCACGTGTAGCTATGTTTATGAACACACTCGATATCATAAAAAAACACCCGGAAGTGAAATATCTAATCACGAACTGTCATAGGCATTCCGTATACAGTCTGTATGACGCGTCTGCAGAAGTGGAAATACTGAGTCGAGGAGAACGTCTTAAAGACGGAGGGGTAAAAGTATTTGGTAAATCTTACCGCTACGTGAGGATTAGAGTCACGGCAGAAAGCCTCCTTGCGTCCAAAGTGGTTTCTCCTCTACTCCCTGACACGACTCCACTCTTGGATGCGTTTAAACGTCAAACCTAAAAATATGCCAACAACCAGGGGGTTAGAGTTAGGCGGAGAAGGAAGTTTCCATACCAACCAACACTCAAGATCTCTACTCGATAAGGCTTGCTCTATAGTAAGTCTTTTGTAAACGCCCCGTGGGTTCATGGGGCGTTTACGTAAAATCATTGAGATATCAGGTGATGGCGCTTATGACACAAGGAATTGCCATGATGCCATACGGATAAAGCGAGCGGTTGCGCTTATCCCGCCACGAGAAGGCGCAGCCTTCTGGGAGGAAGGACATCCTCGCAATTTAGCAGTAGGTTGTCAGAAGCTATACGGCTCCAACAAGAAGTGGAAAAAGCGTTATGGCTATCATAAGCGCTCGCTATCAGAGACAGCAATGTATCGAGTGAAACAGTTGTTAGGTGGGAAATTAAGCCTGAGGAACTACAACGCTCAAGTTGGTGAGACTTACGCCATGATTAAAGCGCTGAACAAGCTTACAGGGCTTGGTATGCCTGAAACTCAGTATGTTGTTTAATAATTACTCAATTTTCGGGCAATTTGGTTTTCTGTCCGAATTACGCAACAAAGCCTCTTGAATGTATTGAATTTGTTGTGACTTCAGTGTACAAATTAGTGGAAATATCACTTCACGCTACCCCTTATTCCATATGGGTTTTTCATGATCTTGCCCTGGGGTATTCCCTTTATGAATCAAACTCAGATTGTGAATTGATTAACAAAGGAAAGAGTTTACCGTTTGGAGGAGTAAAGGTTTATGGCAAGCATTTTCGATATGTCAGAATAAAAGCTAACGCTGAAAGCATTTTAGCATCCAAAGTGGTCTCAGATATTGTTCCATTCACGAGTGAATACATACAGAGCCTATTAGACAATCACTCGTAATTACCGCCTAAGCTCTTGTATCCTTAGCTCTAATCAAATAGAAATATAAAGGCCTTTGGCTATTTGGATGGCACACTTTCATATTGACACTCAAATTGGAAACTGAACTCGATAAATAATAAAAACCCATTAAATCAAACACTTAAAACTGGCACGTAACTTGATTGAATATCTAGACCTTCCATCACAAGGATGTAGATATGAGAATTACAACGTTAAGTTTGCTATTAAGTGCCCCTCTAGTCGCCAACGCAGCGCCATTCGATACCTGCCCTAGTCAAGCATACCTCTTTCAGTCGAAACCCGTTGAAGTTTGGGGTGTAAACCTAGTAACAGGTTCAACCACTCTGTTAGAAGACGATACGGGTATGAATGCCAATATCAATGGTGTTGGTTTCGACTTTCAAGACAGATATATTTATGGCTATGACACCACCAACAAACGCTTGGTGCGCCTTGGACAGGATTTCCAAGCTGAAGTTATCAATACCAGTGGCTTACCAACCGATCACACTTTCTATGTCGGCGACGTCTATGACCATGTTTACTACTTGTATCGTACAGGTAAGGGACTATTTACTGTTGACCTCTCTCCTTTAGACTCTGATCCGAATGCGACCGTCACGGTCAACAAAATCGGAGGCAGCCCAGCAACTGTAAAATTGACTGATTTCGCCTTTCATCCAAGTGATGGCTCTTTATATGGTATCGATAATAACTCTGGTGGCTTATACAGCTTCAACCCTACAACTGGTGCCGAAACCTACATCGGAGACACCGGCGAGTTAGGTACGTTCGGTGCTGGCTATTTTGATGTCAACGGCTACTACTACGTATCTCGAAACCAAGACGGTAAAATTTACCGTATCAATCTGTCTCCAGACAACGCTGCCAATATCGCGGCAGGTATTGTTCCAGCCGTTGAATTTGTTTCGAATGGCCCAGCTTCTGGTCAAAACGATGGTGCTCGTTGTGCTAATGCACCTGTTGTTGATGAAGACTCAAACATCGACTTCGGTGATGCTCCAGACAGCTACCTAACGTTACTGGCGAGCAATGGCCCTCGACATGAACTCGATGGCATCACATGGTTAGGTACAACTCCTCCAGATGCGGATTTAGATGGTTATGTCACACCTCAATCAGATGAAACTGTCGGGGTGGATGATGAATGGGCAAACGGTGGTATCGGTTTTGTTACCGCACTTGAAGCAGGGCTTGATTCAAAAGTAGTAATTGAAGCTTCAACAACCGGTTACCTTTCAGCTTGGATAGACTGGAACCAAGATGGCAGTTTCGATGGCGCCAACGAGCAAGTATTTACCGATTACCTGTTAGATACGGGTGAAAACGATCTGTTCCTAAATGTCGATATCAACGCTCTGACCGGTACGACGTGGGCTCGCTTTAGATTCAGTCAACAAACCAACCTAAGTTACTTTGGCGGTTCAACCTCTGGTGAGGTGGTCGATATTCAAGTCGATGTTCTTAACGATGGTGCCACTGCTCGTTACTTCCCAAGTGCTTCTGGTTACGCAACGCTCGCGTACGAAGATAACTGGCCTTATAAAGCTGACTACGACATGAACGATGCTGTTCTTATGTATCGTATTACTGAAATCCTTAAAGATGGAAAAGTCGTTAAATCAACTATCGACGGCCGCCTAGCTGCTGTCGGGGCATCGTACAGAAATGGTTTTGCTGTTCGACTTCCTAACCTCGACCCGAGCTTGGTGAGTAGTGGTAGCTCTTACATGAAACACAACGGCGTATTCACTGACCTTGACCTAGAAGATGGACGTAGCGAAGCAATCTTTGTTATCGCCAATGACCTGACAGAAAAAATCAGCACTGGCTGTACCTTCTACCGCACCAGTAATGGATGTAAAGAAGATGAGCAGTTCTCGTTCCAAATTGGTATTACTTTAGCCGGTGACGGTGTGAGTACTGGCAGCTGGACCGATATGCCTTACGACCCGTTCATCTTCGCAACGCCTGGGTATTATCATGGTGAAAACCTACCTCTACATCCAGGACGCAGCTGGGAGGTTCACTTGCCAGACCAAGCTCCAACCGAAGCATTTGATACCACTAACCTCTTTGAAGCTGGTTTAGGCGTCGATGACAGTAATCCATCAACAGGTAAATACTTCAAAACAGTAGAAAACCACCCTTGGGCACTAATAGTGACTTCGGATGACGAATGGGAGTGGCCTTTAGAGTACGTCGATATTGTTACCGCTTACCCAGGGTTTAAAGAATACGCAGAATCCGGCGGTGAAACGAACCAAACATGGTACCAATCACCTGCAGACAACCAACGTTACGAACCATAAGGAGAGACGTTATGACTATTCACACTAAACAATATCGAGACAATCATTGCGTTGATTCAAGTCGCAATCTCTTTGAGGAAAAACGTATGTCTGTACAAAGCACTTGGAACATCAAGAAGTCACTAGCCGTTATTTTAGCTGCAGCGCCATTAGTATTAGCCGGCTGTGGAGGCGGCGGCGGTGGGGGCGGAAGTACATCTACGGCATCACCATCTACACCCTCGACACCTGCAACTCCGTCGAATCCGGTAACAGCAACGACTCCGGTAACAGCAACGCCTTCGCCGTCTCCCGCGACAAGTGCGGTAGCAGCGCAGAGCTATACGATGAGTGATTTGGTGGTACCTGATGGATTTGACTACAACTCTGTTGAACAGTTTGATCTCAACATTGACATCAGCAGCATTTCGACAGACCGTTCTTTTGTGACCGTTTATAGCCGCTTTAGTACAAGAGATGACTCAACCTTGAAGCCGGATTACTCCAGCAAGGTCATTGCGGGCCCACTAGATAACGGTGTGTTCGCCTCCAACTTTGCAGCACCAGTAAACCATGACGCACTCTTGATAGAGATTTGGTTTTACGATGGTCAACCTCCATTACAACAAGTGGTTTCTAGCGGCGACTCTCAGATTGTCTGGCAGTAAATTGTTTAACAGCAGGTAACTTGTCGTTAGCGAGATCTCTGACGAAACAGAGTCAAAATGGATTGTTTGTAAGTAGAAAGTGAGCAGAAATGCTCACTTTTTTATTTTCGTCGAGGAGCAGTTAATTCAGCTTTCTTAGCGAGTAGCATTCACTTTACCACCAACCTCACTTATATTTTCAACATAACCTTCAAAGACTTACTCTCATGAAACAGTTAAAAATAGGTCTATTTATCTTAATGTGTGGCGTAGGCGTGTTAGTTGCCCTTGCCTATTTCCCGCTAACATCAGAGACGGGGCAACGTATTCAAGCCAAAGTAATTTCGAACACGCTTACTCAATCCTTAGATGGGCACAGGCGTTATCTGACGGTTCAGACAAAAGATAATGACGTATTTCGGCTCTCTATTGCTCCTACCACAGACTGCCCTATTGATTCTGTGGTCGCGCTTGATACATTAAACAATCAAATAACCGGACAAAGCAGTTATCAGTTCATCCACTGTCGAGCTGCACAGTAGCCATCGATGCAACAACGGTATTCGTAAAGCAACTGTATTCGCAAAAGCAACAGTAATCGCTCTACCACTGTATTCGCTAAAACAGTAAGAATCGCTAAAACAACAAGAATGGATATAACAATAATGAATCAGCCACTCATCTCACCACAACAACTTCAACAACGTTTGCTAGCAGAAGACAATATCATCATCCTCGACGCCAGCATCGAGTTTCAAATTCCAAGCGAGTCAGAAAAGATCAAAGGACAAATGATTCCTGGTGCTATTCGTTTTGACTACGACAAAGACTTTTGTAACAAGCACACTCTGCTTCCTCACATGTTTCCGAGCGAAAAACACTTCAACACTCGCGCAAAAGAAATTGGCATCAATCAAGACAGTACGATTGTGGTTTACGATAACTCCGGAACCTTCGCTTCTCCTCGTGCGTGGTGGATGTTTATGGCAATGGGACACAACGACGTATTCATCTTAGATGGCGGTTTGCCAGCTTGGATCGAAGCCGGTTACGCGACCGAGACTGACTATCGCACCGAAGTAAAAGCGGGCAATTTTGAAGGCCATATTCAAGACAACTACTTTGTCAGTGCTCAGCAGATTGAAGGTTACTCAACTGACAAGAGCGCAAACATTGTAGATGCTCGTTCTCAAGCTCGTTTCGATTCAGAAGTTCCTGAACCACGTGAAGGCTTGCGTAGTGGCCATATACCGAATTCTATTTGCCTACCATTTGCCCAAGTACTCAAAAACGGCAAGTTAAAGTCCCAAGAAGAGCTTATTGATATCTTTTCAACGCTAGAATTAACGCCTTCTCAACCTATGTTCTTTAGCTGTGGATCTGGCGTAACAGCTTGCATCATATTATTAGCCGCTAAACTCGCTGGCTATAACGGTGAAATGGGTGTTTACGATGGTTCATGGACGGAATGGGGTGCTAACGACAAACTCCCTATCGCCGTGACTAAAAAGTAATTCAACTTCGCTTAATGCAACTATTAGAATATACTGCGCATGCATAAAGAGCTTACTGATAATGATGGCCCCACGTCTCATGAAGTAAGCCTCTATGTCGCAGTTAACGCTATGTTCATTTGAGACCAAGACTCGATTCACGCCGTTTGATTTGTAACCCACATCAACTTGCTAACCATAATTCGTGATTAATCATAAACTAATCGTTATCGACGTTATGAATACTAATTTTTCACTCAAGAATCTCTGCTCGTAGTCGTTACACTATTTAACCATTAATACTTTCATCATTGATGTTTGTATTTTTCGTTGCATGAATCGCGCTGACAACCCAATAGTTTGTCACTTGCAGTCTGTTAAAAGTAGTAACCAACAAAGGCATCTCATGGCTCTATTTAAGCAAAATATCTGGTCGCTGTACGCGTTTGTCGTACTACTGACCCTGATACTTTTCGCCGCGTTGGGAATAACAAACTGGAAAGCAAACAGAGACGACTTCATAGAGCAGCAACACATTCAGGTTGAGCTTTTTTCTAGCTCCGTCAACTCGCTGCTGACCAGTCAAGAAGCCTTGTTAGAAGTGGTTGGCCATCAACTGGCTCAACAGTCTGATTTCACACGTACTGCATCTATCCAGATTAGGCCAATATTAGACAAGCTACTTGAGACCCACCCTGCGATAGCAGCGTTTGGCTTGTTGAACACCGACGGTGATTACCTCTCGATTAGCTCAAATCTCGAACTTGCGAATCAAAGGAACTTGCTGCAATACGCGCCAACCAGAGGCTCCTTCCTAGACGCCCTATCAAGCAGTAGCATGGTGCTTGGCCGTACCTATTTTCAAGATTCGTTGAATAGCTTAGTCATCCCGCTGAGAAAATCCATTTCAATCGATGGCAAGAAAACCGATGCAGTAATGACCGCAGGGCTACGATTAGACGCAACGATCGTATTTGAAAATAATGCTCACGCCGGAAGTTTCAATACACTAAGCCTGATCAGAAAAGACAGCTATCGCCAGTTTTATTCAAGTGATATTGAATCTGAGAGTGCCTATTCCTCTCCAGTCGGCAAAGATGTCATACAGCGTATTGCAAGTATCTTTACCGACCACTTCGGAATTAGCGTACAAGAAGCGATGAATGGGCAAGAAACCTATTCTTTTGTCGTCGACGATGAAGAGTACCACTCTTTGATGAGCGCGAAATACATCCCAAACTACAAATTATGGGTGGTAGGACGTACGGATCTAACTCACGTCGATAGTATATTCATACAAGAGTTCAGCATTCTTTTCGTTGCCTTTATTTTTCTTCAGTTTGGTTTCTACTTTTTGGTTAAGTCGATTGCCAAGAATGAACAACGGACTCGTAGCCAACTCATTTATCAGGCGAACCATGACCCTTTAACCTCTCTGCCAAACCGTTTGTACATGCGTAGAAACATTGGTAAATGGATTGACGATGAGTCAGAGCCGTTTTCGCTGTTGTTTATCGATATCGATAACTTTAAATGCGTCAATGACACCCACGGGCATGACTTTGGAGATAAGGTTCTCAAACAGATCGCTTTGCGTTTGATGAGGTTCCGATCTCGCCTCAGCCTATTGGTACGTGAATCCAGTGATGAGTTTTTGTTCTTGACGCCCTTGTCGAATGAAGCTGAAATTAAACGACTCGCCAAGCGCATTATTGAAGTGCTTTCTCAACCTTATGAAGTTGAAAGCGCTCAGTTTTTGTTAGGTTGCAGCATCGGCGTAGCGCGTTTCCCAGAACACGGAAAAGATCTGGATAGCCTGTTACGTTCTGCCGATATTTCAATGTACAAAGCGAAACAGCAGCAAAACTCGTACAGTATTTTCACAACGGAAATGCAAGATGCTCATCTCTACAAAATGAAAGTAGAACAAAGGCTACGCATCGCTATCGAGAAACAAACGCTGTTCATGGTTTTCCAACCGCTGGTTCGTGCAAATGAAAGTATTCATGGTGTAGAAGCACTCGTGCGCTGGATTGATGAGGAATTGGGTTTTGTTCCGCCAGATGTCTTTATACCGATAGCAGAGAACACGGGTTTAATGCAAAAACTGGGGACTTTTATTATTGAGTCCAGCATTATGCAGATCGCCCACTTGCACCGAACAACAGAACAAAAAATCGGGCTGTCGATCAACATATCAGTGCGTCAGTTTTCTCATCAATCCTTCTCTGAGCACTTGTTCGCGACACTAGAAAAGTATCAACTCTCTCCTAGCTGTGTAACGCTAGAAATTACCGAGAGCTTGTTCATTGAAGATGTGACTTTGGTGAAACCGACTTTTGAAGCCCTCAAAGATAAGAATATAAAGATCTCTTTAGATGATTTCGGGACAGGTTATTCATCACTAAGTATGTTGAAAGCACTGCCTATCGATGAACTTAAAATCGATAAGAGCTTTATTGAGAACATTGCTGTCGATCAACAGTCACTCACAATGGTGCAAAACATCATCGCAATCGGTAAGAACTTCGGCATGGTGGTGTTGGCTGAAGGCGTAGAATCGAACGAGCACTTCGCAATTCTAAAGGCATGTGGATGTGACTTAATGCAAGGCTACTACTTCTCTCGCCCTATTCCTTATGATGAGCTGGCTACTCACCTAAACCAACAGGTGACCGAGTACGCGGAATGTTCTATTTAAAAACGTGAGTAAATAGACGAGCAGATAAAGTAGGTGGATAAATACCTACCTTATATTTGGGGTGTCTTTTGATGGGTTATTTATTCATTTCACTCTTTATTCATTTCATTATGCATAACATCGATCAACTGCCCGGAAGGGTCTCCTGATAATTCCCAAGTGAAAATACCACCTAGGTCAGACTTCTTCGCCCATTTTGCTTTTGCTTTAATGGAACGCTGATCTTCAAAAGATATGAATACTTTTTTATCTGGGTTCCATAAATAAGGTGCTTGAGCTTGTTCATCGTACTTGTACTCATAACCTTGTTTGCTGCTGTAGTTATTCATAAGATCCCAGAACATGAAGTAACCATTTTCACCAGTACCAAACTGCGCTCCTTGTTCAGAAACTAGATCACCTTTAGGCAGCTCTCCAGCAAAGTCTTTTGTCCCTTGCCAGCCTCGGCCATAAAAAGCCGCCCCGATGACGAGCTTCTCGCTAGGAATACCTTGCTCAATCATTTGATTAATGAAGACATCAGCTCCCATTCCCCACCAACTGCGCTCTGTGGCATGTAAGTTGGTTGTGTGACCAGTCTGAGTTCCCCAACCTCCGAGGAAGTCATACGTCATCGCAAACATGTTCGTCAAATATGGGCTAGCTGCGTTCCAATCAATTTGGGCTGCCTTAGCACCAACACCGACAGCCGTTGAAAGCTCGTAATCTCTTTGAGTCGTCTTTGATAGAGCGTCCAAATCACTTCTGATTGTTTTTACTAAAAGAGTAAAAGCTTCACGCTCTAGCGCTTTTTGCTCATCCGTTAGTTTCGTCTCTGGGTTCCAAGGCGAAGTGGTTAAGCCGCCGCCTCCTGGGTATTCCCAATCAAGATCAATACCATCAAAGAAGTCGTATTTTTGGATCAATTCAACAGCAGTTTTTGAAAAGTGCGCAATGGCTTGAGGATCTTTCGCCATCGCATGGAAAGGTTCAGACATTGTCCACCCTCCAAATGAGGGCAAAATTTTGATATTTTGATTGTCGGCCTTCAGTTGAGCTAACTGGGCAAAGTGACCTTTATAGGCGACATCAACATCCACGTCTCCGAAATCGACTTCTAACGCAGCTTCTTTATCCACAATAATCGCGGTATATGGTTGTTTGTCTGCACATTGCTGCTTAATTTGTTTTTGAACTGGCTCACCAGCACCGCTATGAGGACCACACATGCTCAAGAAGGCGTAAATAATATGTGAGAGCTTGTCTGCAGGTATGTCGTCAACGGTATAAGGGTTGTCTTTATTCAGATATTGCCAATCCGCAAAATACCCTGCGACGACTTTATCATCGGCATGTACTGTAGGTGTGAGCATACAAGCCGTGGCTATTGAGCTAAGCCCAAAGATAGAAATAGATTTAAAGATAGAACTTGATTGGTCACTGTTGCTAGAAATAGCGTGTGTGATAAATGACAGTTTCATAATTGTCTCCTTTAGTGTGGCTTAACATTAAAGAGTGATAATTCTTTCAACCGCTGAACAAATTCACTATTCGAGTCATGTCTAATAGTTATCCCCCTTATTGCACTGGTTTCATTAGGGGGATTTTCCATGATTACTCAAATAGTGAATTCAACGAAGCACAAATATCTTACTATTCACTGCCGTATGGTTTATTCACGCTAAGTTGTTCGTCCAAGTTAAGTACCGTCAAAGCATTACTTACGCTGGTCGCTATCACATCGACCACACCGGTTCTTAGTGCGCCTAATAGAGCTAATGGCTTACTGTTCTCCGCTGCAATGGCAATGACTTCCGCTATTGGGCGAAATTCTTCCAAGGCCAAACCAATCACACGGTCACTCATTACTGTGTTTGCTGTTTTACCGTGAACATCGAAAAAGTCATAACCCGCAAAGTCACCGACGACACCTTGTAATAAACGAGATTGAACGACCTCACCTGCGGTAAACCAGCCTAAGTCGACCATATAGCTGTTTTCGCTCATATCACCGATACCGACCAAAGCGACATCGGCTTTTCGAGCGAGATCGAGGGTCTGCTTAACGGTGCTGTTTTCCATGAATGCGGTTTTTTGCGCTTTATTCTCGGCATAAGCGGGCGCGTATAAGGTTTCAGAAGATCCACCGTACTTTTTGGCTAACTGCCTGCATATATGGTCGGCATTAAACATACCGCCTCTTGGGTGAATACCGCCGATACCACACACGAATTTGCAGTCTCGTGGCGTAATGACGCCAGTGTGATGAGCAACAGACGATACGTTTCGCCCTTGTCCTACTGTCACTACCATGCCGTTTTTCAGTGTACTGGTAAGGTAGTTAGACACTAAACCAGCAACCTGTAATCGCTGCTTCTCTTCATTTGGTTGGTCTAGTGCCACAAGCGCACGCTTTACACCAAATCGTTCGATCAAACGTTGCTCGATCTTCGCACTAAAGACGGGGTGATATTTCACGGTGATCTCAACAATGCCCTCATCTCGGGCTTGCTTGAGCATTCGACCAACCTTTGCACGGGAGATAGAGTACTTTTTGGAGATCTCTTCTTGTGTCGCACCATCCTGATAATAAGCAACAGCCACTTCAGTGAGGAGATCAGTGTTTTCTTCGGAAACATCTTGGATATTCTTACTCATATACCACGCAACCTATATTTAACAATTATTTTACCTACTTTGAGAACAAATGTTCGATGCATCAGCAAGTGATACACAAGTTTACACCGTGAACATATGTAACAACAAGGAACATTTGTTCACGATGATGACCTTGGTTTTATTGTTGATTAATCCACCTCATTCTGCCCATTAAACGTTTGCTTGCATAGCCCATGATTACTAGAGCGAAATATATTTGACTGAAGTCACCATACAGTACTATTTACCGTTGACTTTGGGGCTAGATCGGATAAATATGGCTACATCATTTACTCATCGAGCGATCAAATGTTCTGTGCAAATGTTCGTTCGGAGAAAAATTTAAATTAATGTAAGTTTGGCTCACTGGTACAACCATTGAGAACTTCATTAGTTAGCTTGCAAATGCCCACACCTCTCCCATTAATGAGGTGTTATGCGATACATAGGATGATCAAAATGAGCAATAAATTAGAGCAACTTCGTAAACTAACAACTGTTGTAGCTGACACTGGCGATATCGAAGCTATCAGCAAGTACACTCCTGAAGATGCAACAACTAACCCATCTCTAATTCTTAAAGCTGCTCAAATTGCTGAGTACGCTCCTCTAATCGATGCTTCTATCGAATACGCAAAAGCGCAAAGCGGTGATAAAGCACAGCAAGTTCAAGATACTTGCGACATGCTTAACGTGAACATCGGTAAAGAAATCCTAAAAGTTGTACCTGGCCGTATATCTACTGAAGTAGATGCTCGTCTTTCTTACGACATGGAAGGCAGCGTTGCTAAAGCTCGTCAACTTATCAAAATGTACAACGACGCTGGTATCACTAACGACCGCATCCTTATCAAACTGGCTTCTACTTGGGAGGGCATCCGTGCTGCTGAAATCCTAGAGAAAGAAGGCATCAACTGTAACCTAACGCTTCTATTCTCTTTCGCTCAAGCTCGTGCTTGTGCTGAAGCTGGCGTATTCCTAATCTCTCCTTTCGTAGGTCGCATCATGGACTGGTACAAAGCGAAAGAAGGTCGTGATTTCGAAGCTTCAGAAGATCCAGGTGTAATCTCTGTTTCTGATATCTACAACTACTACAAAGACCACGGCTACAAAACTGTTGTTATGGGCGCAAGCTTCCGTAACATCGGCGAGATCCTTGAACTTGCTGGTTGTGACCGTCTAACTATCGCTCCGCAACTTCTAGCAGACCTAGAAGCAGCAGAAGGCGAAGTAGTAGAGAAGCTTATCGACTCTAACGGTACTAAAGAGCGTCCAGCAGCGATGACTCACGCTGAGTTCCTATGGGACCACAACCAAGATGCAATGGCTGTTGAGAAACTGGCTGAAGGCATCCGCAACTTCGCCGTTGACCAAGGCAAACTAGAAGACATGATCGCAGCTAAGCTGTAATCACTCTTACCAAATTCAAATAGGGGAACGTTCAGTTCCCCTACTTTTATCAATTTTGTTTTTCTTAATTTTTATTCGGAAGTTCTTATGAATCAATCTCCTCAAAACAGAAAGCATCTAGCTAACGCTATTCGTGCTCTAAGCATGGACGGCGTACAACAAGCAAACTCTGGTCACCCAGGCGCGCCTATGGGTATGGCAGACATCGCTGAAGTACTTTGGCGCTCTCACCTAAACCATAACCCAGCAAACCCAGAGTGGGCTGACCGCGACCGTTTTATCCTGTCTAACGGCCACGGCTCAATGCTGATTTACTCTCTGCTTCACCTAGCAGGTTACGAGCTTTCAATTGAAGATCTTAAAAACTTCCGTCAACTGCATTCTAAGACTCCAGGTCACCCAGAGTACGGCTACGCACCAGGCATCGAAACAACGACTGGTCCTCTAGGTCAAGGCATTACTAACGCTGTTGGTATGGCTATGGCAGAGAAAGCGCTAGCAGCACAGTTCAACAAAGAAGGCCACGACATCGTAGACCACTACACTTATGCATTCATGGGTGATGGCTGTCTGATGGAAGGTATCTCTCACGAAGCATGTTCTCTAGCAGGTACGCTTGGTCTTGGTAAGTTGGTTGCTTTCTGGGATGATAATGGTATCTCTATCGATGGTGAAGTTGAAGGTTGGTTCTCTGACGATACACCTAAGCGTTTCGAAGCTTACGGCTGGCACGTAATCCCAGCGGTAGATGGTCACGATTCTGACGCTATCAACGCAGCGATTGAAGCGGCTAAAGCAGACCCTCGCCCTACTCTAATCTGTACTAAAACAGTGATTGGCTTTGGTTCTCCAAACAAAGCAGGTACGCACGACTGTCACGGTGCTCCACTAGGCGCTGAAGAAATTGCAGCAACACGTAAAGAATTAGGTTGGGAGCACGGTCCTTTTGAAATTCCGTCGGAAGTTTACTCAGAGTGGGATGCGAAAGAAGCAGGCGCAGCTAAGGAAGCAGCGTGGAACGAGAAACTTGCAGCTTATGAAGCAGCATACCCTGAGCTGGCAGCTGAATTCAAACGCCGCGTAAACGGTGACCTACCAGCTGAGTGGGAAGAGAAAGCATCGGCAATCATCGCTGATCTTCAAGCTAACCCAGCAAACATCGCATCACGTAAAGCATCTCAAAATGCTCTAGAAGCGTTCGGTGCTATGCTACCTGAATTCATGGGCGGCTCGGCTGACCTTGCGCCTTCTAACCTGACTATGTGGTCTGGTTCTAAGTCTCTTGAAGCAAACGACTTCTCTGGTAACTACATCCATTACGGTGTACGTGAATTCGGTATGACGGCTATCATGAACGGTATCGCTCTGCACGGTGGTTTCGTACCATACGGCGCAACGTTCCTAATGTTCATGGAATACGCGCGTAACGCTATGCGTATGGCTGCTCTGATGAAAACTCAGAACATCCAAGTTTACACGCATGACTCTATCGGCTTAGGCGAAGATGGTCCTACTCACCAACCGGTTGAACAGATCGCTTCTCTACGTCTAACTCCAAACATGAGCACATGGCGTCCATGTGACCAAGTTGAGTCTGCTGTTGCTTGGAAACTAGCAATCGAGCGTAAAGATGGTCCTTCTGCACTTATCTTCTCTCGTCAAAACCTTGCACAACAAGATCGTGACGCTGAGCAAGTAGCAAACATCGCTAAGGGTGGTTACATCCTGAAAGATTGTGAAGGCAAGCCAGAGCTTATCCTTATCGCAACGGGTTCTGAAGTTGAGCTAGCGGTTAACGCTGCTGCTGAGCTAACGGCTGAAGGTAAGAAAGTACGCGTAGTTTCTATGCCTGCTACTGATGCGTTCGACAAACAAGACGCGCAGTACCGTGAGTCTGTACTTCCATCTGACGTAACGGCACGTATCGCTGTAGAAGCTGGCATCGCTGACTTCTGGTACAAGTACGTTGGTTTCGGTGGCAAGATCATCGGTATGACAACGTTTGGCGAATCTGCACCTGCAGGTGAGCTATTCAAGATGTTCGGTTTCACTACTGAAAACGTAGTAAACACAGCGAAAGAGCTTCTAGCTTAATCTTGAATACATTGTCTCGCCCTTCAATGGGTTGATGCATACAGAAAGCCCCGCATGAAAATGCGGGGCTTTTTTTGTCTTTTCTCTCATTCGGATTAAATCTAACGGCTATTTTTCTTCGAAACGCTTTGCCAGTTGGTAGAACTCATTGACTCGTTCTTTTAGCTCTGTGGAGTGGTCTTTCACAGAATGCGTTGCCACTAAGTTTTGTTCTGCGGTCGAGGCGATAGACTGCATATGCAGATTGACTTCACTCGACAGCTCACGTTGCTTATGAGCAGAACTTTCAACAGACTGCATGAGTTCATTCATGGATTGCATTAGGTTTTCGACTTCCGACAAGCGCTCTGCACTCACCTTCGCAACATCACCACATGCGTCCGTTTGCTTACGGTTCGCCAGAATATCTTTTTGCCACCCTTCAATCGTCGTTAGCATGGTATCGATGCTCTCTTTGATCTGAACCGTAGCCTTTGAGGTTCGACCCGACAATGCACGGACTTCGTCGGCAACAACGGCAAAGCCTCGTCCTTGCTCGCCCGCTCTCGCCGCTTCAATCGCAGCGTTCAGGGCCAACAAGTTGGTTTGTTCGGCGATTCCACCAATCTCTTCCATTATCTTGCTTACGCTCTGCGCTTGATCGCTCAGTTGGTAAGTCGTTTGAGTCGCCTTTTCAGCCTGAGAAGCTAGGCTCTCTAAGTTTTGATGAGTTTGATTAATGCTTTCTTTAGCGCCAGCACAGGTTTGCAAAGTCACATCAACAATCTGGTGCGCTTCTTCTGTGCGAGAAGAGACCTCATTGGCGGTGACTTCAACCTCTTCAGTCGCCTCTCGTACTTGAAGAATGTCTTTTGTTTGTTGATCTAAGGCTTCTGATACTTCAAATGACGTCGCATTTAGGTTGTCAGCCAAATCTTGTAACGGCTTGGCTGAGTCTGTCATGCGACCTAATACGGTGTGGATTCTTGCAGACAATAGTTTTAAGTGAAAATCGGCAATAGAGAACTGACTATTACCTGAATAAACAAGACGACTAACACTATCGAATTTAGATTGCAGCTTTTTCAACTGCAGTGGAGTATCAATCAGCTCTTGTCGGAAAAGCAGTGCTAATGCTGAAACAGGAAGTAGGCTCAACAACCATTGTGATACTTGCCCTACTTCAATGAGATTTGAAATTAACGGCGCAGCCAAAGAGCCTAGCAACACGGCGTAACGAACACTGTCACTGATCTTTAATGACCATTGGCGACCCGACTTTTCAGCCTTCAAGAGGCCTTGGTAAGCCTTATCTGCAACTTGTATCCATTCATTCTTTGGCTTAACACGAACAGATTGGTAGCCACTCACCTTACCATTGTCGTAAATTGGAGTTACATAAGCATCGACCCAGTAAAACCGACCAGATTTGGTTTTGTTTTTTACGATGCCACGCCAAGCTTTACCTTGCTTTAGGTTAACCCACATATCAGCAAAAGCGGCTTTCGGCATATCGTTATGCCTTACGATATTGTGGTGTTGCCCTAGCAATTCTTGTTGGCTGTATTCCGCTATGCGACAAAAAGCATCATTACTGTACGTAATCACGCCTTTTAAATCAGTGGTAGAGACAAGTTGTTCGTTTTCGCTTAGAAGCGTTTCACGAGATTGAGTAGATGAGCTGACAGTCATTATATTAACTTAGGTTAATTATTATTTTAGGCGAGGAATATATACAATTATTAAAGTTATGACAAAATGTGAACGTCACATTTTGTGTAAATGCCTGCTATTTATACAAATATTAGCTAAGTACCTCACAAAGCTAATAACTTCACTATCTTCTCATGCCAACAGTCACGACTCATCTAAGTTTACGGCAGTGGTAAATTTCACGGTTCTCATTGAGACAGAGGTATGGAATTTACGAATATTCAGATCTTTGCGTAGTACTCGCTCCACAAAGTCTTCGTAGGCTTGAATGTCTTTGACCGTCACAATCAGCATGAAATCAAAGCTGCCTGATATCTGATAGCACTGCGTGACCTCTTCTGCCTTTGAAATAGAATGGCGAAAGATTTGGTAAATATCCCCTCGATCACGCTCCATTTCCACGGACACAACCAAAGTCATCTTACTGCCGGTCAGTTCTGGATTAATGATGGACACACCACCGACAATCACGCCCTCTTCTCTCAGCCGTTTCACTCGCTTTAAGCAAGCAGGCGGTGACAACCCGACCAGCTCTGCTATTGTTAAATTTCACGTCATTGAAACACTGAAAGTTACTCTCAATACCCTAATTATTGATATTTTGAGTAAAAATAATTTGAGCATGGGTATTTACTAATGACTCAGTTATTACATGCGTATTTTAAAACACCGATAATAAAAAATTATCTTATTAGTTAGAACCCAACGCCTTGTATAAAGCGCCCTCCAGAATAATAACCACGACCTAATCAATGTTATTAAACATCCAAACTATCAACTATTCATTCAACAAAACCCATTAAATAACTGACAATAGAATAAATAACACTCCTTATTTTATATTAACTCTAAATGTTGAAACCGGAACGAATAATTAATTGTAATAATTATCCATTTGATTGGTAAAATTTATAAATATATTTTGTTACATAATCAAAACTGATGGCTTGATATAATAATGTCACACAAAACAATGGCTTTAATGGTTCTAATTTTTTCCTCACTGTCACAGGCTTCCACTATTGAGAACGACGAACTATTGCTGAAATCATTGATAAAACAAGGTGTTATCTGTTCAGGCTTAACCTATGAGGAAAATCAAGAAGCTTTGCGTATCTATCTCAACGCTAAAAAAGTGAAGAGCACTCCGTTTGATTCAAAAAATAGAAAAGAGACAACCAATACAAAAGAGATAGAAGATAAAAAAAATACAACAAACACACGTCAGTTAAATAAGACACCACAAGAGTGTATTAGGCCAAACTCGGACAACAGATCCGAATAAGGCAAGTTGATACTGATATCGACATGGAAATATAAAAAGGAAATATAATGAAAATGATGAGAAGAACATTGTTGGCTTCAGCAATGCTTACTCTATTTAGCGTCAGTGGTTATGCAAAAACACCTATTGATTTAGGCGTAGTTAATGAAGACAAACTCATTGAAATGCTAGTTAGACAAGGCTTAGTCGACCAAGATGCAACCGATGTGGCAAAGCAGGATGCGCTTGACCGTTACTTGAAAAATAAAATCAATTCCGGTTTCAAAGGCGATGCTCAATTCGGAAAAAAAGCACTTGAGCAACGCGCAAAAATACTCAAAGCCATAGAAAAAGGGTCTGGCGTTAAAAAAGCGAGTGTCTTTGCTTTAGAAGTCGGCACCAAGCGCACCGATAAAGTACTCGCTCTATTGGTCGATTTCCCTGATTTGAACTGGGATGACAACAAGTTGACCGAAGAGCACACGCAGATGCTCTACGAGAGCTACAACCCTGAACATTATCAAGAGTTGTTGTTTTCAAATTCTGGCTACACAGGGCCAAATGGCGAAAACCTAATCTCGATGCGCCAATATTACCAAAGCGAATCAGGCGACAGTTACAGCGTTTCAGGTCAAGCGGCAGGTTGGTATCGCGCCTCTAAGCCTGCGTCATTCTATGGTGGCATCCCCTACCACCGACAACGACCTAAACGCCCAAGAACTGGTTCGTGAAGCGCTGAATCAACTGGCTCAAGATCCGAGTATCAACCTTGCCGATTACGACATCGAAGATCGTTACGATTACGACGGTGACGGAAATTTCCGCGAACCCGATGGTGTGATTGATCACCTGATGGTGTTTCATGCATCGGTAGGCGAAGAAGCCGGTGGTGGCGTGTTAGGCCCTGATGCGATTTGGTCTCACCGATTCAACCTTGGTCGCACTCATGTACTGGAAGGTACTTCTAGCTCGCTTCCAGATCGATTTGGTGGCCAATACGCGGCGTTCGATTACACCATTCAACCGATTGATGCGGCTGCAGGTGTTTGTGCCCACGAATATGGTCATGATTTAGGCTTACCAGACGAGTACGACACGCAATACACAGGCAAAGGCGAACCGGTTTCTTACTGGTCAATCATGTCTTCGGGCAGTTGGGCTGGTCAAATTGGTGGTACACAACCAACGGCATTCAGCTCTTGGGCAAAACACTTCCTACAGAAATCGATTGGCGGTCGTTGGGTTAACGATGATCAGATCTCGATTGATGACCTAGAAGACAACCCACAAGTGTATACACTGTTCCAAACGACGGATAACAGCCGTCCGAATATGATTAAAGTGGATCTTCCTGAGAAGCAGATTGAAAGCCTGAAACCCTTTGAGGGCGAGTATTCATTCCACTCTCAAAAAGGCGATGATCTGAAAAACAGTATGACTCGCAAGTTGATGATCCCAGCGGGTGATTCTGCACTGCTGTCTTTCAAAACTTGGTATGAGATTGAAAAAGACTACGACTTTGCTCGCGTGCTAATCAACGGACAAGCCATTGCAGGCAACATTACCTCAATGGACGACCCATACAACACGGGCCTCGTTCCTGCTATTGGCGGCGAATCTGGCGGATGGGTTAACGCTGAGTTCGACGTTTCACAATGGGCAGGACAAGAAGTTGAACTTTCATTTGAGTACATCACCGATGGCGGCTTAGCAATGGAAGGCTTCTATTTAGATAACCTTGCTGTGGTTGTCGATGGTGAAGTGACCTCAATAGATGATGCTGAGAGCAACTCCACCTTCTCCCTTAATGGTTACAAGCTGAGTAATGGATTCCATCAAGCGCAGCACTACTATCTATTGCAGTGGCGCAGCCACATGGATGTTGATGAAGGCCTAGCGAACATCAAACGCATGGGACAACTGATGTCATTCGACCCAGGATTGATCATTTGGTACGTCGACGAATCACTCACCGACAACTGGGTAGGTAAACACCCTGGTGAAGGTTGGTTAGGCGTGGTCGATGCAGACCAAAATGCCATGGTGTGGGCAAACTCTGGTGAAGTGGCTCAAACACGCTACCAAGTTCGAGACGCTGCGTTTTCACTCAAAGATCATACTCCAATGCGCCTTGTAAACAGCGATAATGATGTACTCGAAGATACCAGTTTGGTTGGCAATGCTAGCTTCTCGGATGACCAAGATTACACATCGCCTCAAGCACCAGATTCAGGACGCATCCTGACGGAGTTTGGTTTAGCGGTCGATATTGTGAATCAGAGTGACAACAACGAATACGGCGTGGTTCGCTTATCTAAAGTAAGCCAACACAACGTCGCTCCTACTGCGAACTTCGAGCTGAATGTGACTGGCCTGAATGTTTCTGTAAACAACTTCAGCTCAGACCAAGACGGTGAGATCACCCATTACCTGTGGGACTTTGGGAACGGCACAACAAGTAACGAAGTGGCACCAACTTGGTCTTACGAGCAAGCGGGCGAATACACGGTGAACTTGACTGTTGTCGACGACAAAGGCGCTACCGCTTCATTTAGCTCCGTAGTGAGTGTTGAATCTCCAAACGCCCTTCCAGAAGCGAGCGCGAAGTACATTCACTTGGGCCGCTGGGTAACCATGTGGTCTACAAGTTCAGACAGCGATGGTCGTATTGTTGATACCGAGTGGACACTTCCAAACGGAAAGGTGAAACGAGGTCGCACATTCACGTCAATCTTCCCTTCATACGGAAAGCACGAGGTGACACTGAAGATAATCGATGACCAAGGTGGGATTACCACTAAGACAATTTTGATCGACCTGTAAATCATCGCTGGCTCTGTCATGCGTATTTACAACACAAGCTTAAGTACTGTTGTCACAGGATATAAGCCACGACAGCAGTTTTAAGAAAACGTTATTATTTAAGCCGTAAGCAAAGGCCCTATCGATTTGGTAGGGCTTTTTATTGGTCGCAGTTCGAGATACTAGGGTTTTAATCACAGTAACAAATTTACTGAACCACCATTCGATGAGCCATTACACAGGCTGCTTTTGAATACGCGATTTACGAGCACTGAATGCGAACAGCAAGATAACAGCTAACACGAATGGTAATACGTAGATATTGAGGTTCTGCCACCCTGCTGTCGATTCTAGCCAGCCAGAGAGCATGGCGGTAATCGTCACACAGCCAAAGACAATAAATTCATTAAACGCTTGTGCCTTAGCTTTATTCTGCGATTGGTAGGACTGACTAAACAAACCTGTTGCCGCGATAAACATAAAGTTCCAACCGACACCAAGCACAACTAGAGCCGCTCTGAAGTGCCAGATAGATTCGCCATGAATGTTAATCGCGATACAGACAACGAACAGCACCCCACCCGCTAAGATCATCATTCTTGAGCCAAACTTCTCGATAAGTGAACCAGTAAAGAATGCAGGAACAAACATCCCCAATACGTGCCACTCAATGACGCCCGCTGCTTTGGTAAAGTCAAAGCCACAACCAATCATTGCCAATGGCGTTGCTGTCATCAGGATATTCATCACCGCATAAGCGACCATGGCAGCAAACACTGCGCCAATAAAGTTAGGCGCTTTTACTATCACACTGAGAGGATCGGATTTAGGTGCCTGACTATTAAAAGAGACTTTTGGAAACTGAATTGTTTGTAAGATGAGTAACGCAAGAATGTTCAATCCAATCAAAGAAGCAAAAGCACCAATGTACAAGCCATCTTGCGACCACTGTTGCGACATAATCGCCAAATTTGGCCCTAATACCGCGGCTAAAACGCCACCAGCCATCGAGATAGAGATCGCTCGATGACGTGCATTTTCATCACACACCTCGATTGCAGCAAAACGATAAAGCGTGCCAAAACCTATGCCTATCCCAAGTAAGAACGTAGCGAAACAAAACAGATAGAAATTTTGCTGAGACAGTGCGTAGGTGGCAAGACTAGCTCCTGTAATGCCAACCACATTACCAATGCTAAATCCTCGCTTTCTCCCTAACTTGCCTGAAATTAAAGATGCTGGAATAGTGGCTGCCATTAGACCCAAAAACTGCAGTGCAACCGGCAAGGTGATCATGCTGACACTGGGTGCAATCTGCTTACCGATCAAACCAATCACAGAGATCAGTAATATGTTACCCGTCATCAACAAGGCCTGACACAGTGAGAGCAGCCAAACATTTCTATTCATCTTCGTTCCTAAATATGAGCACAGTTGGTCAATAGACCAAAAATTCAACAAAGTCGCAACACTTTGTTACTCATAGCAACTCTACAAAGCGACCAATAGACCAATATAAAGTGCTACCACCACATGACTTTGATTAGCGTTACTTAAGACGCTAGAGTTGAAATTATCATTACTTAAGATAATAATAATTTTCTGTTATTTATAGGCTTTAGTATTTGAAGGTGAGTATGATTAATCCACTTTGGCTCAATACGTTTAAGACTCTGGTTGAAGTTGGCCATTTCACCCAAACGGCAGAAAAGTTGTATATGACACAACCTGGAGTCAGCCAACACATCAAGAAGCTTGAACAAGCTTGTAATTGTGACCTGCTATCTCGAGAAAACAAGAGCTTCGAACTGACCGAACAGGGTCGGATTATGTATCGCTATGCGATCAAACTAGAGAAAGACCAAGAAGATCTTTTTGAGTCTCTGAGTTTTGATAACCCTTATGCTGGGCAATGTCACTTGTCTTGCTCTGGCTCACTCTCTTTGCGTCTGTATCCCAAGCTTCTTGAACTTCAACAGCAACACCAAGAGCTCAGCATTAACTTAGAAGCCGCTCCAAACAAAAAGATATTGAATGACCTAAGCGAAGGCACTACCGATATCGGCATTGTTAGGCATTCCCCGAACGACAGCTACTACCAAAGCCAAGTCATCGGCAAAGAAGCACTGTGTCTTATTGTTCACCACAGCCTTGCTGATTTAGAGATAACGCCGCAAGTATTGAATGACATTGGCCTGATTGCCCACCCAGATTCTGCACACTATCTGTCTTTGTATTTCGACCTTTGCGGAGATAAAGACTTAGCGAACATCAACGTTAATGAGATACCAAGATCTGGCTACATCAATCAGCTTCACCAGATCTTGCTACCCGTATCAAAAGGATTAGGTTTTACCGTGTTACCGGCTGGCGCGGTTGAACACTTCCCAGATAGAGACAAGCTACACGTTGTGCCGCCAAAGGTAGAAGTAGAGGAAACGCTGTATCTGGTTCAAAAACGAAACCGAAAACTGCCGCACCGATACGATACGGTTGTTGAGCTAATCAAACAGAACGTGAGTCGTTAGTTCGGTATAGATAGATTTAAAGCCTTTAGCTAGCTCGGTATTTCGCTATAAGAGCTAAAGGCTTTAATGTTGAAGTGATATTTATAAAAGACAACTACTCAGAAGCGCCAAGCCCCTCTTTTGCTCGTTCAAAGTCATAATTATCTAACGCACTTCGAACATCTTTGAGAACAACAGAATGTGGATACTGTGCCAGTAACTCAGTCACATATTGAGTTGCATCGTTATCATACGCATCCAGCAGTGATAGCAACTGAGCATGCTGTTCTGACGTGATGCTCGGTGAGTCAGAGGTATCAGCAAGACTCACATCGGCTTCTTCAGTACTTGTCGTATTGAATCCCCCAACACCAGACACATCAAAGCTGATCTCAACTGCTTTAATCAGTTCGATTAACCCAAGTTCGCCTTGCTTAAGATCTGCTTCATCACACGCCTTGTTATGCGCTTTGCTTTCTAAATCACTGAGTAACTCTGCCAATCGCAATCCACCAATCGAAGCTGCCATGCTTTTTAAGGTATGTAGATTACGCTCTAACGTCTCCCAGTCGCCTTGTACTAAGTTATCAAAAGCATCCGACATAATGTCTGGCGATCCTTGGCAGAACCTATCAAGCATTTTGGCTTGCAGCTTCACATCATGATAAGTCAGTTGCTCAAACCTCGACTGAGAGAAAACAGGCGGCTCAATTTGGGGATCGGAGTGCAATTCCGCACTCTCACCAGAATCACCTGTCTGGATCGCATCTGAAGAGGTGTCTGATGGCGCTCGACCTTCAACTAAGACCTCAGGAACAATGTATCGAGTAATCAAAGACATCGCTTTATCAATAACAATAGGCTTATCCAAGAAGTCCGTGATGCCCGACGCCCTCGCTCGTTGTTTCGCATCATCAAAAACATTGGCTGACATTGCAATAATCGGTACATCTATATCGAATTCACGAATCAAACGGGTAGCTTCAAAGCCGTCCATAATCGGCATTTGAAGATCCATGAAGATTATTTCGTAGTCGTTGTTTTTAGCTAACTCCAGCGCTTCCTTTCCGTTTTCAGCAAGATCGGCATTTAATTTAGAGCGACTGAAAAATGCTAAGGCGAGATCTTGGTTCAGCTCATTGTCTTCAACCAATAACACTCTTTGCCCTTTGAACTCTATCTGATAATCCAGTTGCAACTCTTGAGCTTTGAAGTCGGCTAACGCATCCGAGCTTGAGCGTGGCAATGTCAGTACAAAGGAGAACTCACTGCCTTGCCCGTAAACACTCTCTACCGTAATTTGACTGCCCATCGCATGAACTAATTTCTGGCTAATGTTGAGCCCAAGCCCTGTACCGCCAAACCGACGTGTCGTTGTGGTATCCGCTTGGCTAAAGGCTTCAAACAGCTTGTGACGGTTCTCATCCGAAATGCCTATCCCGGTATCCATCACACTCACTCTCATGGTTAGGCTGCTGTCGTTCGAGTCAACATGCTCCACCGTTAATACTACGCTGCCTTGTTCCGTAAACTTAATCGCGTTGCCCACAAGGTTGAGTATGACTTGGAACAACCTCAATGGATCGCCTTGTAGTGGCGTGTCTAACTCTGGGTCGATGACCATCGACAAATTGAGTTGTTTCTCAGCTGCTTTCGACTCCATTAGTTCAATCACATCTTTAAAGGTCGTTACGGGATCAAACGGGACGTTATCAATAACAAGTTGTCCAGCTTCTATCTTTGAGAAATCAAGGATGTCATTGATGATACCGAGTAACGAATGGCCAGAACGGTGCACTTTCTCAATGTAATTTCGAGCGACAGGATTAGATATTTCGCCAATAGCCAGATAAGACAAGCCAATAATGGCGTTCATTGGGGTTCTTATCTCATGGCTCATATTGGCTAAGAATTCCGATTTAGCTTGGCTCGCCAAATCGGCTCTCTGTTTTTCTTCTTCCAATTGCTCGTTTAGGCGCTTCATTTCTGAAATATCGAATGCCCAAAATAGTGTGGCGACTTCACCATCAATCTCAAAAAGATAGTAACTGACCAAAGCAACAAATCGGGTTCCATCAGACTTTCTGAGTACTAACTCCCTATTTTCAACTTTACCGTTAAGGTCGAGCTCTTCATGCACGCCATCACGAACGCTCAGCGAGTCATGGATAGCGGCAACGTCGATAGAAGACAACGCCTGATCTTCCACGCCAAACAAACGTTTTGCCGTATCGTTCGCGTAACGAACCTCTTCTTCAAATACCACACTAGCTGCAATTGGAGAGCTATTTAGCATGTTGTAGAGTTGGTTCTGCGCCTTTTCCAGAGCTTCGGTCGCTTCCTTAGCAATACTGATCTGCTTCGCTAATTTACGATTCCAGAAAATAATAAGAAGAAGGATCACCAGAGAAAAAACCGAAATAGTGTAAACCAATTGATAATCAACTCTTTCTATCGCTTTGGGCGCCGCCCACTTCGCCGATATCTTTTGATGTTCTTCAGCAGAAATACTCTCAATCGCCTTATTCACAATCGAATAAAGCAAAGGTTCAGATTTGATGACATGCAGAGTTGGCGACAGGAAGAAGTCTAACCGGCCGATGATACCAACCCCTCGATGACCAAATGAATCAATGAGGTAATTGAGGACATCAACAGTGTCGACCATGCCGTCTAAGGTTTTATCATCCAATCGGTTGAGCCCATCGGCCGTGGATTCTACCTCTACCCACTCAACGTTCGGGTACTTATCTAAAATCGCGTTAGTATTTGCCGCATTCTTCAATATACCGATTTTCCAACCATTAGCTTCTTCAAGTACCAAGCTACTAACGTCTCTTCTCGATGCAATGGCCAAACGACTTGAAAACAAGCTTTTAGCTGCTTTGACGTTATCTCCTAACGAACGATTCTCTTGAGCTGCTGAGACCAGTTCCACTTCATGATGATCAACCAAGCTTCGGGTCTCAGACCAATTCGCCACATCAACATGCTGAATACTTAGCCCTGTTTTTTGTTCAATCAGCGTTAGATAATCATCAATCATCCCGATGTATTCACCGGTATTGGATACCGCTTCATAAGGTAACGAATTCGGATCGATACCTATACGTACATCCGGATTATCTTTAATCCACGCACTCTCTTTTTGGCTTAGATTTAGGATCTCTCCAGTCAAGTTACTCGCTTGATAAACATCCGTAATATAGCGTTTCGCCGCATCTCCGAATGAACTAAATTGTTCGACAGATGGAAAATAAACATGGTTCCGTACTAACGAATTAACATCAAAGTAGAAAGTCATCGAACCAGAGTTGATACTCCCTCCCTTGGTCCTATAATTCGCCACCTTGGTGACTGATGAAAAGTGAGAGGTATTTTTCTTCTCTCCATATTGATCAACTAGGTTGCCTATGTACCAAGATTTGATCGGGCGACTATTGTTATCCGCTTGTGCGGTGATCACCTGAAAAGAACTGTCCGTGTCGAAAATTTCAAACACGTCCGTCAACTCTTCAAAGCGGTCGTTGACGATAAAATACGCAGATATTTGCGCGATAATATTCGCTTTTTTAAGGACTAGGCTTAAATCACTCTGAACCTGCATCTCGATAATTTGGTTTAAGCCGTCATCCTCCTGTTTAAGCCTTTTAATTGCGGCATTGAAGCTATCTCTGATTTCTTCACTCTTAAAGTCCACATAGATCGGATACTCAACTTTATACTCGTCATGTAGCGTTAGCTCTGCCATTTCAATAAAACGAGTATTGGTGATAAACCACTCTAGCACTCTTCGTTCAACCATTAGCAGGTCAACATTTTGAGCCCTCAACTGCGAGAATGCTGACTCAAGATCTTCGTAATCTTCAACACGATCAATGTCTAACTTACTCTTCAGAACTTCAACAGAGTTTTTAATTGAGGATGTTTCGTCGAACAATAACGCCCCTAATGATAGGTCTTTTTGGGATTGAAGTTGGAGTTTGCGGCGAGTTAGTGAAACAGGAACAAACTCAATATTAAGAACGTTATCACTTAAAAAGTGCGCATTAGGATCATCAAACTGAACACCAGAAACAAAGGCTATAGAATTATTGTTATCGATGGCTTTTTTAGCGGCGCTAGGTGGAAGTGTGACAACGTCACCTAGTTTATATCCCATGTCATTCAGTGCACGCTGAAGAATGTCGTGCTCTAGCCCGACTGCGGTGCTGTCTGGGTAAATATACGGAGGGTTACCAAAGCCAAACACGCCTTTTAGCGGCACTCGATAGGGGGAACTGTCTAGCCACTTCGATAAAATCTGGTTCTTGTTATCAACGTCGAAGGTTTCAATCTGTTTGTTGATTAGCGTCAGCAGTTCTGGTTCATCGGTTCGAATCACCATTGATGCTTCAAACCTTTTCCAATGCTCCAGAACATAATTTACCGCTAAATCATGAACGCCAATCTTTTCCGCAAGATCCATAGTGGTGATAGGTTCACCGACCATGCCTTCGACATCCCCGGCCCCTAACGCACGTACTGCATCAATAACGTTATCAAAATCCACTCGCTCAATAGAACTCAATTTGACACCAGCTCGCTCCAAATCGATATTTTCATTAACCATCGCAATACGGCGTTTATTATTTTGATCTAGGTTTCCATCGAGTTTGTTGTCGATGGGAACAATCACTGCGACCTGATAAGGAATATAGGGAGCACTCGCAAGAAAACGGCCACCTTCACTTGGGTCGAACTGTTGGAATGGAAATACATCGCCTCGCCCGTCGACTAACGCGGCTTTAGCCTCGACACGCGAGTTAACTGTGACAAACCGAACATGAACACCAAAACGCTGTTCAAGATCTAATGTCCAATCTTTGATGATCCCAGAAACCTGCCCATCATCATCGATGAATGAGTAAGGATAATGGTTGGCCAAGACAACAAAAGTTACCGTTGGTTGGTTTCCCAACCACTGATTTAACTCAGTATCTGTTACCTCAGCAGCATTCGTAGATCGCATTAGCAGCGACCACACTACAAGTGTAATGACCAGAAAAACAACCAAACGATTTAGCGACAACATCAAGCCATCACTCATCTCTAAATTTCTCTTTAATTGCTAGAATCTCAGGTAACTTCAGAAAAAACACATCAACGATAGTTGGATCAAAATGTTTGCCTTTCTGTTCTTCAAACAAGTTCAGCGCCTCATCAATACTCCAAGCTTTTTTATAAGGGCGCTCTGCGGTCAGGGCATCAAACACATCAGCAACAGCCGCAATTCTTCCAACCAATGGGATACCTTCACCAGCTATCTGGTTTGGATAACCACTGCCATCCCATTTTTCGTGATGATATTGCGCCACCTGAATAGCCATACGCATCAGTTTGGAATCACTCTGCCTACCAAGTATATCAACACCATATTCGACATGCTTTTGCATAATTGTCCACTCGTCGGCGTCCAATTTACCCGGCTTGAGTAATACGCTATCAGGAATACCGATCTTGCCAATATCATGCATTGGTGCTGCATCACGCAACGTCTCGGCATCTTCGTCAGTCATTCCCAAGGCTTTAGCTAGCACTTCACAGTAGTGACTCATACGCTTAACGTGCATGCCTGTTTCATTGTCTTTAAATTCAGCAGCTCTACCCAGTATGTTCAGTGTTTCTAGCTTACCGAGATTGATCTCTTGAGTTTTCTCTTTTACCTGACTAAACAACGCGCGTTGTTGGTCATAAAGTGCGATATGCGTTTTCACACGCTGGAGTGCAATTGCAGGGGTTATCGGCTTGGTTAGGTAATCGACAGCCCCCAAGGAGAGTCCTTTTACTTCGGCTTCTGGACCAATTGTGGCGGTCACGAAAATGATAGGAATGTGAGCCGTATTCGGCTGAGCTTTAAGTTGGCGGCACACCTCGTAACCATCGATGTCAGGCATCATGATATCAAGGAGGATAAGGTCTGGCTGCGGCACCATCTTCGCGATCTTGATACCAATTGTGCCGTTAATCGCTACTTTCACTTGATAAGTATCTTTGAGTATTGCCGTTAACACATCCAAGTTACTTGGGGTGTCATCCACGACTAACACTATAGGTTTCCGACTCATTGATACCTCGTATACAAATCAAACAGTTATAACCCTAGTGTAGAACGGTTTCCAGAGGTTAAGTAGAAAAAAAAGCAATTGATTTTCAAAAATGAAGAGTAGATCTGTGAGTGACTTCAAACTGGCGTTATTAGAAGTACGACCAGTCAATATTACGTCAGTTAAGTTATTATTATACAAGGGGAATTACCTTTGCATTTCAACATTTCACTAACAACACAGATACTATCCGAAAACAAAAAGAGCTCCTCATATGGGAGCTCTTTTCGTTCAACGGCTAGAAAGCAAAACAACCGAGTTATTCAGTAATCTAACGACCAGAATAATACATACAGATTCGAACACCATCGAACTCACGAATCTCAAATGGGATCTCGTAGATAGACTCCATCACTGATTTTTCAACCACTTCCGAAACCTTACCCGACTTAACCACTTTGCCTTTCTTCATCGCAACAATGTTATCTGAGTAACAAGAAGCGAAGTTGATGTCATGAATCACGATAACGACCGCTTTATTGAACTCATGCGCTAAACGACGCAACGTCTGCATGATTTCAACCGAGTGTTTAATATCAAGGTTATTCAGAGGCTCATCTAAGAACACATAATCCGTATCTTGCGACACAACCATCGCGATAAACGCCATTTGACGCTGACCCCCACTCAACTCATCAAGGTATTTATTTTGGATGTCAGTAATGCCAAGGTGTTCTAGTGCTGTATCGACGATTTTATGATCTTCGTCTTTCAAGCGACCTTGAGAGTGTGGGAAGCGACCAAAACAGACCAACTCACGAATCGTAAATCGCATATTGATGTTGTTTGATTGTCTTAACACGGCAAGGTGCTTAGCTAGCTCTTTGGTATCCCACTCAGCCAGTAACTTATCGCCAATGACCACTTCACCTGCGTCACTGTCGGTTAAGCGGCTCGCCATTGAAAGTAGTGTACTTTTACCCGCACCATTTGGGCCAATGATAGAAGTCACTTCGCCTTTCGGGAACATAGCACTGGCATCATCCACCACGAGTGACTTGCCATACTTCTTACTTAAACCTGTTAATTTAATCACTACTTACTACCTTTACTGAATTCTGGTGCGTAACAACAAGAACATAAAATACAAACCGCCGACCAAGTTAATAATCACACTCACAGTGGTTTCAAACGCCATCACTTTTTCGATAAACCATTGGCCAGAAACCAATAGCACGATCGCTAGTAAGCTGCTTGCGATGATAAGCACACGATGCTGATAAGATCGGAATATCTGGCGAGCTAAGCTTACGGTGATCAAGCCAAAGAACAGCACAGGGCCAACCAGAGCCGTAGACACCGCGACCATCACTGACACAATCACCAAGGTAATCTGAGTCAATCGCTTGGTGTTCACACCCAGGCTTGTCGCGTTATCAACACCAAGCCAAAGTACATCAAGCTTAGGCGCCAACAACCAAAGGCCAAGCAAGCTCAAACCCAAAGGAATAAGGCTGAGGTAAACCAACTCGCCTTTCACGTTATTGAAACTTGCGAACATCACATTCTGCAGCACCGCGAACTCGTTCGGGTCAATCAACATCGCTAAGAAGCTAGACAGACTCGAGAATACGCTGCCACACACAATACCAATCAACAGCAGTGTGAATACGTTGTTTCGCTTGCTCTTAAAGTAGAAATGGAACAGAGCAAACGAGAACAAGATCATCACAGTCACAGACATCGAAAAGTTTGCGATCGAGTCAATCACCCAGAAGCTAGCACTGCCAAACACAAACAGAAGTACCGTTTGTACCAGCATATACAAGCTGTCAAAGCCCAAGATGGAGGGGGTTAGAATTCGGTTATTAGTAATGGTTTGGAAAACCAATGACGACGCCGAGATCGCTACCGCCGCCAACACAATCGACAGCAGTTTTGGTAGGCGCAGAGACAAGAAGAACTCGTAGTTATCCCACGTCAGCCCCTGCCCGATGAATAGCGCTGTCATACCCAAAGACGCGATAGCCAGAATCGCAATTTTTACTGAATCACGCATTCGACTTGTCTCTCATGATTAGGTAAATAAAAATCATGCCACCAAAGATGCTGATTACCATCGAGATTGGAATCTCATAAGGGAAGATGACGATTCGAGCTAGCAGGTCACAAGCCAACACCAAGATCACCCCCCAGTAGGCAGTCCAAGGCAGAATCTTCTTCATGTTATCGCCCATCATCAGCGACACGATATTCGGCACGATAAGGCCAAGGAATGGGATAACACCAACGATCATCACCACAGAGGAGGCACTGATAGCCACTAACGCAACACCAATGAAGACGATCTTCTGATAATTCAAACCGATGTTTTTCGCGAAGCTCTCACCGATGCTCGCCGCACTGAACTGGCTCGCGAAATAGTAAGCCAATACACAAGCAGGCACCGCGAGATAAAGGATTTCATAGCTGCCCTGCAACACGCTCGCAAAGTTCGCCATAGTCCATGCCGACATGGTTTGTACTAAGTCGTACTTATAAGCAATAAAGGTTGTTAGAGACGAAACAACGTTGCCATACATAATGCCAATCAAAGGCACCAATACCGCGTTCTTAAACTTGAGGTGTTGTAGGAAGCGAACCAATAGCATGGTGCCAAACACTGCAAACGCGAAGATAAAGCCTAAGTAGCTCCATTGCGCAGCATTGCCTAGCACTAGAATGCCGACAATGTAACCCAACATCGCACAGTCAATGGTGCCCATCGTCGAAGGCGCGGCAAACTTGTTCTGTACGATTTGCTGCATGATCAAGCCAGAAACACTCAATCCCGCTCCGGCAAGCACGATCGCGAGTAGTCGAGGAATCCGACTAACAATATAAATAGAATTGGCGTGTTGGTTGCCATTGAAGAAGTCACTAAAACTGATTTCAGCGACTCCAATCATCAATGACGCAACGCATAACACAACAAGAAATACAGCAGCTGCAATGGGTTTCAACATAGAAATAATACTAAAGGTAGGTCTCGGGTAGCCCGTATAAAAAAGTGAAAAAGGGCTTATAAGAACACTCTTATAAGCCCGAAAATCTGATGGTTAGTAACTATTGAATCGTACGTTCAATGTCACTAATCATTCTGTGAATCGCCGTCACACCGCCACCAGCCAGATACCAAGCACTTGAATCAAGGTAAACGATATTGCCGTGCTGCGCTGCAGGTGTTGCCGCAACCAGTGGGTTATCAAACAGTTGTTGTGCGCGTCCTTCTGATTTACCAATCGCTTTTTCGCGGTCAAGCACGTAAAGCACTTCAGGTTTTGCATCAGCTATGTATTCAAAAGAGATTAGGTTGCCGTGTGTTCCTTTAATCGGAGCCACGGTTGCACTCTTTGATTCCACGAAACCAAAGTCATCAAAGATGATAGAGAAACGGCTGCCTTTGTTGAACATCGCAATGTTGTTGCCGTTGTTCATTAGCATCATTGCTGAAGTTTCGTCAGACGCTACTTTGTCGTTTACCGCTGTGATAGAAGCTTGAGTCTCTTTAATGATCGCTTCGACTTCAGCTTGCTTACCAAAGATGTCGCCTAGCACACGCCAGTTTTGCTGAGCATCAGCCCAGTACTTGTCGCCTTCAATAGAAAACATGACAGTAGGAGCAATTTGTGCCAGTTTGTCGTAAACCTTAAGCATGCGGTTTTCCGCGATGATGATGTCAGGCTTCAACATGTAGATAGCTTCAAAATCAGGTTCGCTTAAAGAGCCTGTATTTACCGTCGTATCTTTGTACGAAGCTAGGTAATCAGGCAGCAAGCTATGAGGCGCGCCAACTGGCTGTACACCAATTTTATCGAGCACGTCTAAGCTACCGTGGCCTAGAACCACCACTCGCTGTGGTACTTCAGTAAACTGCGCTGTGCCTTTCACATGCTCAATGGTGACGGTTTCCGCATGCGCGGTCATCATGAATGATGATGCTAGAACGATGGCAAGCCCGCTCAATAACTGGCGAACTGAATTGATTGTTTTCTTCATGTTTCTTCCTTTGCCATTGATACAAACCACCACTCATGACAATGAAAGTCACATTACTCATAGACGAGCATGGGGCGTACACAACTGCTAAATAACGATAATTTAAAGTCTGTCATTGGATTGACAACAAACTTGTAACGCAAGTGAGAACTATTATCAATTATATTTGCACTAAATTGGCGATACAACAACTTTATTATTCAGAAACGTAAAAGTGAGTATTCATATTTTGCGTAGTCAGGAGAGGTATTAGGAATCAGAAATATCAAAAAGACGCGAAGAGGAAAATACTCATCAACCTGAAGAAAAAAACAGATGGGGAAAGCACCCAAAAACCCTGTAATTACAACGCTGAACCCCAAAATCATGGATTGTAATTTACAATGTAAAGATCATATACAACAGAGACTTAATCATCACCAAATTAGCTGATCAATTAAACCCACTAATGACAACGAATACGAACAGCTGAAAAGCCAAGACTCAGTCAGATATCATGGTCAAATCCCTGACCTTCGCTCATTTAACCTTCAGTAACCGATGGTAAATCACCCAAAAATATTTTTGAATTTAATTGAAATAGGGTTGTAATTTTGAAAACTAGGCGTATAGTTCGCCACCTGGCTCTAATCTATAGAGCTGTTAATGCTAAAGTAAGTCCAAGTTCCACATAGACAGTTCTCGATTCCCTCGTTACACCATCTCTGCGTCAGCTTTCACCCAGATAGTCATTCAATAGCTTTTAAATTCGATCCTACTACCGATCTATCGTCATTTGCTCTTTTGTCAGCGAAGTCAGAATAGATCGAGCACTTAAATACAAATGTAATAAACACAAGGCACAGTTATGTCACGCAGAACAACACGACAAACCCATTGGTACCAACTATCACGCGAAAAAACAGTCAATAAACTAAAAGGTAATAAATGCTCAAGATTAAAATAGATTTACACAAAGAAGAGATTTCATGGGTCACCGAGATTCGACAGCTCAATAGCGATATACTCCACCGCCACATATTGCCCAAGCTACAACATCACAGCTATCTCATCGACTTTGAATTTAATGAACGAGAAAGCATCGGAACTATCGTTTCAGGCAACGGAAACACCCTAGGACATTTCACACTCCTATAGCATTTCCCAAAGGCTACAAAAGAAACACCATCTAGTCCCAAAGATGTAAAAGATGTCACCCTCAATTCGCTCTAGCAGAACAAAATAGAGTAGAAGTAAAACAGATCTGAAACCTAGCCCTTTTTGCATTTCACACGCGGCTAACGCTAGCTAGGTTATCGTACTTCTATTGAAACCAACTTATATCAAACTCTAAATCACCATTGAGTCATTATCAGTGCATTCATGGACTAATAAGTTAACGGCATCGACCTTAACTTCTGATCAAGAGTATATAAGTGTTCTGCAGCTTGCATGTGTTGAGGGTAATCACTGAACTTCTCACGATTCTCCTCATTCATCTTACATGTCTCATCCACCAGCATTAACTTCCAATACAGCTTCGTTGTATGCAGCATCGCCAGTAACGGTTTGAACACCTCTTTCTCATAAGCTTGAATCAACTCTTCAATCAACTCGTCACGTTCGTCTTCGCTTGCGATTGAACCTTCGGTTGCCGACAACACTTTTTGATACTTCAGATTTTGTTGCAGCTTATCCATAACCGTTTGGTTTTCTTCCGCTAACTCAACAAGCTTCGACTTAATGATATTTACCCAATTCGCTTGGCTCAGTACTGTGTCATCAACGCTGGTAAAGTCTTCTCGTATTTGTCGTTCAACGTCTTTTTGAGCTTTCTTTAAAACCGCACGCACCTTTTGGAAAGGCAGCTGATACTCCTTACTTAGCTCGATAATCAGTTTATGAAAACCACCATTTGGAAGGTGTAAGTTTTCTTTAAACGTCGCCATTGCAGCTTCTTGCTGTTCGGTAAGGTGAGTCATTCTGTTTCCTATTCTTTATCACTTATGGTGCTGAGCCCGCGATCATACCACTATTACCCTCGTTTTTTCGGTAACTTGAACAGTTACACCTCGCTATGCCGTTAAATTCACCCAACTCTTTACCTTTTGCCTAGTTATTAATCCATATGGCGTTAAATGGTAAAACTGATCATCGATTAAAATCCATACTACACCTGTTCCAACAAAACAGACTTCTAACTTATACAGGTACTTAAATGAAAAAGATTGCACTTAAGATTGAGACTGCGCAAGTCGGATACTCACCAAACTCGCCACCATGATAGCTAAGTAAAAACTGCCGATAATGGATTCCATAAACACGAAGAATTGAGCAATAGGTAGAGCTGGTGATATGTCGCCGTAACCAACTGTGGTCAAGGTGATGAAGCTAAAGTACATCGCATTGAACAAGTTCGTTAACCAGACTTGCTCTTCTAACCCGTTAAAGGCATTCGGAAAGATCTCTAAAATTAACAAGTAGATGGTCGACCAAGCAAACCCTAACAACAAGTAGATACAGATTGAGCCGATGATGTGATTGGGTGTCACCGTTTTGGCTTTCATCACCTGCTTCAACGCCGAGTAAATGTGTGAAAACAAGAACACAGCCAACGCCGATAGCGTCACTATCGACAGGTTATAGCCTTCCAAAAATGAAAACACGCCAGACACGAGCGCCGTAATCAATAACAGCCCGTACCAAGAGCGATACAAGGCTCGCTCTTTATGAATACCGGCAATTGAACTCGCCAACGTAATAATGATAAGAAATAGGATTGTTTTCTGGCCTTGCGGATAAAACTGCTGCATCACCGCGCAACCAAAAAACAACACCAACAGCGCATAGAATAAGAAGTAGAAGTTGTCGTCTTTAGAGACTGGCTTCATCTATTTTCCCTCGACCTCTGCAGGTTTTTTCTCAGTTTCTTGTTGATTTTTCTCTTCAAGTCCAAGCCACGCCATCATCAGCTCATAACTTAAACTCAGTATCACAGCACCGACAAACAGACCGACGATGCCTGACATCGCCATTCCGCCCAGCGCACCCAATAGAATTACCAACATTGGAATGTGAGAGCCACGGCTCAGCAGTACTGGCTTCAAGATAGCGTCACTGCCGCTCACTAAAATACACCACACTAAGAACAAGCTCGCCGCCAGTGTCGATTCAACGCTGAACATGTAGATGATCGCAGGTAATAGAGCAAGAATCGGTGGCAGTTGGATTATCGCAATGAGCAGCACAGCTAGCGCCCAAAACGCAGCCGCAGGAACGCCTGCAATCACCAAACCGATTGCCGACATCATGGATTGAATCACAGCCACACCAATCACACCTTGCACAACGCTTCGCACGGTCGATTTAGAGAGCTCTACCAACTCTTCACCTTTACCGCCCGTTAAACGCGCCACTAAGTGAGTCACGCCGGTTTTGCATTTATCGGCATTACTCATGAATGCACCCGCAATGATGGTAGAGATGATGAACTGAATAAAGCCGCCACCTAACGAGCCAAGAACAGAAGCCGCTTTCGTCGCAAACTGTTTAAGTTCATCCGCATACTTTATGAAAGTGCCTTCAATATTGTTGGAGGCGGCAACCAAGGTTGAATAAACCTTTTCCCCTATTAATGGAATATCTTGTAAGGACTCTTTCGGTTTAGGCAACGACAATGTGCCATCTTGAAGCCCTGTCATCAGGTCAGTCGCGCTGGTGTAGATACCAGAAGAAAGCGCCGCCAAAGGAATAAATAGAAGAATCACACCAATAAAGCTCAGCAATGCACTGGCTTTACCTTTCGACATCCCGGTTTTATTTGAAATTGCGACCGCCACTGGATACAACGCAGTCGCAATGATCGCACCCCATATCACCAGAAGAATGAATGGGCGCAAAATCGAAAAACACCAATACACGAGCATGGCAATCGCTGCGATCTTGATGGCAGCGTCTATCGCCTGTTTTGAAAAATCATCGGTTAACTTCATGAGACGTCCTTGTTAGACAAAATTAAGGCTGATTTTGTAGAAACTTCCAATTCCGTGTTTCTAGGAATAGAGAAGCCAAAATCATATATATGCCAATTAACACTAATTGGAATATGCGTATAAGAGTGTTGCTATCGATGTCACCGGAGCTCATCAACGTGCTACCAACCAGTACGAGCAACGTACTAAATGCAGTGGCGAAAATAGGTGCTTTTTCGGGAACCGTGTAGATCTTGGTAGCCATAAGAATGGCAATAAGTCCTATAAACAAAGAATAGAAGACAATGTTGGGTACTATAGAAAGAATTGAAAAAGCAGCAATCGCCAGCAATCCCCCGATACCGTTACTTATCACCAGAAAAGCGCTCAACTTTATCGACTTCTCTGACGTAATCATCAACGATAACAACGCAATGAACATCATTGTCAGTAAAGCTTCAGATATTTGAAAAATAAAGAAAAAACACACCACAGGATAGGAGATAATCATCGCCTTAAAGGCCGCATACCAACGCTGTTTCTTTTCGAGTGGCGCAGCAGCTAAGCCTGAGAACGCCGATTTTGGCTCAGGGAAAAACACATGCACTAACGCAAAACAGGAATGTGTGTAACCATAACGCTCTGCCAGGTTAGAATAATGTTTTAAGTCGTTATCAAAGCGGCGTCGATTCCAGCACCCTGTCAGTGAATCCGTTTCCACCAGCATTCTTAATCGACGCTCCAATATCTTGCGTCGGCTAATATCCGTAAAGGTCACCACGTACTTGTTATTGTGCGGCAGAATTTCAGTTAGCTTTTCCGCCACAACGTTTACGGTAAACTGCTCACCAAGTCGACTGACGCCACTCAACTCACCTTTCCATCTCTGGTTTTCCTTCAGTGAGCGAGTAATGGTCGTGATTAGGCTGCTGTTATTCATAAAACAGAGATCAGAAATCGGACGAGATTCGACTTGGTCAAAGGCATAACCTGAAACCCGAGAGAATTGTTGATTCACTTGTATGACCCTCAATTGACTATCGAGGACAATAAAACCTGCGACACCATCAATGATCGCTTCCGATAAGTTATTCTTGCTTTGAGCCATTTCATGTCGATAAAGGCGTGCGGTAATAAGAGTGCTAAGTAAAAACAACGCACACACCGAAAAAACCATGGCTGACGTAGAAGCAATACTCAGCAACCACAAGCTAAATGCCATATTGAGGACAAGTGCAGACACCACGTATAGCGGCATTTTTCGGTCATAACTTAACTTGTTCATAGTTTGCTCTGGTGATGGGCGAATGACTATGATGGCTAAGTTTTAATTAAGATATTTACCATTTTACGACACATACAAATTCAAATTACATATCGAACAATAAGTGCATAGGGTTACACTAACTATTAAGCGGAAGAGATTGAAAAGATTCGAGACCGCCACTTTGAATGCCAACCAGTGCCGGGTTACCTAGGCCTACTAACCGAATATCTCCGTCAAAATAACGAATAAACAAACGGTTAGTGGCCAAGCTCGTGTTTACTGACTTGGTAGATTACTGAACGGCTAGCTCCCCTCTGCGTACCCAGAATGCTCGAACATGGTCATAAATCAGATTAAACACAAACGCGTAAATGGTAATAAAAATGGTCACGCCGATGTCCATCAAAAATGCCTGCCATAACCCCACGTTAAGTAAGTATGCCATCACAGGGATTGTCGCTATCAACAAGCCAGCCTCAAATAGCACGACATGAAAAACACGTAACTTAAGCGAACGCTTTGATTTTTCCCCCGTGAAATAACGATCAAAAATACGGTTAAAACAGTAGTTCCAAATCATTGCGATAGTCGCAACAACTATCATGGTTCCTGATAAGGCATTCACATCGTGATCAGTAAATATCGCTAAACCTATAATTGACAGTGTGACGGCCAATACTTCAAACAACACCGAGTGGAAAACTCTCTCTAACGTACTCATACATTCCTATAGCAATTTATAACATGGTGGACTTACCGAAATTATGTCACCGAAAACAATAAGAGAAAGTTAACAGCCATCACGTTTAGTGATAGCTTAAGTATAAGTACCCCATTTTGTATTGAGCGAGAGATAACATGTACAGTTTTGAGCAACTAAAAGTCTTCGTCACGGTGTGTGAAAGTGGCTCTTTCTCTGCCGCCGCTCGCAAACTGAAACGAGCTCAGTCTGGGGTAAGCCAATCGATAGCCAACCTCGAAATTGCCATTGACCAAGAGCTGTTTAACCGAGAGAAAAACATCCCCGTTTTAACCAGCAAAGGTAAAGCGTTATTGCCTGTGGCTAAGTCCATTCTTGACCAGCAAAAGTACTTCGATCAAAAAGTAGAATCGCTGACCCAAGAAGATGAGCACGAACTGATCATTGCGGTTGATGAAAGCATCATAGATAAGAATTTCATTAAGATAATCAGCTCACTGGCCGATCAGTTCCCAATCACGCACTTCGATATCATCACCACTTCTACCTTCGATGTTGAAGATCTAGTGAGACGTGGCAAAGCGCAGATTGGCATCATCTATGCGGATGGCGAACTGAAGGTCGATATGGATTTCTTTTTGCTAGGCCAAGCGCGTTTCCTAACCGTTAGCTCTGCCACTCACGAACTCAGCCAAATGTCCGTAGTACAAGACTCGGACCTCAAGCGTTATCGCCAATGTGTGCATCGCAGCTCAAAGCAGCGCGAATTGTGGTTCACCTACGGTATTAGCTCGATGCTTTGGTATGCCAACAACCACAAGACCATTGTTGATCTCGTTGAACAGAACGTAGGTTGGGCAAATGTGCCCGAAATGATGGTGATGGAAGGCATTCAAAAAGGTGATCTTGTGGCGTTACCTGTCTCGCACGAGCATGGTGGTTGGATTACTCCAGTGGGTTGTTTGGTGTCTCGCAGCCACATCAATGGCCCAGTGCTCACTAGCCTTATTGAAAAGCTTAAGGGGCACTCACTGCAATACAATCAATGGCAAGCCAACTAAACTCCCCCAATTCTTGAGTTCAGCCTATTTCAGCAACGGAATCCTAAGTCAATGACGGTGGTGCTTTCTCCACCGCTACCTCATTTCTGCTTATCTTGCCGATAAATATCTTTGTCGTGTGGATAAAACACCCTAGTTGATGTCCCAAAGTGACATAACTACTATGCGATCCCAACGGGTTTGTCTTTTCAAACGAATATAGACAGACCCAAATCGTTCTTTAACACCACTGACCCAACTTCAAATCTCCCAGATAAGCGCTCAGCCTTGCCGTTGCTTATATCGGTTTCAAATAGATCACTTTTTGAATATTAATTCGCACCCAGTTTATGAGCGCTCTTTGAGTGCTTTTTTATATCTAAATGAACCTTTTGGAAAATTTGTCGTGAACGTTTTAAGAAATATTTGCCCTGAGAAAATGGGTAAAGAGCGTAACAAACGAGAGTATGATTTACGCGTACTTAATTGTGTCAGTGAAAGCGAATATGAATCGCGTATGGCGGTTTGGAATAGCCTTGCGTTAACTGCTACTCCGTCTGCTTCGGAAACAAAGGGCTTCATCGATGAGTCTTTCAACAAGCTTCAACAAGACCTGAAAGAAGCTAGCCGTGAGTTATCGATTAACTACACGGACTTCATCGCAATGGCGCATGAAGAGATCAACTACATTAAGGTGTTTGTTGCTGATAAAACAGCACAATACGGTTGGTACGCTGCGATCGTTCTTATGGTCATCGGCACGGTTGCTCTGTGTATTCAGTAAGTTAGACCAAAAATTTTACTGGCTACTGCATCGAGCGCTTTAATGCGCTCTAACTAGAAAACAAATGACGAGTCTCATTTGTTTTCTAGCCACCACAAACTCACTCTCCCATCAAAAACAACAAATCTTGGGTCGCTTGTTTCGGGTCTTCTGCGTGACATATCGCTGATACCAAGGCTAATCCATGAATACCTGTGTTAACCAACTGCGGAATGTTCGATTCGTTGATTCCACCGATACCAACAATCGGCAATTTCGTTGTTTTCAAAGCCATTTGAATGCCTTCATAACCCCAATGTTTCTTGAGGTTTGTCTTAGTCGGTGTGGCAAAAATCGCACTGAGACCAATGTAATCGATCGGCAAACTATCTGCTTGTTGTAGCTGCTGTTCAGTTTCAATTGATAACCCAAGAATCTTGTCTGAACCAATCAGCTTACGTGCTAACTCTGCAGGCATATCCGATTGACCCAGATGCAAACCATCGGCGTCGACAGCCAATGCTACGTCCACTCGGTCATTGATGATCAGCGGAACACCTGAGCCAGCCAGAATCGACTTAACCGCTTGTGCTCGTTCAATGAAGGCTCTTACGTCCCCATGTTTTTCTCTTACTTGAACCATAGTGACGCCACCAGCAACCGCTTGTTCAACCACGAATTTAAGCGTTTCTAGATCTTGTTGGTCGTCAGTCACCAGATAAAGTTTATAAGGGTTCATCGCGTACCTTTGAAGTCGATTTCTAAAATTGGTTTTCTGCCATTTTACCGACAAATCACATCCTATGCATGGAAGTTAGCACTTAATTCCTTAAGTTAGGCGGTTGAATTCAAATACGCAACTCGTTGAAAGCATGTCGAAAAACCCGATTTTTCTAACAAAAGCGTTACTTATTACACAAACTATTCGCTTTAGCATGCCCAGAATGCTGTTTTATGAAATACTCCCCTATGAAGGAATCAGGTAAATATAGGGATAGTTATGCGCCACCTTTCTATAGCGCTCAAGATCAAGCTGGGTTATGCCATCTGCTTGCTCTTTTTCGTCATTTCAGGCCTTGTGAGTTACAAAGGTATTCAAACCTTGTCGAACGGCTTTAGCCAGTACAGTGACCTCAGCCACAAGGCGACATTGTCAGGCAACATTCAAGTGCACTTTCTTCAGATGCGTTTAGCTTCTGAACGTTACTTAGAGTCATTGGATGATCAATACGAAGCGAATTATCAATCGAGCAAACTTGCGATTGATGAACTGCTGAACAACTTAATCCAAACCACCACCAATACTGGTAGCTTGTCGAGCCTGCAATTAGTGCAAGACAGCGTTGCAGCTTTTAATGCGGCTTATGGATCAATGAAACAGAGCCAACTGCTCATTGACCAGTTAGTGAACGTGGAGATGGTCACACGAGAAACCAACGCACTGAAAGCGGCTCAGAGCTTATTGTATGAGTCTTACAATAACAATGATCCAAACGCGAGCTTATATGCGGGCATGTTGATGGAGAACTTCCTCGCCGCCAAGATCACTGTACTGAGTTACTCGAACAACAACGACCTCAAAACCTACGAAGCCGGTAAAGACATCTTTGAATATGCTCTGCCAGGTATCGAGGGCGATATTGAATCTCTTAAATCATCTCCTTATCAAAGTGAATTGATTGAAGATTTCTCTAACCAACGGGAAGCGTACGCGAAAGGCTTTGAACAAGTTCACCAACAGATGCTGGAGAACACTCAAAGAACCGCTACCCTCGCCTCTATTGGTGACAGCTTAGCGATTTCGGTAGCTGATGCTCAGAGCATTCTAGAACAACAGAAACAAGCATTAACACCAGAACTGCAAGCCAGCGAAAAGCGCTCGATTCAAATCATCATATTGCTGACGGGTGTGGCTTTAGTTATTGGTATGACGAGCGCCGTATTAGTGACTCGTTCTATTACCAAAGGCATTGCACAGGTTAAACAGATCACCAACGAGCTTTCTCAGGGCAACCTGAATGTGGAAGTGAACATTGAGAGCAAAAATGAGATTGGCGAACTGCTGACTAATATGGAGATCACCATTGAATCTCTGCGCGATATTGTTGGCCAAGTGAACCGTTCTAGCGTGCGTATTGGTGAGATGTCGGAGTCACTCAATCAAGTGACAAATAACAGCTCGACCAACGCAACACAATTGAACAGTGAAATGATCAATATCTCTTCTGCCGTTGATCAATTAGCTTCCAGCACATCAGAAATTGCGGCAAGTGCTAACCACGCGTCTCAAGTTGCCAACCAAGCCACCGAGAATGTGGCGATGGGACTGAAAGAAGTAGATAAGACACTGCATGAAATTGGTAGCGCCGATGAAAGCATGCAGGTAAGCAGCCAAAAAGTGACCGACCTACATAAAGAGTCGATGAACATTGGTGCCATTCTTGAAGTAATCAAAGGCGTTTCTGAGCAGACCAACCTGTTGGCATTGAATGCGGCTATTGAAGCTGCGCGCGCAGGTGAACAAGGTCGCGGATTTGCAGTAGTAGCCGATGAAGTAAGAACGCTCGCTAAACGTACCCAAGACTCTGCTAGCCAGATTGATGAGCTCATCACCTCACTACAACGTGGCGCTAAAGATGCGTTAGAGTCTATCAAAGAGAGCCACAGCACGGTTTCAGACGCTTCAACGCAGGCGCAGCAAGCTTCTCAGAACTTACATGTGATTAATCAACACATCCAAGATCTGAACCAAGCCAACAGCCAAATCGCGGTGTCGGTTGATGAGCAGGATCGTCTTACCAAATCACTGGGTGAAAACGCGCAAGGTGCAAACACTATTGCTCAAAGCAACCAAGAGTCGGTAAGCAGCATTTCAGGTGCAGCGAGCGACTTAACCGAGGTTGCTCATCACCTAGAGAGCCAAGTTAACCGATTTAGAACCTAGCCAGCCAGTCTATACACAGCTGACACAGTTCCAAACCAGTAATAAAAAGCCCCCTACACATAAGTGTCGGGGGCTTTTTTAAGTTAATCTAACTCTAACTTGTGGCTTAGAGTTAGATTAGCCCTACTGAATCTTCAAGCGTTGAATCAGAGTCTCTTCGTCTAACTGATACAACTCATCAAGCAAGTTAATTTGCAAGCTACCTGGGCCGCGAGAGTTTTCAGCCGCGATTTCACCAACCACGCCTAATACCGCTGCTGCAGCTAAACCACTATCATCACCAACAGCCGCGAAAGCACCCGTCAATGCAGTTAAAGTACACCCCATACCCGTCACATACGGCATCATTTGGTGTCCATTGTTTAACGTCACCACGCTGTCTTTGGTGACAACGTAATCTGTCTCACCAGATATCACCACATTTGCACCGTATTCAGCCACTAAGCACTGTGCAGCACCTAACGCAGCATCACTGCTATCAAGCGCATCAACGCCTTTGCTCTGCGCTTGTTCGCCCGCTAACGCGATAATCTCAGACGCGTTACCACGAATGATCAACTTATCGGCTAAGCGTGCAATTTCACGAGAAGTCTCGGTACGCAACGTACTTGCCCCACAACCCACAGGGTCAAGAACCACAACCTTGTTGTTCGCGTTAGCTTGTTCAACCGCAAAACACATTCTTGGCGTCCAAACGCTGTCGAGCGTGCCGATGTTGATCACCAAAGCGCCAGAAAATGACATCATCTCTGCCAGTTCTTGTTGTGAGTGCGCCATAATAGGCGAAGCGCCAATCGCTAATAACGCATTGGCCGTGTTGTTCATCACTACATAGTTGGTGATGTTCACAACCAGTGGTTTTTGCTCTCGTACTGCGCGTAGCGATTGAATAATTTGTTCAGTAAGCATGGGTAAATCCTTATTCGTGAAAGTCGCTTTTAAGCCGCTGTTGAATCATCAAGAGCGTTCAGCCCTTGCTGCCAAAAAGCCACTTCCATACGCGTTGCGGTTTTGAAGATATGAACGATGTTCTGACCGCGTTCGCTGTTGATATCAATTTCAGCAAGCAACTGATTGAAGTATTCCGCGCCCGTTGCTACGCCAGACTGGAACTCTTCACTGCCATACAGTTGCAGCCAGCTTGCGTATGGGTTGCCTTCCAAAACAGTATCACTGCTTTCTAACAGCGCTTTACCAATCACGGCATAACCGATTGAACACGGAGCCAGTGCCGCATATAAGTCGACAAGATCACCCGTCATACCCGCATCTAGAACGTAGCGCGTGTAGGCAACAGTGCCGAAATCTTCAGGTTCGTTTTCTAAATCCGATTCGGTTAAACCCCACTGACCACAGTAAGTCACATGGTGAGAGATTTCAGAATCTAGCAACGCATGAACACTTGGCAGTGCACGACGCATATCAGCCAAGGTTTTAGCCTTGTAAATTGCCAATGCATAAGCGCGGGCATACTGCTTTAAAAACAGAAAATCTTGCTTCAAGTAATGCAGAAAACACGGCTGAGCGAGTGTGCCGTTTGCCAGCGTTTTAACAAAATCATGCTCGGTGTAGTCTTGCCAATCTTGTTGACAGGCTTGGATTAAGTCTTGGTATTTCATGAGATTCCTTAGTCAAAAGTCGGTACGTAGTCAGCGGCTTTCGGTAGTGATTTGATAATGCCTTTGTCGAACATGAACTGTGCGTAATCGTCGTAACGCTTCATATCTACAGCAGAAGGGCGAAGTGCAAAGCGAGTCAATGTGTCGTTCCATGCGCGTTGGTTAAGCTCGTTATTCAACGTATCTGGTGAATACGCCACAAACTCACTCCATGACTCTTGGGGGTGGTTCACAATGTAAGTCGTTGCTTGTTCCAATGCTTTGTTGAACGCTTTGATCGCTTCATCATCGTGTTTCTTTGCGTTCGCAACAAAGATAAGCTCGTCGTAAGCGGGCACACCGTGCTCTTCAGGGAAGAATGCTTTCGCTTTAAAACCTTCAAGTGCTAACTGGTTGGTTTCGAAGTTCCGTAAGCCACCCCAGATTGCGTCTACCTTGCCCGATGCCAATGAAGATGAAAGTGCCCAACCGACATTGATGGTTTGCACATCTGTAAATGCAACATTTTCTTGCGCTAACATAGTGCCGATAGTCGCTTCTTCGTTACCCGCAATCGCAATACCGATCTTCTTGCCTTTCAGATCCGCTAGCGAATCGTTCTTGCCGTTATCCAGTACCATTAGTGTGTTCAGTGGCGTCGCGATAAGGGTTGATGCACGAACTAAAGGAAGACCCGCTGCCACATCCATGGTTAAACTTGGTTGGTAAGTTACCGCTAAATCGACCTTACCTGCCGCGACCAATTTTGCTGGCGTGCTTGGGTCTGCTGGTTCTTGGATTTCAACCTCTAAGCCTTGGTCAGCAAAGTAACCACGCTCTTGAGCAATCACAATCGGGCCATGGTTCGGGTTCACAAACCAATCCAACATCAGCGTCAGTTTCTTCTGTTCAGAGTCCGCTAGAGCATGACCTGAAACCAATGAAGCAAGCAGTGCCACTGCACCTATCAATTTTGTATTTTTCACGGTTAACCTTTCCTTTTGAATATTATTCTTATGTTGAGCGAAGCCATCATTGGTTTTCCCAAGGGATAGCTTTTTTGAGTAATTTATCTGTAACGAAGTAGAGCGAGATAGACAGCACCGCCAAGATGAACAAGGCAGCAAACATCTCATCGATGATCATGCGCGCGTTGGCCTGCAGCATTAAGTAACCCAGCCCCTCACTCGAACCAACCCACTCGCCGACAACCGCTCCAATTGGCGCAATCACCACAGCCACACGAATGCCAGACGCTAAGGTTGGCAGTGCGGCAGGAAGTTGGATATGACGTAGCAATTGCCACTTCGATGCACCCATCGTCTTGGCAAGATCGAGATAACCTGTCGGTGTATTGCGTAGACCGTCGTAACAACAAGTGGTTACTGGGAAGAAGATAATGATCGCCGCCATCACCACTTTTGATGCGATGCCATAACCTAGCCACAGCATCAGTACTGGCGCGATAGCAAACACAGGGATCGCTTGGCTGGCAATTAAGATAGGCAATAGCCAACGCTTTAGCGGATCAAACATCAGCATCTGCAGGGCGAAAAACAGCCCCATCGACAAACCGAGTAACAAGCCAAGTAGGATCTCTTGCGCAGTCACCCATGTGTGTTTGAGTAACACATCGTAACGTTCAATAAGCTTGAGAAAGACTTCTGCGGGAGCCGGAAGAATGAAGCTCGGCATTTCGAAAACAACGACCACAAGTTGCCATAGGCCAAGAATCACAGCACTGCTGATAAGCAAACGAACAACAGGATTCATCTGACGAGGGCGTGCAGTGGTAGTCTGTCCGTTAGTTGAATGAGCTACAGCTCCACTTCGCGTTAGATCATTCATAATCACGCTCCAACTGATCTAAGATCGCTTGTTGCAACTCGGCACACTCACCATCGAGCACTCGTGGTGTTGATGTGAGAGGCACAGATAAAGACTGAGCATTCGCAGGTGTGCCTTGCAACACATACAAATTGTCCGCCAAACGCACCGCTTCTTGTGGATCATGGGTGATCAACACAACGGTTTTATCTCTCAACAGCTCACACGCTAAGCTCTGTAGTTTGTGTCTCGTTACCGCATCCAGCGCAGAGAACGGCTCATCCATCAACACGACTGGCTTGTCTTGCATTAAGGTTCGAGCCAAAGCAACTCGCTGACGCATACCTCCAGACAATTGATCTGGCATAGTAGACGCGTGATCAGCCAAACCAACAGCAGCGAGCAACTCTAGTGCTTGATTGGTTTGCTGTGCTTTATCAAAAGCTGGATTTTGAAAGCGATGACTCAGACATACATTGTCGATAACCGACAGCCATGGCAGTAACAAATCCTGCTGCGCCATGTAAGCGATGCGATCCGTTAAAGGCAATTCATCAGAGGTTGTCAATGTTCCCTGCCACTCCACCTTGTCGTCCAACAAGCCTGCCAGATAACGCAATACCGTGGTTTTCCCGCAGCCACTTCGACCTAGCAATACCGTCCACTTACCTGCGCTTAAGCTAAGCGACAACCCAGACAAGGTTGCGTGCTCACTGTCGTTATAACGTAAAGAGGCATTGCTGAGCTGAACACCCACCGTATTAACGGACATTCCCGTGCCCAGCGAAGAAGTGATTTACGGGCCCATGACCTTGGCCGACTTGCAACTCATCAGCATGAGCAATCGCGCGCGAAATGTATTGTTTGCCTAGCTCAACAGCCTCTGACAGCGTGTTGCCTTGCGCTAAGAAAGAAGCAATAGCAGATGAAAGCGTACAACCCGTACCGTGGGTGTTTTTGGTAGGAAAACGCTTCGCACTAATCAAAGCAGACGTGGTTGGCAGAATCAGTAAGTCGTTACTGTTCTCATCCTTCTCTAAATGACCGCCTTTGAGAAGAACGGCTTTAGCACCTAGTGCACGCAGGTCTTCAATCATATCCTGCATTTCGGCTTCGCTTTCAGGCACAGCTTTGCCCGTTAGTGCTGCGCCTTCCGGCAAGTTAGGCGTAATGATGTCTGCGAGCGGAATCAGTTCTTGTTTTAGCGTGGTGATCGCCGAGTTTTCTAAAAGAAGGTCGCCACTTGTCGCCACCATGACAGGGTCAATCACTAGGTGTTTAGGTTGGTATTGTTTGATTTTGTCCGCGACGACTTTGATGATTTGCGAATCCGCCAACATGCCGACTTTTACCGCCACGATATTCAAATCGGTAAACACTGCATCTAACTGACTAGCGACATGCTCTAGTGGGATTGGAAATATAGCGGACACGCCTTGGGTGTTCTGAGATGTAATCGCGGTAATTACCGAACAAGCGAAGCTACCCGTTGCAGACATGGCTTTAATATCAGCTTGAATGCCCGCGCCACCACCACTGTCAGAACCCGCAATGGTCAAAACAATCGGAGTATTGATCGAAGAAGATTGGTTTTCTGGTGTTTGAGTGCTGTTAGGTGATACTTGAGAATTGGAATGCTGTGTCATGGTCGCTCCTACTGTCTAAAAGACGTAAGAGAACCGAACTTTGGCCGCAAAGAGAGTGTGGAGGTGAAAGCAATGAGAGATCATTGTTGAACCACGTAGGCAAAGTAATCATAGTTCCCTACGCCAGTGTTAACTGAATCAGGTTCAACGGGTCTCGAATAACGATCTCAGCAAACACCAACTAAGGTATATGCCCCCCGACTATTGATAACGATAGTAACAGCACTCTCGCAACTGAGATACTCATTTTATTCAATTATAAGAATCACGCATGAATTTAATTCAATTAATCCCGTTTTAACAAATACTTATAATGGCTTTTTAGTTGGCTGAGATTGGATGAATAAACACATCACTATCAAGAACATACCTAGCCATCCAACCAATGGAATAAGCTCACCCACAATACACACGGCCAACACGGCGGCAACGACTGGCTCAAGTAAGGTAATCAAGTTGGCGCTACTCGCTGTGACATGGCGTAGCCCAAAACTGAAAGCGATATAGCCTAAACATTGAGGAAGTAACACCAAGTAACTCACCACCAATATATTGGTATTCGATGCGAACAAGTTATCCCCCGTAAACCAAAGCGTTGGCAGTAGCAACATCGCTCCTAGCCCAAATATGCTGCCCATCGCTGCTTGCGACTTAATGCCTTCGTCTATCAGAGCTTTTGTCGCCCATGAATAAATGGCGTAACACAACCCAGCAATCAACCCTAATCCAATGCCCAAAAGCTTCAGATCGTCACCAGAATCATTCGCTGATGATGATTCTGAAAATACCAGTAGCCCAATACCAACCACGCCAATGGCAAAGCTCGTTAACCAACGTTTGTTGATATTATTCTTTTTGCTAATAAGACACTCTAAAAGTGCAGAAAAGAAAGGAGCAGTAGCTATCGACACCACTGTGCCCATTGCGACACCAGATAACTTCATCGAAGAGTAAAAAGCCAGAGGATAGATCGCCAAAGCCAGCGCACTCGCCGCTAACAACTTTTTGTTGAGCAAAAGCTTATCAAGTGAAGATAAGATCTTTCGATACGCCAAGACTGCTTGCATTAAGCCGCCGACGCCCATTGAAAAAGCACCAATCGCTAATGGGCTGAGATCAGGCGCAAAGCTTGCGGCGGTGCCTGTCGTGCCCCATAAAACAGAAGCAAACACGATGGCTAAAGTGCCCGTTTGGAATTCGTTAACGCGATTGATGGCAAGATTCATTTCTATTACCTAGTCTATTTTCATTTCTGAAATAGATAATAGTGAACATATACTAAGTTGAGTTTGCCAAAAGGACGCTATTCTTGTTTTGGAAGACTCTCTTTCATCGAGCCCAAAAACGCCCTTGGAGACATGCCAAAGTGCTGAGAGAAGCGTCGACTGAATGCAGACAAGTCACTATAACCCACATTTTCTGCGACCAATTGAACGGGTAAATCGGTATGGCTAAGCAAGGCTTGAGCTTTCTCCATACGATAGCGAGTGATGTACTTAAGCGCACTGATTCCAATGCACTCTTTAAAGCGCTTCTTAAATTGAGTGGGGCTCAAGCAAGCCGTTTCTGCAAGCTGAGAAATAGAGAGAGGCTGGGCGTAATTATCCGCAATGAGCCTTTGGACCGCTCGAATACGAGGGTCGATGCTCTTGCTGACTTTTTGTTGCTCTAATAACAGTGAAAACACATCCAAGATGGATGATTCAATGCCACTGTCCACTTGGTATTCCAACTGCTTTTCAACAAACAGCAAGAAGCTCATTAAGGGTGGCGTGATAGTAAACACCGAGAGCTCATGCTCTAACAAGTGCTGCGGTAACTCTGCCATATCTGCGACAATAAACCGCGCTGCTTCATCCGCCTTAAACGCATGCGCTGTGGTTACCGGAATCACCACGCATTCGCCCACGGCCACCTTGCCGACATATCCCACCATTTCAATACTAATACTCCCTTGAATAGGCAGCACGAGTTGATGGTAGCCATCATGGGCATGAGTATTAAATTGCTTGGTGTAAGATCGAATGCTTAGGCTAGATTTCATGAGCAACGCCGGAATTCAGTTTATTGAAACATGAGTGTTAAAAAGAAATTACATGATTTAAGCGAGGGAGTCACATCGGACTAGTATTTTTGTCATATCTCTTTCTAGCCTTTCTAAGTCGGATCAAAAAAGCCGTTTAAGTATTGATACTCAAACGGCTTTTTACTCAAGTCTAATTCGCAATCTCAAGAACAGTTAACCGAATCGGCTATCACTTCCTAACAAAATCGCTCATTCAGACTCTATTATTTTTGAAGTTGCTCTTTAGCGGCTTCAACCTTAGAAAAATCTAGGCCAAGCTGTTCAACTGCTTCTTTGATTAGCGCAGGGTTTTGCATTACCTGGCCCATCAGCATTTGAAGTTTATCTTGTGGTAAGCCAAGTTGGCTGATCGTCGCCATTGCTGCAAGAGGGTTCTCGGTCAACGTCTTGAATAGCTCGCTGATCTGCTCGTCGCTAATATTGTTCTCTTTCAACATTGCCAAAATCGGGTTCATTTTTTTGCCTTTGAAACACTAAATTAAGTAGGAGCACAGCATACCATCTAGCTGTGCTCGATTGTACTAGCAACTTATACTTTGCCTACTGTGAAGTAACCCTAAGCCTAGCGAGACTCTAATGGGTAAGAGCGGTAGCTCCACATACCATAGGTTCTAAGCGCATCTCGGTAGATACCTAGTAGCTCACCATCACTCGCCTTCTTAAGATCTGCGAGTGGCTTGTCTGGGTAAGAAACCGTATCAAAAGTAATGCCCTGAGGGCCGGTTTGCCAGCTAGCGATTTCAAACAGAGTTTGACCACGACGAACATGGCTTGCCGAGCTAATAATGGTCGCGTGCTTAATATCATGGCGAGCAAGTGCGTAGCTACTGAATAAGGCATTGCCTACCGTGCTGGTCGCGTAATTCTCTTCGATGATGCGATCTTTGCTTACCCCTTTCTCGATAAGCCAATCCGCCATTAACTTACCTTCAGTCTTGTGGTTCTTGGGCACGCCACCCGTTAACACGATCATCGCATCAGGGTTAGCTTTCGACATTGCCAATGTGGTTTCAAGACGTTCAATCAAGATTTCATGCATAGAGCCATCAGGGTTAAGCGCGTAGCCCAAAGTGACGATGGCACCGTGATCGCTCAACAGTCCCTTATCTGCAGACTCTTTAAGAGGTGTTTCTAACACGCGGTCAACCGTTGCAAAAATACGTTTGATGTCTTCAGCCTTGCCTTTATTCAGGCTTTCCAGTTTATCCATGTGCTTGTTGGATTCACTTTCATTGCCTTCAAATCTTTGCCAAACCGCAAGATACGCATGCAAGTCGACATCGTCTGGCGCAACCGTCAGTGCTTGTTCAAACAACTCAATAGCGCGTTCTGCGTTCTTGTTGTAGATCTGAGCGTTCGCCGCCGAAATCAACAAGTCAGTACGGTAAGGTTCTAGCTGGTACGCTTCTAACAATCGGTTAGTCACAATTTCCATGTTGCTTGGCATTTTAGCCGTGAAGCCCGCGTGAGAAATTCTTGCCGGAGACTTAAACGCCTGCAACGCATCAAGAAGTAGTTGATCGACAACTTGTCGCTTAGTCACCAACTGCGCGTAATCCGCAGAAGCCTGTACAGCACCATCGTTAGCAGCAAAAGAGTAAGGTGTTGCGCCAAAAGCGAGCATGCCACCAAGAGCGAGGGCGATAATGTTCTTTTTCATGGAAAGATCCTGTGTCGTTAAGTGTTCACATCAGATTTGTTCACCAATGTAAGTCCCTAAGATTAAAAAACCGTGAACCAAACCTTACTCTCCAAGGTTTATATTCATTTGTTGCATAAGATGTGGCTGCAGATCACGATTTTGAACTTACCAATAAGCCTGTGCATCCAGATAATTCTGGTTTGAACCAGTGCTCAACGTTTTTGTTGGAATATCTGACTGCGGATTTCATACGCCCTATCCCGCCAAAAACCACCCATCACAAATCCGAACTCCGCATAAAGCAACGAATCAAAAAAACCACTTTAAGCTCATTTTTTCAACAACTTAAAATCCAACACACTGAATCGCGCGATTTTACCCCTCGCTCAAATAACGAGGTCTTCAACACATAGAGTTGGAATGCGAGTCAGAAGATCTTCAAATAATTCAAAATCAACCATTGAACGATCGTTCAAGTGGTGCTTTAATAAATGACCAATACAAGGAGTTACCCCATGCTTAAGTTCTATTTTCACCAAACACCAAACCCAATGAAGATCGCTCTGTTTTTGGAAGAGACAGGCCTAGATTTTGAACTTGTTCCTGTCGATACCTTAAAGGGTGAGCAGCATTCACCGGAATATCGTTTAATCAATCCAAATGGCAAAACGCCTGCGATTGAAGATGAAGGACAACGTGTATTCGACTCTAACGCTATCCTTCTGTATCTCTCAGAGAAAACAGGCAAGCTTGGCGGTCAGCCAGAAGACAGAGCTGAACTACTCTCTTGGATGATGTTTATCGCGAGTGGCCTTGGTCCATATTCAGGCCAATCGGTACACTTCCGCCATGCTGCACCAGCAGGCTTAGACTACGCTGTGAACCGATACCTACGTGAAGCACAACGTCACTACGAAGTGTTAGAGAAGCATATGGAAGGTCGTGAATTTATCGTAGGAAATGAGTACACCATTGTCGATGTCGCTGCATGGGGTTGGATTGACAAAGCACCAGTCGTGCTTGGTGAAGAAGGCCTAGAACCTTACCCGAACTTGAAGCGTTGGTTTAACGCAATCAACACTCGCCCTGCTGCACTGCGTGCTCGCGAAATCGGCAAAGGCATTGAGTTTAAAACCGAACGTGATGAAGAAGCGAAACGAGCACTGTTTCCTTCGAATTATGCGAAGTAGAAAAATTGAGAGTTAATGCTCTACTGAGTGATAGCTAAAACTCAAACATAAAGAGCCGCTAAAAAGCGGCTCTTGATCTTCAAACTATTCGAACTCGTTCAGATTACTCTTTACCGAATACGTTGTTCTCTTGCTCTTGTACACGGATGAAAGTAGTACGCTTAGTTAGCTCTTTAAGCTTTGCTGCACCTACGTATGTACAAGTTGAACGTACACCACCAAGGATGTCAGAAATCGTGTAATGAACTGAACCACGGTATGGAAGTAAAACAGTTTTACCTTCCGCAGCACGGTACTTAGCAACACCACCTGAGTGCTTGTCCATAGCCGACTGAGATGACATGCCGTAGAACTTCATGTATTGCTTACCGTCTTGCTCTACAACTTCACCGCCTGACTCAGAGTGACCTGCTAGCATGCCGCCTAGCATTACGAAGTCAGCACCGCCGCCGAACGCTTTAGATACGTCACCCGCACATGAACAGCCACCGTCACCGATGATCATGCCGCCAAGGCCGTGTGCTGCGTCGCCACACTCGATGATTGCAGAAAGTTGAGGGTAACCTACGCCTGTTTTAACACGTGTAGTACAAACAGAACCAGGGCCGATACCAACCTTAACGATGTCTGCGCCAGCTAGGATTAGCTCTTCAACCATGTCACCCGTTACAACGTTACCAGCAGAGATAACTTTAGTCGGGAATTCAGCACGTACTTTTTGTACATACTCAACTAGGTGCTCTGAGTAGCCGTTAGCGATATCAATACAGATAAATACGAATTCGTCGCTAAGCGCCATGATTTGCTTAGTTTTCTCAAACTCAGCTTCAGAAGTACCTGTTGAAACAAATACGTTGTTCAGCGTTTTCTTGTCTGCTGTTTTTGCGAACTCAGCCCACTGCTCTACTGTGTAGTGCTTGTGTACTGCAGTCATAACACCGTGCTCTGCTAGAGCAGCTGCCATTTCAAAGCTTGCTACCGAATCCATGTTCGCTGCAATTACTGGAGTACCAGACCATTGACGACCGCTATGCTTGAATGTAAAATCGCGGGTTAATTCAACTTGAGAACGGCTTTTAAGGGTAGAACGCTTCGGACGGAAGAGTACATCTTTGAAACCTAACTTAAGTTCTTGTTCGATACGCATGATAATTTGTCCTGTAATCATATTACGTGTCGTGCGTTTTCGGTAAGCGTTGGCAGACGCTTTACTGAGTTTCGGACACAAAAAAACCGGAGCGTTGGCAGACGCTCCGGTTTTCAGCATTATAGGCTGTGATTTACTAACAGCAAGTCTGATATTTCATTTTTTTTTGTGCTATCCTCTCAAAGATTCCATATCTGGTAAAAGCTTCCCGCCCGTCATTTCCTACTAAATTCATAGTAATTAATAACTTAACAACATATTCACGCAAACGCTGTCGGTTTATTGCGCAAACGTTTCCCTTGCAAATTCGGCGAAAAAATCTTCGATAAGGCAAATTTGTGAAAAAAGTGCCCTTTAATCACATAAAAATCACACTTTTCTTGAATCAAAAAATGCGTTTTTTCTTAAATAATTTCATTTTTTTCTGACTTTTTTCGCTTCGAGTGCCGATCTCAGCCCTCTTTCATTAGCCCTGAAATTTATAAAGTACAAAGGCAAGATCGATTAGCACGTTCGAAACTTGGATGAGCGGGGTAAAGTCCACAAAATATGGCAGGTTAGATGCGCTTATTTATGAGAACCCAGCGGATACAAGCCGCTGTTGATAGAGCCTAACAACAACTCGACTAAAGTTAACGAACACGGAACGCCTTTCTTTAGTTCGAACTCATTACTACAGGATCAGATACAAAAATGGCCAAGGGGATTAACCTTGGCCATTTTTATTTGGTTTTCAGAGTGCTCTTATAAGGCGATTCAATTTTCACCTTAAGGTACGTCAAGCCTTTTTCTGAGACATCAGAGCTTCAGCAGTCGCATCTTGAATCGACAAGAACAAGGATGTCACTTGCCCAGTTGGAGAACGCATCGGGTTAAGCGTGACGTTCTGATACATAAAGTCGGCTTGCTGAGTTACTGGCCTCACGTTGCGGCACTTAAACAGATAAGGCCTTTGTTGCCACGTTATGAAGCTACGGCAGCCTAGGTCATAAACCGGTTTTGTTTTAAGCCTAAACCACTCTTCAGGAATTTCAGGGAATAACTCAAAGATCGACTTACCGATCGCATCATGCGATTGCTTACCGCTATGGTGCGTCATGAAGCCATTCCAAACTTGTACCTGAAAGTCACGGTTAATGACCACCAGCCCCATATCGACGTTTTGAACCATGTCTACCATCCAGTGGAACTGTTCAAATTCAGCAGGAAGATTCAACATATTAAAACTCCTCCATTAGGTAGGCCAATTTGTTATCTAGAAGAGGCAGAGACTCATCAACAAACATAAATAGAAGGTCACAACGGATGGACGTGCCGTCGATGTTGTAGCTGACTTCGAACGTCATGGTCTTTTTAAATGAGCCGCTGGTATTTTCAATCACCGAATCAATCGAGATGTGTTGACCTAGCAGCACAGGAGAGCTCTGAAAGAAACGAACTTCTGATTGCTCCCCTAACCCATTCAAGAAAGAGCCGACTAAAATGTTCGATACATCCATCAACAACTCTAATTCTTCTAGCTGCTCGCTTTCTGTTGGCACCTTCATGAGCTTCTTAAGATCGCTCACACTGGAATCACTCAACAAAACTAGCGCTTCACCTGCAATGCCTTCTCCACTAAAGCCTTGGCAAACACCCGACACTTGGTCGTTATCCGCTAGGTCACGAAGTGCCATGTGCAATTCACTCACTTCGAAGATGTTCACGTTCGGCAGCGGTAGGTGAACAAACACATTAAAGTGACGAGCCAGTGCATCAGCGGCACGGCCTATCGCTACGTTCGCGACTTCCATATAGATATCGCGTCTGCGAAGTATTGGCAGTTCTAAAGCGGTTGGGGTAATGATTTGAGGTTGTTTTGGCGGCTCGACATGCTCACGTAAAATGGCTTTTAGCGCTTCTTTATCGATCGGCTTTTGCAAAAATGCTTTGGCGCCAAGATCCAGCACCTTCTGTTGTGCTTTTGGTTGTATGTCACCAGAAACAACGACAACTGGCGTGGTATCGCCTAAACGTTGCATCTCTTCCAATGTGCCATAGCCGTCTAATTCCGGCATGGTTAGGTCGAGGAACATCAATTTGAATTGGTTTTTAGCGAGCTCTTCAAGTGCATTAAGCCCATGAACAGCAAAAGTTATATCTGCATTTAGAGAACTAGGCAGTGATCGAGCCATCTGCTTCCTTGCTAACGCAGAATCATCACATATAAGAACTGGGAACGACATAAATGCACCACCGACAAATTAAAGCTAATTCGGACGAGTGTAACAGAACATTATAATATCAGGTACGGGGTGAATGAATTTATGTGTAGATTATTAGTAAGAATGATGGAACAAGCAGGTGAGCTATTATCTGGCATTATTCTTCATGAAAAACAATATGCTACAAAGGTAATAACCGTTCATCATTATAGAGTAATAGCACTTTTTGATAGAACAATAGAGCTAGTTTATGAAATGGTAGCCTTAATAAGTGAGTTTATTAAGGCTCGGTTTGCTCATTCATTTATCGGCTTTATGTAGCCATGATAAGAGACGTAATGTGAATAGCTAGAACTGATATGAAGGCCATAAAATCAGTAATGCGAAACGTATGATCACAGCAAATACCAACAACGCGATCCCCAGGCGATACCATTTGTATTCGGCGATGTTCATTGGGATACGCTTGTAGAACATCGTAATCACGCCTTTCCAATCGCTACTGCGTCTTCCGTACTGCATCATGCTCGTCAAAACAAACAGTGCGCCAAGCACTAACATTCCTTTTTCAGCCCAGAACAATCCAACTTCCATTTGTGTATTCCTTGATAAAACGGTGAGCAACTCAAATCATTCTAGTCACCTTTTAGCTCGGTTTCTGTAAGACCAAGGTCTAAATTACGAAGTACGCAATTTAGGGCTTATAGGTCATTGTTGGTAATTGATAGTTCTCGGTCAGCAATACAACGTTTATCGTTCAAGGTTCCATGGTAAAGGCGAGCATCACAAGCAAATCACGTATAAGCATGATTCGACAAATCTGGAGATTGGTTGTTCTTTTGAATGACATGCATCAATTGGATAAGCAGCAGAATACCTGTCACGCCTAAGCCAACACCGATTCCGCCCCAAATCCCTGCCAATTCGAACTTAGGCATCAAATACCAAGCCGCAGGCAAGCCAAATACCCAGTAACCGATGGCAGTCATCACGGTTGGCATAGAGACAATCTTCATGCCTCTTAGCAGGTTAATCGCCAGTAGTTGCCAAGCATCAACAATAAAGCACAAAGCAACGACCCAAATCACAGAAGCCAGTAGTGAAGTCATAGCACCCGTGCCATCGTCTAACTTGAAGATAGAAGCGATCATCTCAGGCCATATAATGAACACGGCCGACAACGCCACACTCAACACCGACACCAATATGAAGCTTTGAATCGAGGTTCTTTTTATTCCTTCGTAGTTACCCGCGCCAAAATCACGGCCAACCAAAATCGCCGCAGCTTGTGAGAAACCAAAATTGAAGTTCCAAGTAAAGCTTAAACATTGCAGCAAGATTTGGTGCAAGGCTAACGAAGCAATACTGATCGTGCCCGCCATCAAGGTGCCACCGTAAATCAAGCCATGCTCAAGTAAAGCAGCCAAGCCGATAGGTAGACCCATCAACAACAATGGGCTCATCAACTTGATTGAATACTCTTCTGTATTTAGCCAAGGGGCGAACTGCTTAAACTCGTCACGCTTAAATACCCAAACCGTATATCCAACCATCACGATAAATGCCGCGATAGCCGTACCAAGCCCTAAACCTGTTAAGCCCATGTCTAATTGGAAGGTGAGAAAGTAGCTCACTGGCACATTCAGAATTACGGTGATAATCGACATCACAAGAATGGAGCGCACGTTGCCAAACGCACTGGTTAAGCCACGAAGTACCAACAAGATAAGCGAAGGCAACATTACCCACTTCAAAGCATGGACATATTCCATGGCTAAAGTGATCACTTCTGGTGGCTGTTTGGCTGCTTCTAATACCAACGGAGCAAACCAGAAGCTGGCCATTAAGGTCACGCTGAGCACGAATGCCAACATGGTTGCGCCTTTCACCGCCAATCTAATTTGAGTATTACCAAACTCAGGGCGAGCTACTCGCTGACCATAAGCGATCGCAATCAAATTCGCGACACAACCCACGGTGCTGCTCGCAATAATGAAGATGAAAAAGTAGATTGAGGCACCTAAGCCACCAGCCGCAAGGGCTGACACACTGATACGCGACATCATCCAAACATCAGTAAGGACTAACGCCATAGAGATCAGCTGTGAAATGATCAAAGGGAATGCAAGAGTGAGTATTTTTTTCATGAGCGCCTCAGTTAATTTCGCCCAAAATACGATCGATGAGGCTGGCGTTCAATTGATAAATTTGCGACTCTAACATTCCATAAACTCATGCGAACGAATTATGACCCCATATCCTAGCTTGCCATCATCACATAATGGCTTAAAAGCCTTTGAAGCTGCCGCAAGGCTGATGAGCTTTACGCTGGCTGCCGAAGAGCTGCATGTGACACAAAGTGCGATCAGCCGACAGATCAAACAGCTTGAAGATGAGTTAAACGCATCACTGGTTATTCGTAAGCATCGAGCCATAGAATTAACGGTACAAGGTCATGATTTGTATGTGGCTTTGCGAGAAAGCTACGGTAATATCGAAGCTGTTATCGCCTCTTGGAGTGAGCCCAAGCAGAAGCGTATCGTGATCAAAGCGACTCTGAGTTTCGCGACGCGAGTATTGATCTCCAAAGTTCGGGAATTAAACGAGCGTTATCAAGATCATGAGATAGTCATTGTTCCTGTGATTGAGGAAGACGAATCGATTAATAGTAGTGAGTATGATCTACTGATCTTCCACACGCGTTTCAAAAAACGCTATGACAAGGCACCTGACATTACCTTCTTGCGTGAAGAGTTCATGGCGCCGGTTTGCTCTACTAGTTTAACCACCAAAGACACCGACCTTGATTCAATCTTAACCTTGCCAAGGCTGCATCCAACCTTAGATCATCACGACTGGAAAGTGTGGCTGGCCGATGTTGAATTCCCACCAAAGAAACCTGTCAGAAATACCAGCTTCTTGTCTTTAGATATGGCGCTCAGTGCCTGTCTATCCGGTGAAGGGGTTACGGTCACGGATCTGTTGTTAGTTCAACAAGATCTCCAACGAGGCTTCTTGTACTGCCCTAGAAATGCAAAAATCCAACACAGTGCTTGGACTTACTTCATGCACCAGCGTAGTCACACGCCTATCATCAACGACCTTATTGAATGGCTTAGAGAAGAGACAACAAAAGAGATCGAGTTGCTGAAAGTACTCGCACAGCAATATCAATGGTTTGGTGTAATAGAACAGGACAAAGACTTTGGTCGGCTCTTCTAAACTAAGTTATGATTCCTTTTCCCTCAGCCTATTGATATTTTTATGTCTTCTTTCTCTTTTTCACAAATCCCTGTTGGGGTTCGATTCATGATCCTCTCCGCTTTTGGATTCGCACTGATGTCAGCTTGTGTGAAATACGTTAGCAATTACGGCATACCTGTATTTGAAATTGTTGCAGCAAGGGCTTTGGTGTCGTTGATCATCAGTTATATCGATGTGAAGCGCAAACGTATTTCTATTTGGGGCAACAACAAACCTCTGTTGTTTGTTCGTGGCGCTGTTGGTACCGCAGCCTTGATGTGTGTTTACTACGCTGTGACCACTTTGCCATTAGCAGAAGCAACCATTCTGCAATACGTGCATCCTGTCTTTACCGCGTTACTTGGCGTACTGTTCCTGAAAGAACGCGTCCAAAAGTCGACCATGATATGCATTGTATTCTGCCTAGCGGGATTATCGGTAATGGTACAGCCAAGCATGAACAGCAGCGCGAGCAGCGAGTTGCCGCTATTCAGTATTATGCTGGCGTTGTGTGGCGCGTTTGGTAGCTCAATTGCTTATGTGATTGTAAGAAAGCTTAGCCAAACTGAAGACAGCTCGGTGATCATCTTCTACTTCCCACTGGTCGCTCTGCCAATATCGACCGCCCTGATCTGGAACGACTTTGTATGGCCTAGCCTTTTCTTAACCATGATGCTGGTTCTGGTCGGTATTTTCACTCAGATCGGCCAATATGGTTTGACCAAAGCAATGCAAACCCAAGCAGCAGGTAAAGCTTCAGCTTACTCATACGTTCAGATCGTATTCTCAGCACTATTAGGTGTTTGGGTGTTCAATGAGATTCCATCAGTTTGGACCTACCTAGGTGGTGGCCTTATTGTGACGGGTGCTCTTATCAATGTGTTTGGCAAACAACTGTTGGTGCCGTTTAGAGCTAAGTAGATAGCCAAATAACAGAGCTGAATACCATTTAGCTAATCAGCGATTAAATAGATCTAAAAAGGGCATTGCGGATTATTCCACAATGCCCTTTTCTATAAATGCTCTAGCGCGTTTTCATTCAGCTAACCAACTTTAATAAAGCGGCGTATTACGGCTAGCTTGTAGCGTTACGTAGTTTTGGATCGTCACTCAAATACTCAACGAACTCGATTTCAAAACCGGCCGGATCCACAAAGTAGACGTTTTTACGATAAGGTTCTTCGGCACCGGGTTTGGCAATTGGGAAGCCTGCATCAACAAGCCGCTTGGTTACGCTTTCGATATTATTGGTCACATAAGCGAAGTGTGCGAGACCAACAGAATGCCCTGCCAAATCTCTATTTTCACCTTCACCGTGATCACTTATTGCGATGTATTGGTACTCGTCACCCAAATGCAGCCAGTTACGTGGCTTACCTGACCACTCCCCTTTTCCCTCGTCACGGACATACCAATGAGGGAACGCCGCTTTATAGAAAACCAGCATTTCTGGGATGTCTTTTACCACTAAATTCACATGTTCAAGTTGGATCATTCTTCTCTCCTTAAAGTATTCTCGTAAGCAACGTTGCATATCCTAATACCTCAAGTTAAGTTGAGGTAAAGCACTAATTTGCATTTATTTCGAGAACGTCTTTAGAGCCCAAACTGTTCTACTTTGACTACATACAAACCTTAAGTTTAGACGACTTAATCTAATGTGGCTTCCTTGCCTGTGTTCTGTTCTTTGTGCCTTGGTGATCTCGTTGTTCAGAACAGATAACTAAATCGCGACACACATTGGTGTATTTGAAACAGGGTCACGAAACACGCTCGCTTTGAGATCAAACACGTTACTGAGCATAGTTTCGGTCATCACCTCATCAGGCGAGCCTTCTACTATTAAACACCCTTTTTCCAAAACCACTAGATGGTCGCAGTAACGACTGGCTTGGTTAAGATCATGCAACACAACAACCACCGTTTTTCCTTTGGCATTCATCTGTTGCATCAGGTTCATTAATTCCACCTGGTGAGACATATCAAGGTATGTGGTCGGTTCATCCAACATCACTACGTCCGTATCTTGTGCAATTACCATCGCAATCCATGCTCTTTGACGCTGGCCACCAGACAGTGACTCAACAGGCTTTTCAGCAAACTCAAGCACACCTGTATCACGCATAGCTTGTTCGACAATCCTTTGATCGTCCTGCCCTAGCCTCCCCCAATGAGACACATAAGGCGAACGGCCATATTCGACCAACTTTCTTACCGTGATCCCCTCAGGGCTTACCAAGATTTGCGGAAGAAGTGACAACGAACGAGCAAGCGCTTTATCGCCATAGCTTGATAGCGGTTTGTCTTCAAACAACACCTCTCCAGCCACTGGTTTGTTAATTCTGACTAACGTCTTTAACAAGGTAGATTTACCGCACCCGTTAGGTCCTATCAATGCGGTGATTTTTCCCTTAGGGATAGAAACCGACAGGTTCGGTATGATCGTTTGTTTGCCGTACGCGACGGAAAGATTCTGCGTTTTAAGCATGGTTACCAACCTCGATAACGATAGAGAAGAAAGATGAAATAAGGCGCGCCAATCACAGACGTGAGAACGCCTGCTGGCAATTCAATAGGTGGTTGTAGACCTCTGGCCAACCCATCAGCGCTGGTAACCAGAATTGCCCCCACCAGTGCAGATGCTGGGATTAACAATTTATGATTATGCCCAAACAACAAGCGTGCTAAGTGAGGTGCCAATAAACCCACAAAACTGATCGTTCCAGCAACAGAAACGCTAACACTGGCAAGCAATACAGCGGCCAATAACGCGAGAGCTTGAATCTGTTTTGGATTAGTGCCCAATGTGGTCGCACTTTCCTCGCCAAGCCCCATCACATCTAATCGCCACGCCAACCATAATGCCATGGGTAACAACAAGAGCAGCACGCTCCAAATAAACGGGACTTGCTGCCAGTTTCGTCCCCAAAGGCTGCCAGTAAGCCACACCATAGCCGTGTTGATCTCGATCGGGTTGGTAACCAGCAAGAAGTCGATACAACTGGCCAGAAACGCACTCACCGCAATACCAATCAGCGCCAATTTGGCGGGTGTTGGCCTTGACCACCATGCCAATACCGCAATCAGCCCTGCAGCCAATACCCCACCGAACATAGCTACAACAGGAAGCACACTGACTGGCGCATTGGGGAACCAAACTAAACTCGCTGTCGCAGCAAGGCCTGCCCCGGCGCTAATACCCATAAGATCAGGCGATGCTAACGGATTACGTATCACGCCTTGCACTAATACCCCTGAAAGCCCTAACCCTGCGCCCACGCTTATCGCGAGCAACATACGTGGTAGCCGATACTGATGGATAACAAAGTCGTCGCTGGAAAACGCGACCAAATGTTCGATGACTTGAGAAACAGAAAGCGAAGCTGCTCCGACAAACAAACCTGCGGATGCCACTAATATGAGAATCCCTGATAACAAAATTATCTTAGTGTGATGGTGCATTAAGATCTCCTCGTCGCAATCAAAATAAAACAAGGTGTTCCGAGCAAAGCAGTAATAACACCAACGGGTGTTTCAGTCGGGAAAGCAATCGCTCGCGACAGTGCATCTGACCAAGACACTAATGCTGCGCCTGCCAATGCTGAAATAGGAATCAGTAAATGATAATTGTGCCCAACAATAGGTCGAACCAAATGAGGCACTAACAATCCAACAAAGCCAATTGGCCCTGCGATAGCGACGCTTGCTCCGGCAAGCAACACGATCGTCAGTCCACTCACGAGGCGAGTAAACCTGATGTTGCTGCCCAACCCCACTGCAACTTCTTCGCCAAGTGCCAGTAAGTTGAGGTTGCGGGCAAGACTCATTGCCAACACCAAACCAATCACTACAGGCGGCCAAAGCTGTTGCCATTGCTCATCATCCACACTAGACAGTGAGCCAGTAAGCCAATGCAAGACGCTATAAGCCATGTCGTCAGCAAGAATCAGCGCCGCTCGTGTCAGTCCGAGCAATAACGCAGTAATGGCGATACCCGCGAGAACCAAACGTAACGGATGAGAACGTTCGGAGAAAAAACCACCGAGGAGCATAACGGCACCGCCGCTTAGCAATGCACCAAGAACCGCATTAAGGATTGGGTTTAAATCACTAACCACAGGTATGCCTATTGCAGCTAACGCCATAAAACAGGCTGCGCCAGCGTTAATGCCAAGAATCGACGGAGACGCGAGTGGATTGCGCGTCAAACCTTGCATCAATAGCCCAGCGACGGCCAAACTCGCACCAATCAATAGCCCAGCACAAGTTCTTGGCGCTCTTAGCGTCGCCAATATTTGATGAGTCATGTTGCTTTCATCAAACGCAAACCAGTAGTGAATCAAGTCACTCAATGTTAAAGAGAAATTAGACCACCCAGTCATAGAGGCCGCGTAACCAGACAGTGCCAAACACGACACTAATGCCGTAAATAATATGACTCGCCACGACAGTATTGGCCAGAATCGCTTACTTTTAGAGAACGACATCGTACTCATGATGGGTCCAAGATCTGCTCAAGATTTTTCGCCATTTGTTCTGCCGCTAACATGCCTCGATTCAATGACCAAAGTGCTGGTGACACTTCTACAACTTGCTGATTTTTAGCAGAGGTTAGTACATTGAATAACGGATTTTTCTGCCAATCATCAACAATATTAGGATGAGAGTAAGCGCCAAGGAGCAACCAATCCGGATTGGTTTTCAACAACAACTCAAAACTGGTTGGTAAATATGCCTTCTCTGTTGGTTTCACAATAGGGCTCGCAATACCTAATGCGGTCAGCACGCCCCCTGCGTAAGATGCAGGGCTATGTAACCACATACCTTTATCCGACACGACAGCGAATTGGACGGTTTGTTTGAGCGAGAAATGACTTTTGAATTCAGCCATGGCGTGTTGATGTTGTTGAATTCGTTGTTCCATTGACGATTGCTTGTCGAGAGCGATGCCAATCTTGAGCGCAGACTCCAAATTCTCTTGATACGTCTCGCCGCGGCTTTTGAGCAGCAGAGTTGGTGCGATGCGTTGTAGATCTTGATAGACAGTACGATGACGCTCTGCATCTGCAATGATCAGGTCAGGCTTTAATACCGCAATGGCTTCTAGGCTAGGCTGAGAACGCATGCCAACTGATTCCCATGGTTGAACCAATTCGCGTACCGCCGGAATCACTCGCGAAGCATCATTGTCATCAGCAACACCAACAGGAGAAACCCCCACCGCAGCTAGCGCATCTACAAATGAGAACTCCAACACCACAATACGTTGCGGAGTAGTCGCTATCTCAAACTGACCCTGCTCATCTTGTATGACCCTGGTTTGTGCTGAACTGGAGAATGAAAACAAGCTTAAAACCAACAAAGCTAAGGTTATCGCTATCCTGCTGAATAAAAACTGCTTATTGAGTGACAGCAGTCCGTTCGACAGCATCAATTGATTCGAAAACAAAAGGCGAGAGTTGTTTTCCATATTTAATTTTCCTTAAACGCTAGAACCGTGAAAGTCGCCAAGAGTATTGGCGACTTTTATTCGTTATTACTTTCAATAAATTACGTATTAGAACTGATAATTCAGATCCAAAGTGTAAGAACGTCCTGGTGCTGGATAACGACCAACCGGGCTGGTATCAATACCGCGGAAGTAATAGTCCTCATCAAACAAGTTGTTCACCGCAAGGTTCATTCGCAGCTTACTGTTTTCATCCTTGTACAAATCCGAACCTAGGTTAAAGTTCCAGACCATGTAGGCA
>NZ_JBFSUR010000033.1:0-67337 GCF_041467535.1 Vibrio sp. 10N.247.311.47
ATAACTCTTTACCATGCTGTTCAAAAAACACTCACGAAAGATCAACACGCCCTAGATGACTCTTTCGGTGTTTTTCAAGGTAGTTGTCATCATTTGCTTACTTATTAAGCAGCTTCTCTTTCTGGATTTAGGTGAACGTCACCAACAGGCGCACAGTTCCTGATATCACCAGACCACCGCTCAGGCTTTCGCTGTTTTGCAGCGAGCAATACCTCTACACGACGCTTCAAGATCTCTTTATCTTTTCCATTGTGACGCTCTGAAGGCGTGACGTAATTTAGCTGACTGTGCTTGTGCTCGGTGTTGTACCAGCGTACGAAGGCTTCAACCCAACTTTGGCTACTATCGATTGTTTCAAAGCCCTTCGTTGGCCAGCTTGGCATGTACTTTACCGTGCGGAACAATGACTCAACATACGGGTTATCATCACTGACTCTTGGGCGACTATACGATGAAGTAATACCTAACTCTTCCATTTTGGCTTTGAACGTCAACGACTTCATCGGCGCACCATTATCGGAGTGAAGAACCAGAGCTTGATTGAAGCACTGCTCTCGCATCAACGTTCGTTGCAGAAGTTGTGACGCCAGCTCACCGCATTCATGCTCATACACTTCATAACCAACAATTTTTCGACTGTAGATGTCCTCAATGACATACAGGTAATAATGTTGGCCTCGAACTTTTGAAGGTAAGTAAGTGATATCCCACGTATAGACTTGGTTCGAGTCCGTCGCTGTGTAACTGGTTGGCTTCGCTTGCTTCTGTCTGCTCCGCTGACGACCTCGTTTGTGAAGTTGCCCCTGCGTACTCAACACTCGGTAGTAGCTCGACTCAGAGGCGATATACTCACCTCTATCAAGCAGTGTCGGGGCGATTTGAGTTGGAGGCAAGCTTGCAAACTCAGAGCGGTTACACACCTCGATTATCGCATCACGCTCTTCCTGCGACAGCTTGTTAGCAGGCTCAGGTCTGAGGCATATTGGCCTTTTGTCAGCTTGAACTTCACCTTGCTGATACCAGCGACGATACGTTCTAAAGTCGATTTGAACTTCATGGCAAGCTGGCTCTAAACGACACCCGCATTGCTTCGCTTCAAGGATAAGAGTCACTATGGTCTGCCTTTCATCGGTTGAGGTTAGTCGTCCTCTGGCTCTTCCCCGTAAAAGGCTCTCAGCTTTTTTCTTAGTACCAAGAGAGCGGCCGTTTCAGCGAGTGCTTTTTCTTTGAGTCGTAAATCTTTCTTCAACTCTTTGATTTCAAGTTTGTCAGCTTTAGCCTGCTTCTTTGCTTCAGCTTCCTGCTCTTTACTCGACTTAAACCCTTGCATACATTCGCTGCGCCAGCTTTGGATTTGCTCTGGAAAAAGACCTTTTTCACGACAATATTGGCTGAGTTCACTTTCTGTCATTGAGTAGGTTTCAGCGACAATGGCAAGTTTAGTTTGAGCTGACCACTGCTCTGATGAAGTGTTGCTATTTGGCACGGCGGCTCCTGAACGTCTGAGTTGCTGGCGCCAATGATACAGGGTCGCAGTGCTAATTCCTTCCTCTTCCGACACTTCTTTAACTGACATTGAATAGGGAGGTAATAGCTTCTTCAATATAGCTTCTTTTCTTTCTACTGAGATACGAGACACAATTACTCTTTATCGCCCAAACTGGTTAAATTTTAACAGTGACATCTACCCTGCCAGATAGGGCTTTATCTCCTGATTAGATTACGACCAACAGGATTCGAACTAGACTTTACTCCTTCGTTCTTGTGTTATTGTGAATAGTTATGCGGAAGAAATAATATTCATAATTTTGAATAATATTTCATTTAAGGCAACTTGAATTCAGTGTCCCAATCGACATACTGAATTATGAGGGGCATGCTGTTACAAGTAACTATCATTGCACCAATGGTGCGTTTAACTTGAACTGTTTTATTTATTAGAATTTTGAGTTCTAATGCTAGGCTGCTATTGAGTTTGATAGTAATGCCAACTCACTCACTCACTTGCTGGATTTTAAATTAACCTAATATAAAGATTCGAATCCTTCAGGGCGTGCCATTATTTAAAGAAACCCGATAACTCTCCGAGTTGTCGGGTTTTTTGCATTTTACATATCATAAAACACTTCTTTTCAAGCGCGACTCATTTTCTTCTGTTATTCGTTTCATTCGGCTTATGTAATAGAAAGTTAAAATTGTTCGTTTTTTGGGGTTTACATCATTTGGTAATAAAGCCACTATGAATTCACGAAGAATAGACAAGTAAAGCTATTAGCCAGTCGGTTTAGGAATCAAACCTTCTGATTGATGGCTGATTTAGAGGAAGCAATGGCAGGAAACAGTATCGGACAACACTTTCGAGTGACCACATTCGGAGAGAGTCACGGTATCGCACTAGGATGTATCGTAGATGGGTGCCCACCAGGATTAGAAATTACCGAAGCAGACCTTCAAAGAGATTTGGATCGTCGTCGCCCTGGTACTTCTCGCTATACAACGGCTCGTCGTGAAGCGGATGAAGTGAAAATCTTATCAGGTGTATTTGAAGGCCAAACTACGGGTACTTCTATTGGTCTATTGATTGAAAATACAGACCAACGCTCTAAAGACTATTCCGAAATTAAAGACAAGTTCCGCCCTGGCCACGCTGACTATACGTACCATCAAAAGTACGGTGTGCGTGATTACCGAGGTGGTGGTCGTTCTTCAGCTCGTGAAACTGCAATGCGTGTTGCTGCAGGTGCAATTGCGAAGAAATACCTAAAACAAGAATTTGGTGTTGAAATCCAAGCTTACCTTTCTCAAATGGGTGATATCTCAATTGATAAAGTGGATTGGAACGAGATTGAAAACAACGCTTTCTTCTGTCCAGATGCCGACAAAGTACCAGAATTTGATCAACTGATTCGTGACTTGCTAAAAGAAGGCAACTCGATCGGTGCGAAGATTCAAGTGGTTGCGACTAAAGTGCCAGTAGGCCTTGGTGAGCCAATCTTTGATCGTCTAGATGCTGACATCGCGCACGCTCTAATGAGCATTAACGCTGTGAAAGGTGTTGAGATTGGTGATGGCTTCGATGTTGTTAATCAACGCGGTAGTGAACACCGTGACCCATTAACTCCAGAAGGTTTCAGCAGCAATCATGCTGGCGGTATCTTAGGTGGTATCTCTACTGGTCAAGATATTGTGGCAAGCATTGCGCTTAAACCAACATCAAGCATCACTGTACCTGGTGACACAATCACGAAAGATGGTGAAGCAACGCAGCTAATCACGAAAGGTCGTCACGATCCATGTGTTGGCATCCGTGCGGTACCTATTGCAGAAGCAATGCTGGCTATCGTGCTGCTTGACCACTTGCTACGTCATCGTGGTCAAAACTTTGGTGTGACAACTGAAACACCACAAATCTAATTCTGCTTCTTTTTATTTAGAATAGAATTGGTAGAAACAAAAAAGGGTTGCTTCGTAATGAAGTAACCCTTTTTCACATTAGCAGGATTATTCGTCCGGTTAGCGACTATCGTCATTAAAGACAGCTAGCAGCTTAAGGCTCTTAATCCATTAATGCACTGAACTTTCAGGATCAAGCTGGAACGAAGGCAAACTCCATTTGAATCTTACAGCCGCCATGCGCAGCAAGTAACCAACTACAAGCGTCACAATTGTCGCCGTGACGTCGTTGATGCCAAGCTCAAGCAAACCTAGGTACAAACCTGAAGCGACAAGTGCGACAGAGGCATACAGCTCTTCATGTAACACCAATGGTGTTTGACGACAGATAAGGTCACGTAACAAACCACCAAAGACACCTGTCACTAATGCCGATACCATGCAAATCATCGGGTGCAGACCCATGGTCATCGCTACTTTGGTACCAATGATACTGAATACGATTAGGCCTAAGGCATCCAAGCGAATAAACAAACCTTTTAGCTTGATAACCCATTTCGCCAACCCGGTTGTAATAACACCTGCTATACAGGTGATGGCCAGATACTGAGGGTTTTCAACCCAACCTAAAGGGTAATGGCCAAGTAAGATATCGCGTACTGTACCGCCGCCAATTGCCGTTGCGCTCGCAACCAACATTACACCAAACCAATCCATTTTTTGTTTGCCTGCACTGAGAGCGCCGGTCATGGCTTCTGCCGTGATGCCAATGATATACAAAACACTTAGTAGCATTGCTGTAGCTCTATAATTTAGGTCTATAAACTCGAGTCTTATAGGCCTTAGGGATATAAAATGAAGCGCGAGTGTAGTAGTAAAAATGCTTGTTGACGAATGAATATTTGTACCGTGAATGGGCGTTTCAGATTAGCTAAACTAATCATTCACCTTAAAGTGGTGTAATCTGGGAATGGCAATCGATTGTCACTGCAAAGTATAATGGCGAACCCGATGTCATTACGCTTGATAGGGCTTTACCGAGCGCTTAAAAAAAAGCAAAATGCCCCAGTTATTTTTACTTAAATTTGATTTTATGACACACCAATACTCAGACATTATCGATATCTTCAATCAGACCTTTTTTGAAAGCTTTAATACCAAACTAGAGCTAGGGGCTGATGAGCCGATCTATTTGCCTGCTGATGATACTATCCCACACCATCGAATCGTGTTCGCACGTGGCTTTTACGCCTCTGCACTCCATGAGATCGCACACTGGTGCGTTGCTGGGCCTGAGCGTCGTTTACTGGAAGATTTTGGCTATTGGTATGAACCTGACGGTCGAACGGAATCGGTTCAAGCTGAGTTTGAAAAAGTAGAAATTCGCCCACAAGCGTATGAATGGATCATTGCGATGAGCGCAGGCTTTCCTTTTAATGTCAGCTGTGACAATCTACACGGCGATTTTGAGCCAGATCGTTTGGCCTTTATGAATAAAGTACATAGCGAAGTTATGGGTATCTTTGAAGTAGGCTTTCCGCCTCGCGTGAAAATGCTCTCTGAAGCATTACGCAGCTTCTACGATGTAGAACCTTTATGTGCTAGCCAATTTATTGTGAAATAAGAGAATATTATGATTATCGAATTTGAAGAAAAACTACTTGAAGTAATTGATGCTCGCATTGAAAACGCATCAGACGATGAACTGTTTGCTGGTGGTTACTTACGTGGTCATATTTCTCTTTCAGTGGCTTCATGTGAAGAAGAAGGCATTGAAGATGTGGCTGAAGTAAAAGCTCGTATTGAACAGAGCCTAGACGACGCTCGCTCTGAACTAACACCAGCAGACCGCACTATCGTTAATGACCTTTGGGTTGAGCTACAAAACCAAGCTTAATCTCGATGTATTAATACTATCCGCTCAGTCCCTTCCTTTCCCATTTTGCTGAGCGAACTGGTTTATTTGAGACTCGTTCGAAATTTTTGAATGAGTCCGTTCATTTCTTGTGATGGTTACATTTTCTTACTACGTTATTCTAATCCCACTTAACGGAATTACAGAAAGGTCACATCATGAAAGTTATCGCATTTGGCGCAAGCACAAGTTCTACCTCAATCAACAAAACACTAGCAACTTACGCAGCAAACTTGATTGAAGGTGCTGAAGTAAAAGTCCTAGACATCAACGATTACAATGTTCCTATGTTCAGTGAAGACACTGAAAAAGAGATTGGCCAAGCGGAAGGTGCTCAAGCATTCCTACGCGACCTAGCTGAAGCTGATGCGTTTGTTATTTCGTTCGCAGAACACAATGGTCACTACCCAGCAGCGTATAAAAACCTATTTGACTGGGCGACACGTATTGAGCGTTCAGTGTTTGGCGAGAAGCCGGCGGTTTACCTAGCGACTTCACCGGGCCCTGGTGGCGCACAAACGGTACTTGGTGCAGCGACAGGTTCTGCACCTTACTTCGGTGGCAACGTGCAAGCGTCAGTTTCAGTACCAAGCTTCTACGATAACTTTGATTTTGAATCTGGTTCTATCAGCAACGAAGAGATCGTTCTACAGATTAAAGACGCGGTTGCTAAGCTGTAAATACAGCTTCGTTTAGAACATCAGTTTAGAGCAACACGAATAACAAAAAGCCCGAGCGACACAATGAACTCGGGCTTTTTAGCTTTTAACTTATTAGTTTCAGATATTCAGAAATTTCAGATGTTCAAAATAGCTGAACTAGAAACTACGGCTTTGATTTAGAATGCTTGTCAGCAACCCATCCAGCCGTTAATGCCTTACCTTTACGCAGTCTGCGTACCCACATTCGACTTGGGTGAATCGCCTCAAGCACATCAACAGGCAAGGGCAGCGGATCGCCACAGATCTGTGATGCTAATACTTCAGCCAATAATGGTGCAGAGCTCAAACCACGTGAACCCAGTCCGATAAAGCAATAAAGGTTAGGGAAGCTTGTTACCGTTTCTACATCCTCAACCGAGTCACGCTGCGGGTTGAAGTTGTGGAGATCTTGGTACTGCTCCTTAATGGCTTCAAAGTCACCAACGTTTCCGACAAACGGAAGGTGGTCACGGCTTACGCTTCGGATACCTTGGCGCGCTAAGTTGTCACTGGTATCGACATCTTTTGTCCATGCTTGGTCTGGTAGTGACCCATGTAGGCGCTCGCCATTGTGCTGCTGAACCTCAATATCAAATTCTTGGTCGATATTGGTTTTGTCGTAGTTCGCACCAATACAGTGATGACCATTGTTGGGGTTCTGTGGCGTCAAATAGCCATCAAAGCACAACACGGTTTTTAGCTGGCTGAGATTTTCCGTGGTCGGAATATGGCTCACTTGGCCTTTAACCGGAGTCAGTGGTACTGGCTGAGTTTGTTCAAACTGAGTGAACTTGTGTCCGTTTGCGACAACTACTTGGTCGTGCTTAGTTTGAATCTCACCTTGAGGTGCCTCAATCGTCAGTAACCATTGTTTTTCAGCTTCGAGCCACTCAAGTTGCGTTACTTGATGTTGATAGTGTGCGCTCACTTGGTTGCTCTCTTCTAGCTTGCCAATCAAGCCTTGAGTCAGTTGAAGAGGGCTTAACCAACCACCCAGCGGAAAGTAAACACTCTCTTTATCGACGGGTAAGCCAATCTTTTCGTTGGCTTGCTCTGGCGATAAACGCTGAATCAGGTCGGTGTGGAAGTTGCCTTCCAACATGCGGTTGAGCTTTTTAGTGGAGCCTTGATCCCACATCAAGATGTTCACGCCACACAAGCTGTGATCAAATTGAATAGACTGAGCCGCTTGATTAATAAATTGACGAGCAAACAGTAACCCCGGGCCAAACACGCGAGACACGTTCGAGGTCGCTTCGCTTAATAGCGGGTAAATCGCACCTTGGTTGTTACCTGAGGCATTGCCCGCAGCTTGTGGATGTTCACAATAAAGGGTGATGTTTTTACCACGACGGCTTAGCGTTTTGGCTAATGCAGCACTGGCGACACCACCACCAATGATCGCAATGTCTTGGGATTCAGTGTGTTGAGCGAGGCCATACCAAGGTTTGATGTTGGTGTGAGCGTGCTTTTCGCCAAGTCGGCCGGCGATCATTTCTCGCTTAGTACCAAAGCCTTTGACCTTTTTCATTTCAAAGCCAGCTTCTATTAAGCCACGGCGAACAAAGCCAGCAGCGGTGAAGGTGGCGCAGCTACAATCTTGCTTAGCGAGCTTAGCCATGCCGTTGAATAGGTTTTGATTCCACATCTCTGGGTTCTTGCTCGGAGCAAAACCGTCTAAGAACCAAGCATCAACCAAACCTTCACGCGGGGTTGGTACGTTGGGCATGCAATCTTTAATATCGCCAAACCACAAATCAAGCGTGATTGCACCGTCGCCCAGCACAATGCGGTGACATTCAGGTAGAGCAATAGGGTAGTGTTCTTGGAGTTGCGTCGCATACTCGGCTAATTCTGGCCACGATTGGTGTGCTTTGATGAGATCCTCTTTATTTAAAGGATATTTTTCAAAACTGATGAAATGTAACTCTTTGGTCATCGCTTGTGGGTTATCTTTAAGAAAAGCATCGAACCATTGCCAAACTGCAAGAAAGTTCAAACCTGTGCCAAAGCCGGTTTCAGCAATCACAAAGCGGCGTTGTTCATGTTCAAGCCAACGCTCTGGAAGGTGGTTTTGCTTTAAAAAGACGTAGCGAGTTTCTTCTAAACCGTTAACATTGGAGAAGTAAACGTCGTCAAATTGGTCTGAAACTGGCGTGCCAGACTCATTCCATTCCAGTTCTGCATTAGTAATTGAAGTCATAAAATCTATCATTTTGTGATTTGAAGCGATATGTTGGTAGGGATTGTACGAATTTCTAGGAAAGCTGACCACTTTTGTTAGGCTTCTTAGTTATCATCTAGCTGAATTTAGAATTATAGGAATGTCACATGAAACGAGTCGTAATCACCGGTATGGGTATTGTTTCAAGTATCGGTAACAACGTCGAAGAAGTTTTAGCATCACTGAAAGAGGGTAAATCTGGTATTACCGCTTCAGAGCAGTTCAAGGAAAATGGCTTGCGCTCTCAAGTATGGGGTAACCTAAAAATGAACCCTGCTGACCATATCGATCGCAAAAAAATGCGCTTTATGGGTGATGCAGCGGCATTCGCTTATCTTTCAATGGAGCAAGCAATTGCTGATTCTGGCTTAACTGAAGATCAAGTATCTAATGACCGCACGGGTATCGTTGCGGGTTCAGGTGGTGCTTCATCTCTAAACCAAGTAAACGCGGTAGACATCATCCGTGAGAAAGGCGTGAAGCGCGTTGGTCCATACATGGTTCCACGTACAATGGCTTCTACGGTTTCTGCTTGTCTAGCAACTCCTTTCAAAATCCGTGGTGTGAACTACTCTATGAGCTCTGCATGTGCGACATCTGCACACTGTATTGGTCACGCAATGGAGCTTATCCAACTTGGTAAGCAAGACGTTGTATTCGCTGGTGGCGGTGAAGAACTGGATTGGTCTCTGACTATGATGTTCGACGCAATGGGCGCACTTTCTACTAAGTACAACGATACGCCAGAGCTGGCTTCTCGTACCTACGATGCAGACCGTGATGGTTTCGTTATCTCTGGTGGCGGCGGCATGTTAGTTATCGAAGAGCTTGAGCACGCTGTTGCTCGTGGCGCAAAAATCTACGGTGAAATCGTAGGCTACGGCGCAACTTCAGATGGCTACGACATGGTTGCTCCTTCTGGTGAAGGTGCGGTTCGTTGTATGAAGATGGCGATGCAAAACGTTGATGGCGTTGATTACGTGAACACTCACGGTACTTCAACTCCAGTTGGCGACGTTAAAGAGCTAGGCGCTATCCAAGAAGTTTTCTCTCAAGGCAATGGCGGTGGCAACAGCCCAGCAATTTCTGCAACTAAAGCGATGACAGGTCACGCTCTAGGTGCTGCTGGCGTACACGAAGCTATTTACTCAACGCTAATGCTAGATAACGGCTTTATCGCTCCAAGCATTAACGTTTCGAACCTAGACGAAGCTGCTGCTGGCCTAGACATCGTAACTGAAGCTCGTGATCAAGAGCTAACTACAGTTATGTCTAACAGTTTTGGTTTCGGCGGTACGAACGCAACGCTAGTAATCAAAAAGTACCAAGCTTAACTTAAGCTTGAGTTACAGAGACAAGGTTAATCGTTAAAGGGTTGCGCTAGTGCCGATTCAACACGCACAGGTCACCCAGTAATAATGACCATCAGAACAAAGTTTTTAGACGCAGGTTGGTAAACGTGTTTTTTGAACATAGTTTTTAAATCTGGGTTTAGAGATTGAAAGGTTTCCAGAGCTTGACCAGTACTGACTTTGGTTAGTACTGGTTGAACAGACGCAAGACTCTGTCTCCTGGAGAGCGAGATAGGATCCTTTTGTTCTGGATGTTTGCCCGATTGTTTATTCAATCGGGCATTTTTCGTTTTAGCCGTTTGATCTTGGGTGTTCACTCTGGTTTCGGTTCTTGTCTGCCAAGGTTAGGTGATTCAGTCCTTTATTTATAATGTATTCCAATTGCTACTCGACACCGTGTGTGGAATTTTGCACAATCATTTCAATTCACATTTAGGTCGATAGACCCCAACAAAAGTACTCGCCAAATGAAAATCTTAATCGACGAAAATATGCCTTACGCTGAAGCGCTTTTTAGCCAGCTAGGGGAAGTGACAATGAAGTCTGGTCGCACATTAACAGCTGACGACCTAGTTGACGTAGATGCATTGATGATTCGCTCTGTTACCAAGGTAAACGAGTCATTGATCAGCAAAGCCAATAAGCTGAAGTTTGTTGGTACTGCGACGGCTGGCATGGATCACGTTGACCAAGAGTTGATGAAAGAGCGTGGCATTTTCTTTACTGCGGCACCTGGTTGTAACAAGGTGGGTGTTGCTGAGTACGCGTTCAGTGCGATGATGGTGCTTGCGCAGCAACAAGGCTTTTCTGTTTTTGATAAAACGGTTGGTATTATCGGCTGTGGTCAAGTGGGCAGTTACTTAGCGAAGTGCCTTGAAGGTATTGGTATCAAAGTTCTGCTGAACGACCCTCTAAAACAGCAAGAGGGTGATACTCGCGAATTTACTGAGTTAGAGACTTTGCTTGAACAATCAGACGTTATTACATTACACACGCCAATCACTAAGACGGGTCAGTATCCAACGCATCACTTGATCAGTGAGCAAGTGCTGAACAACTTACGTGCTGATCAAATCCTGATTAATGCAGCTCGCGGTCCTGTGGTTGATAACCAAGCGCTAAAAGCTCGCCTGCAAAAAGCCGATGGTTTCACTGCAGTGCTTGATGTGTTTGAGTTTGAACCTGAAGTCGACTTTGAGCTTCTTCCGTTACTCGCTTTTGCAACGCCTCACGTAGCGGGCTACGGTTTAGAAGGTAAAGCGCGTGGTACCACGATGATCTTCAACAGTTATTGTGAATTTTTAGGTACTGAACAGCGTGCGTATGCAAGCGACTTATTGCCGACAGCGCCTGTACCTCAAATGAAATTAGATAGAGCTTGGGATGAAGCAACACTGCACAATTTGATTCAGTTGATCTATGATGTGCGCAAAGACGACGCCTTATTCCGTCGCAATATCGTTACGCCGGGTTCTTTTGACAAGATGCGTAAAGAATATTGGGACCGCAGAGAGTACAGTGCAGTCGAGTTAACGGGCGACGAATCTTGTAATTTAACGCCGTTATCTAAACTCGGTTTTATGGTAAAGCCAACTTTATAAAAGAGAGAAACAATGAGCCAAGAATTTAATATTGCTATTTTAGGTGCGACTGGTGCGGTTGGTGAAACCATTCTTGAAGTACTTAAAGAGCGTAAATTCCCTGTCGGTGAAATGCACTTACTAGCAAGTGAACGTAGTGAAGGCAAAACTTCCCGTTTTAACGGCAAAACAATACAAGTACAAAACGTAGAAGACTTCGATTGGTCTCAAGTACATATTGCGTTTTTCTCTGCAGGTAGCGAGCTTTCAGAGCGTTGGGCTCCAATTGCGGCTGATGAAGGTGTGGTTGTCATCGATAACACATCACGCTTCCGTTACGAATACGATGTTCCTCTGGTTGTGCCTGAAGTGAACCCTGAAGCGATTGCTGAGTTCCGTAACCGTAACATCATCGCGAACCCTAACTGCTCGACTATCCAAATGGTAGTAGCGCTAAAACCAATTCACGATGAAGTGGGCCTTGAGCGTATTAACGTTTCAACTTACCAATCTGTGTCTGGTGCAGGTAAGCCAGGTATCGATGAGCTAGCGGGTCAAACGGCTAAGCTTCTTAACGGTATGCCAGCTGAAAACTCAGCGTTCTCACAACAAATCGCTTTCAACTGTATTCCTCAAATCGATGAATTTACAGAGAACGGCTACACGCGTGAAGAGATGAAGATGGTTTGGGAAACTCAAAAAATCTTTGCTGACTCTTCAATCACAGTGAACCCGACTTGTGTCCGCGTACCAGTATTTTACGGTCACGCAGAATCTCTACACATTGAAACTCGCGCACCAATCGGTGCAGAGCAAGTGGTTCAGCTTCTAGAGAACACAGAAGGTGTTGAAGTATTCCAAGCGCTAGACTTCCCAACTCAAGTTCGTGATGCAGGTGGTAAAGACCACGTAATGGTTGGTCGTATTCGTAACGACATCAGCCATCACAGTGGCGTAAACATGTGGGTTGTCGCTGATAACGTTCGTAAAGGCGCAGCAACAAACGCAGTTCAAATCGCTGAAGTTCTGATTCGCGATTACTTCTAAGCTTTATTGCTTTGATAAAAAAGCCTCACTCTTTAGTGGGGCTTTTTTAATCGATTAAAAATATTGTTAGTCAAATTGTGTGAAATTGCTGCGAATATTGTTGCTGCAACACATTTTTTGTTTTCATCTCTATAGTTTTACGTCATTTATCCGATATATTTAATAGATCATCACTTTTCCGAATTTAAGCACCTAGCTGAGCCTTTTATGTTTCAAATTTTCAAGCCGTGGTTAATGCCTTTTGCCTTTATCATTGCGACTCAGATTTCCGTTGTTCGTGCAGATTCCATTCGAGTTGTAGGGCCTAATGGCCAGATACAATCAGCGCCTACGTTTTCAGAACCACTTCAAAGAGCGCAATCAAATAGCGCTGAGCCTTCACGTTTCTATGGTCCAACTCGCGGCTCAGAAACATTGTGGTCTATTGCCTCAAAGTTACGCCCTGATAACTCCGTTTCAGTCCAACAAACTCTGTTGGCTATTTATCGCTTAAACCCACAAGCGTTTGAAAACCAGAATATCCATAGCCTGCTGCCTGCGAGCAATCTACGCGTGCCTTCTTTAGAGCAAGCACGTGCAAGCTCGACGCAGCAAGCTATCAACATCATGAACTCACATCTTGCTAAGCTTGATGCTCCTGCAAGTAAGCCTGTCGCTTCAAAACCCAAAGCGCCGAGTTCTGATGCAAAAAATGTTACTCCTGCTAAGCAAGTAAGCACTACTGAAACTGCTAAAAAGCCATTGTCTCCAACTCAATCATCTCTAGCTCAATCTGCACCAACCCAAGAGATGAACAAGTTAGAGAAGCAGCTAGAGCTTTCAGAAACTGAACTGCTGTCACTTGAAGAGAAAAATCACCAACTTCGTTTGATGTTATCGAATGTTCAATCGGAAGTGGATGAGCTAAAAACAGAGCTCGGTGATGAAGACCGCATTCGTAGCGAAGTGGAAAAGCTGCTTGATGAAGAGCGTAGAAAGAACGCCGAAATTGAAAAAATGGCCCCAAGTGCCATGGATGAACTGTTATCTAATGGTTGGTTAGTTGCGGCTCTTGCGATTATTCCGGGTCTTCTACTTGGCTTGATCATCGTGATGCTGATAGGCCGTCGTTCTAAAAATGAAGAACAACAGCAAAACACTCAAGAACAACCGATTCAGCCTGAACCAAGCAGCGTCGCGCCTATTACACTGGGCGACGAGATGGACGACCTTAACGAGCTCTCTTTAGACGATGACCTGTTTGGCACTGAAGACGATACCAATAAGTTGTTTGACGACCAAGCTCTTGCTGAAGAAGATGATGTATTTGCAGGATTGGATGAATCTGATCTCGATTTCAATCTCGACGGTGAAGATGATGACCCATTTGCGAGCATTGGCGAAAACGGTGATTTAGACACCAACTTCGACGATCTAGATTTAGACAGCAGCAACGGCATTAGTGTTAATGGCGAAGAGAAAGCGCTTGGCCTTGAAGAGATGGAACGTGCGCTAGACAAAACAGCGGAAAGCGCCGTCGATACTGATGATGTCGACTTTGATCTTTCTGATGATAACGCAATGTCTGCTGATGACATTGAAGCTTTACTATCTCAAGAGTCTGAAACTGAAGATCTCGGTTCCAACGAGCTAGACCAATCTTTATTAGATGATCTGTTTGCTCTTGATGACGAAGATGATGATAGCTTCGATATTGATGCTCTGATTTCGGAAGAGCAAAGTGATTCGCCTTCTAGCACTGAAACACCAGCAAGCGATGATTTTGACATCGATGCGCTTATCTCTGAGCAACAAAGTGAGACTAAGCCTGTTGATTTGAGCAATGACGATTTTGATATTGATGCTCTAATCTCTGAACAACAGTCCCCTGAGCCAGCTTCACCGACAGCGAATGATGATATTGATGACATCTTTGCCCAAGTTGCTGCTCAGAACGATCAAGCGAATGACCCTTTCAACCTCGATAGCGACGATGAGATTGCCACTAACCTAAACAGTGGTTTGGCGTCTGATGATGATATCGAAAACATTCTGTCTCAGTTCGATAAGCCCATCGTAAATGAAGAACCTCAAGACAGCGTTGATCTGCTTGATGAGCAACTGGCAGGCGATGACGTAGACCTAAGTAAGTCGACAGACCTTCTTGATGAGATGCTAGGGGACGATTCGGATGATGAGTCTGAAAGCGAACCTCTTGGCTTTGATTCTCTGTCTGAGCTTGAAGAGCTTTCTGGTTTATCGACCGATGATGACCTCAACATCGCAGAAGACAGCACGGAAACCTTGGATGAATTAATAGGTGACTCTGACGAGGATGATTTCGAACTCGACGCCGAAAGTACCGACTTATTGGATGATTTCCTTGATAGTGAATTGTCAGATGATGAGCTTTTAGCGGATGCATCAAAATCAGAATCTCTAGACCCATTTGATGACTTACTGACAAGTGGCATTGAAGACGAGCTTGAATCTGAAGATAAGACGTTTGATAAAGAGTTAGACGCAGCCTTTGGTTTGGACAACGCCAATGAGGAGCCTGAAAAGGACTCAGACGTTGAGCTTACTCCGTTAACCTCTGAAGGTGAGCCTGAGCAAGATCCGGACATTAGTGAAACACCACAACCTGAAGTCGTTACTGATGAATCGTTAGATTCTGAAATGACTCAAGAAAGTTCTGACATTAAGCCAGAAAATGATGAAGCCTTTAATCGTGATGGTTTTATCGATGATTTGTTCGGTGTCGCACCGGCAACGGATGCTTTGCTTGATGACTCGCTAGAAACAACAGACGAAGCGTTGATTGATGAGTTAATGACTTCTGATGACAATGATTTGTTGCCAGCAATAGAAGAGCCTGTTGAACCATCAATTGACAATACGGTTGAACCAGAGCAAGCGTCTCTTTTAGACAGCGACGAAGTATCAGCGCAAGAAACCGCATCATCGGTTGAAGATGATGAACTGGATATCGACTCGCTGTTATCTGAGAATTCTGATTTTGACAAACCAGATTTTGAAGAGCGAGTTAAAGAAGAAACCGCACAACAAGAACCAGAGCCGAAAGAAGCCGACGTACAAGAGCAAGCTTCGCCATCGTCTTTGAACGATATCTCTGAAGATGAAGAAGAAACGGTTGAAGACTGGTTAGCTGAAGCCATCGACGATGTAGAGTCGCCAGCGAACATTGACTCTGATTTTGACTTTGAACCGAAAATCCAAGGTAGCGATCAGCTTGAAGATGTCGTTGAATCCTTGCCAGAGCCAGAGCCAGAGCCAGAGCCAGAGCCAGAGCCAGAGCCAGAGCCAGAGCCAGTTCGTGCTGCAAACATGCCAGAGATCATTCCAAATGAATTTGGTGTGCCAGAAGACGATGATTGGCTGATTGAAGATGAGGCGTCTGAACCAGAAGCATTAGCGGAAACTGACGTAACACCAGAGCTAGTGACACCTGTCGCTGAACCGAAAGTTGAAGCTACACCACAAGCGGAAGTAGCAGAACAAGCTGAAGTTCTAGGACAAGAAGGCGAAGAAGAATTCTCGTTTGATGACTTCGAATTGCCAGAGTTTAATGAAGAAGATGCACTAGCGGAAGCTGATGCTGAATCAACACCAGAACCAGTAACGCCAGCTATTGATGCTCAACCAAGTGTTGAGCCTCAAACTGAAGCCCAAGTTATAGCTCAGGCGCAAGACGACGAAGAGTTTTCGTTTGATGATTTCGACTTACCAGAGTTTAGTGAAGAAGACGCACTAGCGGAAGCTGATGCTGAATCAACAACAGAGCCAGCAACGCCTGCTATAGACTCTCAATCAAGTGTTGAATCGCAACCTACCGCTGAGCCTCAGTTAGATGCTGCACCACAAGTTGAAACTGCGAAACCAGAAAGCGAAGAAGAATTCTCGCTTGATGACTTCGAACTACCAGAGTTTGGTGAAGACGATGCGTTAGCGGAAGTGGTGAGTGAACCAGATGAAGCACAGTTAGAGCAAGACTTAGCGCCTGACACAGAGAAGTTCGAGTTCGATGACCTTGATCTTCCGGAGTACGATGAAGAAAGCGCAAAAGCAGACTCTGTTTTAGATGATATTGAGCAAAGCAATGCCGAGCCGGTGGCGGAAGCCCAAGGCGTAGAGTTCGATGAGTTTGATTTACCGGAATATGGTGAAGATGAAGCCATCTCTGATGCGTTTGCTGAGAAGCCAACACCACTGACTTCTTTCAGCCCACAAGGCGAAGAGCAAGATGCGTTGCATGATCTGTTCTCAAATCCGCAGAGCTATAGTCAGGCTGATGATTTCTCGAATGCTGAAGACTCTGAACCGGCTGGTTTTGCACAGCCAGAACAATCACTGAGCGCGGCTTCAGAGCCAAACTCAACGCCTGCAGCGGTTCAAGACGAGCCACTAGAAGGCTTTGATGACTTTGATGAGACAGCATTAGCTGAGTTGCTTTCTGAAGATGTTCAAGACTCTGTCGACAACATGTTCGATAAGCCATTGGACGCAACTTCGATTGATAGCGCAGGGTTAGATATTGACGCCATGCTTGAAGTCGGCGGCGAAGACTGGAAAGGCTTTAACCTAGCGCCAGAACAACAATCGAGCATGCATAATGATGTGCCTGATGACCAACAAGAGATTTGGGCATCGGCTGAACAGCAAGCTGAACCGAAAATCAAAGAAGAGAATTGGGCTGAACAAGACAATCTAACCGAATCAGGCAACAGTCGTGATAAGCAGTACATGACGATTGATGAGCTAATGGCTCAAGTCGAGCAAGAAGGTGAAGAAGTCATTAATCCAGACGATGAAGAGCTTAAACTGGATGTGGGTCTTAACGAATTCCCTGATGTTATCGGTGATATTGGCAATTATGATGTCGACAGCAATGCAGAAGCTGCGGGTAAGCTTGATTTGGCCAAAATCTACATCGAGATGAGTGACTCGCAAGGGGCAATTAAGCTTCTAGAAGAGGCAATCGTTGACGGCAGCGATGATATTCGTCGAGAGGCAAAAAATCTTATCGATACGTTAAACGGTCGATAAATTTACAAATCAGAAAGGGTAGCGTTGGCTACCCTTTATTTTAAGGCGATACAGAGCGCTATCGTTTCATTTGGTTTTTCAACAGCATCGTCTCGGTCGATGCTGATTGTTTATTGAAGTTTTAGCCCCATCCTATTTGGGCTAGCACTGATTTCCGTATATACTTCTCGCCCATTTTCAAAGAGAACAAGAACATGAAAATTGCTTTAGGTATTGAATATAACGGTACCCACTACTTTGGTTGGCAGCGCCAACGAGACGTGAAAAGTGTCCAAGAAGAATTGGAAAAGGCTCTTTCAGTTGTCGCGAATCACCCTGTAGAAGTTATGTGCGCAGGTCGTACAGATGCCGGTGTTCACGGTACGGGACAAGTCGTTCACTTTGAAACTAATGTCGATCGTAAAATGGTGGCATGGACAATGGGCGCGAATGCCAACATGCCAAAAGATATTGCGGTTCGTTGGGCGACAGAAGTGAATGAGGATTTCCATGCTCGTTTCTCGGCTACTGCCCGCCGTTATCGCTACATTATCTTTAACCATGCACTACGCCCAGGCATTTTGAATTCAGGTGTGAGCCATTATCATGGTCATCTTGATGAGAAAAAAATGCATGAAGCGGGTCAGTACTTACTTGGTGAGAATGACTTCACTTCGTTCAGGGCAACACACTGTCAATCTCGTAGCCCATGGAGAAACATGATTCACTTGAACGTGACTCGTCATGGACACTACATTGTGATCGATATTAAAGCGAATGCGTTTGTTCACCACATGGTGAGGAATATTACGGGTAGCCTTATTGCCGTAGGTAAAGGTGAGCAGAAACCAGAGTGGATCCAGTGGCTTTTAGAAGCTAAAGATCGAAAAGTAGCCGGCGCAACTGCAAAAGCGGAAGGTTTGTATCTGGTGGATGTTGATTATCCTGAACATTTTGAGCTACCACGAGAGCCAATTGGTCCTCTATTTTTACCGGATAATTTGAACTAAATGTGAGACTTAGGTTCAAAAATTATTACGGTTTAGTGCGTAAGATAGTCCCAGAAAATAGGTACAACCAGTTTTTTATCTACAGTCGCTGTTTTATGTGCTTTAATTCCCACGCATAATTCCCAAATTTATTTCTTTCGCAATCAAGCGGAAGAATCGAAACAAAAAGGTCTTCCATGAGTTGGCTTGAAAAGATTTTAGAAAAAAGCAACATCGTAACATCTCGTAAAGCGTCTATCCCTGAGGGTGTTTGGACGAAATGTACTTCTTGTGAGCAGGTTCTGTACCATGCTGAACTAGAGCGTAACCTAGAAGTATGTCCAAAATGTGACCATCACATGCGCATGAAAGCACGTCGTCGTCTGGATACATTCCTAGACAAAGGTGAGCGTGTTGAACTAGGTGCTGATCTTGAGCCACAAGACAAGCTGAAGTTTAAAGACTCTAAGCGTTACAAAGAACGTATCTCTGCTGCTCAAAAGAACAGTGGTGAAACAGACGCATTAGTTGCAATGAAAGGCGAACTATTGGGTTTACCTATCGTAGCGTGTGCTTTTGAATTCTCATTCATGGGCGGCTCAATGGGTTCTGTTGTTGGTGCTCGTTTCGTGAAAGCGGTAGATGCTGCTATCGAGAACAACTGTGGTTTAGTGTGTTTCTCTGCAAGTGGTGGTGCTCGTATGCAAGAGGCATTGATGTCTCTAATGCAAATGGCGAAAACCAGTGCTGCGCTTGAGCGTTTATCTGCGAAAGGCCTACCGTTTGTTTCAGTTATGACTGATCCAACAATGGGTGGTGTTTCTGCAAGTTTGGCAATGCTTGGCGATATCAATATTGGTGAACCAAAAGCACTGATCGGTTTTGCTGGACGTCGTGTAATCGAACAAACGGTACGTGAAGACCTTCCTGAAGGTTTCCAACGCAGTGAGTTCCTACTAGACCACGGTGCTATCGACATGATTGTTGACCGTCGTGAGATGCGTCAGCGCGTTGCAAGCCTTGTTGCTAAAATGACCAACCAGCCTTCACCATTAGTAGTTTCTGTGAACGATTCACCGAATGAAGCTACTTATGAAGTACCAGAAGCGCCAGAAAAAGGGTAAAGTACCTTCTAACAAACCAACTTAATTATGGTTATGAGTTAGATGAGTCAACAACCTATTCCTCAAGCCACATCCTCTTTGGAGATGTGGCTTGATTATTTATCAAACATCCACACAAGCGCTATTGATCTTGGATTAGACCGAGTTCAGGCCGTCGCCTCTAAGGCAAACCTCACCAAACCTGCTCAACATGTTATTACTGTTGCCGGAACCAATGGCAAAGGCTCAACATGTGCACTGATGGAAGCGATTCTATTGGACGCTGGTTACTCAGTTGGTGTCTACAGCTCTCCTCACTTAATTCGCTATAACGAACGTGTTCGTATCAACGGCCAAGATCTATCTGATGAAAAGATGGTTCAGTCTTTCGATTTCATTGAGAAAGAGCGTGGCGAAATCAGCCTGAGTTTTTTCGAATATGGCACTTTAGCGGCGTTACGTGCATTTCAAACTGAAGCGGTTGATGTTGTGCTTTTAGAAGTGGGTTTAGGCGGGCGTTTAGACGCGACCAATATCGTTGAGCATGATGTTTCTGTGATTACTAGTTTGGCTGTCGACCATGTTGACTGGCTAGGTGATGACATCAATGTGATTGGTTTTGAGAAAGCGGGCATTTATCGTAGCGGTAAACCCGCTATCTGTGGTCAACCCAAGCCACCGGCTACGGTTGCAGCGCACGCTGATGACATTAAGGCTGAGTTCTACCAAGTCGGTATTCAATACACTTATGATGTTGACGGTGATACGTGGAACTGGCGCAGTGGTGCATTCCAACTAGAATCACTACCTATTCCAAGCCTGCCGTTACCTAACGCTGCAACAGCGTTGATGGCATTGGGCACATCAGAGCTTAGTATTAGCGACGTGAACGTGGTTAACGGCATGAAGAATGCGCAGCTTCCTGGGCGTATGCAGCAAATTAGCGAACAACCGGTGATTGTGCTTGATGTAGCACACAACCCGCATTCTGCTGAGTACTTTGCGCAGCAAGTCGCGAAGAAGTATGCAGGCAAAAATTTACACGTTGTAGTCGCCATGCTTCATGACAAAGATATCCCCGCGACATTGGAAGTATTAGCTCCAATAACAACACATTGGTACCCAGCTTCGCTGAACGGCCCACGAGCCGCAACAGCCGCTGAATTGTGTCAAAGCTTACCTGAAGGTGTAGAGCGGTATTCAAACCCTGTTGTAGCGTTTGAAGCGGCTTTAGCTTCTGTTAAAGGTGACGATGTTGTGTTGGTTGTCGGTTCTTTCCATACAGTGGGTGAAGTGTTGGAGCATTGGCAGAAAAAAGGAAACTAAATGGCAAGTAAATTCCAAAGCCGGTTAGTCGGCACCATCATTTTAGTGGCCATTGGCGTGATTGTATTGCCCGATGTACTAGATGGTAAGAAGCTCCACTACAAAGAAGAGTTTGCAAGCATTCCAATTAAGCCTGAGCTTGATAGTAATGTTGAAGTGTTTGAAGTACTCGATCCCGTTGAAGATCAGATAGCGCTACCGGATTCTCCTGTTGAGCAAGTGGTTGAAAGTGGTCGTACTGATAATTCAAACACGCAAACCGCGTCTTCTTCTAATGATAAAGAAGCAGACAAAGTGGCAGTTGTGGTTAAGCCGGTACCTGAAAAAAATGAATACCAAGACAGTGCTTGGATTATTCAATTGATGGCTTTGAAGAATGCTGACAACGCAAAAAACGTTGTTAAGGATCTGCAAAAGCGCGGTTATCAGGCTCACACCAAGCAAGAAAAAACTTTTACGCGAGTAATTATTGGCCCGGATGTCTCTAAATCCAAACTTGAGCGACAAATTAAGGAATTAGAAAAAATTACGGGTTCAAAAGGCCAGTTGCTCAAATTTAAACCGTTAAATCCATAAGAAAACGTTTGCGTCAGCATTTTTTCTGTTAAAATGCGCGCCAACTTAAGATGAAGAATTCATGAATTGGTTAGATTTTGTCATTTTAGGCGTGATCGGCTTCTCTGCCGTGATCAGTTTAGTTCGTGGTTTCGCTAAAGAAGCCTTGTCACTCGTTATTTGGTTTGGAGCATTTTTTATTGCTAGCCAGTACTACGCTAAATTAGCGATGTACTTCACCAATATCGAAGATGAGATGTTTCGAAACGGAACTGCGATAGCAGCATTGTTTGTTGCAACGTTAGTTGTGGGTGCCTTAGTTAACTATGTCATCGGTCAACTAGTTCAGAAAACAGGCCTGTCAGGTACAGACAGAATCCTCGGTGTCGTCTTTGGTGGCTTACGTGGTGTTTTGATTGTTTCTGCAGTGTTGTTTTTCATGGATGCGTTTACTGCATTCCCAAGTTCTGAGTGGTGGAAGAATTCGCAATTGGTTCCAGAATTTAGTCGAATCATTGCGCCGTTCTTCGAGCATTTACAAGCAACATCTAGTTTCTTATCTGGCGCGCTCTAGCGCCAGTTAATGTCGAAAAATCGAGGATTAGGACATGTGTGGTATTGTTGGAATCGTGGGTTCAACACCTGTAAACCAGTCTATTTATGACGCTTTAACGGTATTGCAGCATCGTGGCCAAGATGCCGCTGGTATTTGTACCATAGAAAGCAATCGTTTCCGTCTGCGTAAGGCGAACGGTTTAGTAAAAGATGTTTTTGAAGCAAAACACATGCAGCGCCTACAAGGTGAAGTTGGTATTGGCCATGTTCGTTATCCTACTGCGGGTAGTTCAAGTGCGTCTGAAGCTCAGCCTTTCTACGTAAACTCTCCTTTTGGCATTACGTTGGCGCACAACGGTAACCTGACGAACGCAAACGAAGTTCGTGAGAAGTTGTTCGAAAAAGACCGTCGTCATGTAAACACAACCTCTGACTCTGAAGTTCTACTGAACGTATTAGCTCATGAGATCGATACCGTTAAAGGTAACGTAACTTCAGATGACGTTTTCCGCGCTGTGGCAAATGTGCACCGTACAATTCGTGGTGCTTACGCCGTAACGGCGATGATCATCGGCCACGGTATGATCGCATTCCGTGACCCACATGGTATTCGTCCATTGTGTCTTGGTAAGCGTGAAGTTCAAGGTAAAACAGAGTACATGGTTGCGTCTGAATCGGTAGCACTCGATGCTGTTGGTTTCGACTTCATGCGCGACGTAGCACCAGGTGAAGCTATCTACGCAACGTTTGACGGTGAGCTTTTCACTAAGCAATGTGCAGACAACCCACAACTGAACCCATGTATCTTTGAGTTTGTATACTTTGCACGCCCAGATTCATTCATCGACAAAATCTCGGTTTACAGCGCACGCGTTGAGATGGGTGAGATGCTTGGTATGCGTATTAAAGAAGAGTACGCAGACTTAGACATTGATGTAGTTATTCCAATCCCTGAAACATCAAACGATATTGCGCTACGAATCGCTCAAGCGATCAATAAGCCATACCGTCAAGGTTTCGTGAAAAACCGCTATGTTGGCCGCACATTCATCATGCCAGGTCAGCAACAACGTAAGAAGTCGGTTCGCCGTAAGCTCAACGCAATTCGCTCTGAGTTTAAAGGTAAGAACGTTCTTCTGGTTGACGATTCTATCGTTCGCGGCACAACATCAGAGCAGATCATTGAGATGGCTCGTGATTCTGGCGCAAATAAGGTCTTCATGGTTTCAGCTGCTCCAGAGGTTCGCTTCCCTAACGTTTACGGCATTGATATGCCGAGCGCGACAGAGTTGATTGCTCATGGTCGTGATAACGAAACGATTTGTAAGCAGATTGGCGCAGACGCCTTGATTTTCCAAACGCTACCAGATCTGATTTCTGCAGTGGGCATGGGCAATCAAGACATCTCTCGTTTTGATACTTCTGTATTTAACGGCGAGTATGTAACGGGCGATATCGACCAAGTGTACCTAGATTTCCTAGACTCTTTGCGTAATGACGACTCAAAGGTTCAGCGTGAGATTCAACAAGATCTTGCTAACTTAGAGTTACATAACGAAGGCGCTTAACTAGCGTTTCGTTAGTCATACAGAGTTTCGCTAGCGATACAGAAAATAAAAAACCAGAGCATCGGCTCTGGTTTTTTGTTTATAGAGAAGGGGATTGACCTTAATGAATGTGGTATGCGATCACAAAATCAATAAACAATCTCACTTTCTCTGGTAGATGGTCTTTGTGGTTATAAAGCATGTATATATCACGAGGGTTAGCGCTCCAGTCTTCTAAGACTTGCACTAAGCTGCCATCTTCAATGTATTCACGAATCATCACGTCAGGCATCAGGGTGATACCTAGGCCTTCTGAGCACGCTTGTCTTACGACATTAAGCGCATTGGCGTTGAAACGGCCTTTCTCGCTATTCACCACCGTCTCTTCATTCGAATTACTCAGCTGCCACTTAATCAGCGGGTAGCCTTTGAGTAGCGAATGGTTCGCTAGCTCTTCAGCATGGCTTGGAGCTGGGTTCTTCGTTAAGTACTCAGGGCTCGCGATAAGAATATCTTTGACTTCACTGATTTTTCGAGCGATTAGGCTTGAATCACGCTGAGGGCCGACTCGGAAAATTACGTCCCACTCCGTTGGATCCAGCTGATCCGCTTGGTTGTTCATCATCAGCTCAATATTGATATCAGGGTATTGAATCATGAATTCACTGAACATTGGCATCATCATGCGCTTGGTCAGGTTTGAGGGTGCCGTAATACGAATCTTACCGGAAGCGCCTTTGCACACGTCAGTTAACTCTTCTGCAGTAGAAGAGAGACGTTGCAACAGCGGAGAGCATTCATTGAAGAAACGTTCGCCTGCCTCTGTTAAAGAAAGTTTACGCGCGTGTCTATTGAGAAGCCTAAGGTTCAAAGAATCTTCTAAGGCTTGGATGCGTCGTGTGATGGTCGCAACCGGAATCATAGTCTTGCGCGATGTTGCGGTGTAGCTCCCATTTTCAACGACGAGTCGAAAGAGGTTTAAATCATCTAATTTCATAAATCCAGACACATTTGTTTACAATCTCATCTAATTTATACGTAACAGTGAGATCAATGTTTGCGTTACGTCAACTCGTTGCACTATTTACAAGTATTCCAACCCTCGTCACGAATTACCAGTAAAGAGTGCAAATTTGTGTATTTAGCATTTTATTACTAAGTTTTATATTAGTTCTTAGAACAGATAACAATAATAATTCGACTTAGTTTTGTGAGGTTATAGATTATGTACAAAACTCACAGTCAGCCAGTAATGACCTCGGCTCAGGAAGTAATTAACCCAAAATGCGTGATGTTGGTTGATGATGATCCTATTTTTCGCCGTATAACCAGCGCGTACCTAGACAAGGTCGGTTATAAAGTGGTTGAGGCTGAAAATGGACTGGACGCTTTGCAGAAACTTAGAGACTCAACGCCAGATTTAATTGTGTGTGACTTATCAATGCCAATACTTGATGGCATAGAGCTTGTGGAAGAGCTCAGTTTAGAGTACCCGTCACTGCCTATGATCGTTGTGTCTGGCACTGATGATATGTCTGACGTGGCGAAAGCCTTGCGATTTGGTATTAAAGACTTCTTGGCGAAGCCGTTAGAGGATCACCGTCACCTAGGAAGTGCGATTGCGAATACATTGACAGATTCGTTCGATAACATTTCAGACCAACGAGATTTTTCGAGCCAATGGTTCTGTGTGGATGATGGGGGAGAGATCCCTGAAGACCAAGAACTGCATTGGCACCTGAATTACCTTCAAGATAACCCAAGCGCAGCAAAAGACTTACTGCATGCGCTGCTTCCAGAGAAAGATACGCGACAAGGCTCATGGCGTTGCAGTTACCGGTTACTGCAATCAACAGAGATGATGCCACTTGTGTTTGACTATGCGTGGATGATGAACGGGCAGTTTGCTTTTTACCTCGTCGATTCATCGTCGTCTGATAATGGCGGCTCCGCGACAACATTGTTAGTGAGAGCGCTGTTCCACGATTACATAAGAAACAGAAAAGATTTTAATGTTGATCTCAAAGATATTGCTGAAATCTTAGAGAAGGGGATTCGTTGCTCTAAATGCTCCACCCCAGTGAATGCCTTGTTTGGTGTTGCTGACCTTGCCGAGGGAACCATCTCCATTTTGCCTGCGGGTCTAGACGGGCAATGGTCGAATGGTGAATTGAATCAATATATTGCAGCAGGTGAGCGCTTGGGTGAGAACTGCAAGAAGAACTTTATTACGCGGGACCTTCCGATCGAACAGGGCTGCCAACTGTCGTTGAGCCTACTTGGAGCGGCAAGTTTTAGTTTAGACATACACCAAGGGTCTACTGATTAACCCTATATTTCCTCGGTTTTTGTGAATAATTGATTAAGGTATAGTTGCGCAAATGGTGTGGCTATGCCTTTTTTGTTAAATGTCGATTTAGCAAAGCGGGTTTGGTTCCCCGGATACTTACCTTCACTAACAAAAACAAGAAGCAATCATGGCAGATAACAAAGACTTTCAAGACCCGTTTAATGTATTCTACTTTTTAGGATTTTTAGCCGCATTTTTAATGATTCCATTGCTACCAGCAACACTTACGTTGATCCGTGTATTCAATGGTTACGCAACATTCTAGTTAAGCTGTCGTCGCCGATTGGTGATAGCTAACTCAAGGAGGCCACAATTAGCGTTCGAGTTTTAAGCCTCAATATTGCTGGTGGCCTTTGTATATTTCTCGCAGTTCTAGGGATAGCTTTGCCCGTTCTGCCAACCACTCCTTTTCTCCTTCTTGCCAGCGCATGCTTCATGCGAAGCAATCCGAAAGTTCATAAATGGATGCATGAGCACAAAACGCTGGGTCCTTTGCTGAACAATTGGTATCAACACGGTGCCGTCACCAAACAAGTTAAAACGCGTGGCGTATTCTTTATCTTGTTGAGTTTTGCGTTATCCATCTACTTTGCCCCTATCATTTGGGTCAAGGCTTTCCTAATTTGTGTACTTGTTATTCTTCTCACATGGTTTATGCGACTTCCAACCCATGAGTTGGTTGCTGACAGCAAAGAAAATCACTACCATTAAGCCAGTGTGCCTGCTTGTATAGCGGGCGTTTATTATTTCAGCAATCAGAGTTATGACTCTCGTTGCAATGAATACCAATCGTACCTTTCCTTAATTCCGAGCGTTGATGTTTGATTCGTTAACGAGAGTTTGGAAAGCGGCCTAATGAAGTGCATAAGATTATGAACACAGAAAAAATCTCTCTGATCAAAGCAAGCATCAAAAGCATTCCTGATTACCCTAAAGCGGGTATTTTGTTCCGTGACGTAACAAGCTTGATGGAAGATCCAGTAGCTTACAAAGCGACTATCGACCTGCTAGCGGAAACATACAAGGACATGGGCTTTACTAAGATCGTTGGTACTGAAGCTCGTGGTTTCCTATTTGGTGCGCCTTTGGCACTTGAGCTAGGTGTTGGCTTCATTCCTGTTCGTAAGCCGGGCAAGCTGCCTCGTCAAACTGTGGCACAATCTTATGAGCTTGAGTACGGCACCGACACTCTAGAAATCCATACTGATGCTATCGTTGAAGGCGATAAAGTGTTGATGGTTGATGATTTGCTAGCAACGGGCGGTACGATTGAAGCAACAACAAAGTTGATTCGTCAGCTTGGTGGTGTGGTAGAACACGCTGCATTTGTTATTAACCTTCCAGAAATCGGTGGTGACAAGCGCTTACAAGGCTTAGGTCTAGAAGTGTTTAGCATCTGCGAATTCGACGGTCACTAATCCTTTTCGGAATTATTCATGAGCTATCTTGCGTTAGCGCGAAAATGGCGACCAACCAAATTCAAAGAAGTGGTTGGTCAAGCCCATGTTTTAACAGCATTAGAGAATGCCCTTAGCCAGAACAGGTTGCACCATGCATACCTGTTCAGCGGTACACGAGGTGTCGGTAAAACGACCATCGGCCGTTTGTTTGCTAAAGGGCTCAACTGTGAAACAGGCATTACCTCAACACCTTGTGGTGAATGTGCAACCTGTAAAGAAATCGATGAAGGTCGCTTTGTTGACCTACTTGAGATTGATGCGGCATCACGTACTAAGGTAGAAGATACCCGCGAGCTTCTGGACAATGTTCAGTACAAGCCTGCACGTGGTCGCTTCAAGGTTTACCTAATCGATGAAGTCCACATGCTTTCTAGGCACAGCTTTAATGCGCTTCTAAAGACCTTAGAAGAGCCGCCTGAGTATGTGAAATTCTTGCTCGCAACAACGGATCCACAGAAGCTTCCAGTGACTATCTTGTCGCGTTGTTTGCAGTTCCACCTTAAGCCGATCAGCGTTGATAATATTCACGAGCAGCTCGATCATATTCTTGAACAAGAAGATGTGACGTCTGAGTCTCGTGCGCTTGGAATGATTGCTCATGCTGCTGATGGCAGTATGCGTGATGCACTAAGCCTTACAGACCAAGCTATCGCATTGGGTAATGGCAATGTCGTAACAGATACTGTTGCTCACATGCTCGGAACACTGGATACCGACCAAGCTATCCACTTGCTTGAAGCGATTAGCAGTAAGCAGCCACAGCAAGCGATGGCGTGTATCCAAAGCCTTGCTGAGAACGGTGTTGAGTGGGATGGTTTGCTGAATCAGCTTGCGGCCCAACTGCATCGTCTTGCGATGTTCCAAGCTTTGCCATCTACATTAGATAAGGCACAGCCTGACGCTGAGAAGCTTGAACTACTGAGCAAAGCGCTTAGCCCACAAGACATTCAACTCTACTACCAGATCGTATTGAAAGGTCGTGAAGACTTACCATTGTCGCCAACCGCTCGCGTTGGTATTGAGATGGTGGTTTTACGCATGTTGGCATTTAGACCAGCTGAACAAGCGGTTGCTACGGCAATCTCGACTCAGTTGGCAAGCCCAGCGCCAGTTCCAGCAGCTCAAGCTCAGAACGTTGCTCAGTCAGTGAGTCAACCTGCGCCAATGGCAGCTCCGAGACAGCCTCAGATGCAACAACAGGCGCCTCAACAGCAAGCTATGCAGCCACCACCCGTGCAACAGACTCCAGCACAGTATTCAGATTCGCAAGGTTACGCTGAACATTCAGGCAACCAAGGTTATCCTGAGCAGGATTACCCGCATAGCCAGTATGACGCGCCTCCTGCTTATGATGAGCGTCCAAGCTACGGTGCAGAGCAGCCTCAGCAGCAACAAACGAATTATCAAAACCAGAGTCCGGTTCAACAGCCAAGCGCTGCACCTTCTGCTCCGCAAGAGCAGCCAGCGCGTGCAACTTCGCCTATGAGTGGTTTACGCCACCAATTACGTTCTCAACGTAGAGGCAGTTCGGCAACAGAAAACAAAGGCTCGGCGCCAAAAAAGGCTAAAGCGACACCAGCTAAAACTTCAGTTCTTGATCGAGTTGCTCAGCAACACGGTGGTTCTGAGCGGGTGTCGCCAGCTTCTTTATCAGCCTCTTCGACAGAAAATGTGACCAACGATAATGAACCTTATCGCTGGAAACCGTCTAAACCTGTAGTGAAAGAGGTGAGCAAAGAGCTTACACCTACTCAGATCAAGCGTGCGTTAGAGCATATTAAGACACCAGAAATGGTCGACAAATTGCTTCAAGAGTCGATTGCTCAAGATGAATGGTCCGCCACGATTCAAAAGCTAGAGACAGCCAAGCTTGTTGAACAGTTAGCATTGAACTCAGTGTTTGCTAAAAACGACACATCAATCACTTTAACGTTGAGAGCGAGCCAAGCTCACTTGAATACGGACCGTGCACAGAGTGAATTATTGCAGTCTCTCAATACTGTGCTTGGAGAAGAGTGTCATTTGAGTGTTGAAATCGGTGATGGTGGAGAAACGCCGCTAGAATTACGAGAAAGGTTGTACCAAGGTAAGTTGAAAGACGCGTTTACCGCTTTAGAAAACGATGCCAACGTACAGTTCATTGAAAGACGTTTTGCCGCTGAACTCGACAGAGACAGCGTTCGTCCTATCTAGAACGTTTTCTTGTTTAGTGACCGGCATATCATCCCAGATAAGCAAATCTGAGAACTGAACATCGAGGGGTTGAATCACACTGTTTTAACCCCCATTTAAGCTCGTATAGCTTAATTAATTTTAATAAACCAATTAGACCAGAGAGTATTAACATGTTTGGTAAAGGCGGTATGGGCAACATGATGAAGCAAGCCCAGCAAATGCAAGAGCGCATGCAAAAGCTTCAAGAAGAAATCGCAAATATGGAAGTTACAGGTGAGTCAGGTGCTGGCCTTGTAAAAGTAACGATCACTGGTAGCCACAGCGTTCGCCGTGTTGATATCGATGAAAGCCTAATGGAAGACGATAAAGAGATGCTTGAAGATCTTATCGCTGCTGCTTTCAACGATGCGGCTCGTCGCGTTGAAGAAACTCAAAAAGAGAAAATGGCTAGCGTAACTGGCGGAATGCAACTTCCACCAGGTATGAAGATGCCTTTCTAAGTAACTTATTCTTAAAGGTTAATTCAGGTGGTGGTTTGTGTTGAACAGGCTATTACTTGAACATTAGAACGGTTAAATATGCGTACCAGTCATATGCTGGAGCATTTGATGGAGGCCTTACGTTGTCTACCTGGGGTTGGCCCCAAGTCGGCGCAGCGTATGGCCTTTCATTTGTTACAGCGCGATAGAAAAGGCGGCCTACAATTGGCTGAAGCTCTTAGCCAAGCAATGACCGAAATTGGTCACTGTAATGAGTGCCGTACTTTTACTGAAGAAGATACTTGCCACATTTGTACCAATCCTAAACGTCAGGAAAATGGTCAAATCTGTGTAGTAGAGAGCCCTGCAGACATTGCAGCTATCGAAGCAACTGGCCAATATTCAGGTCGTTACTTTGTATTGATGGGTCACCTTTCACCACTTGATGGTATTGGTCCAAGTGACATCGGTCTCGATGTTTTGGACTACCGCCTGCGTCGTGGTGATATCTCTGAAGTAATCCTAGCGACTAACCCAACAGTTGAAGGGGAAGCAACAGCGCATTACATTGCTGAGCTATGTAATGCCCATGAAGTGAACGCTAGTCGTATCGCTCATGGTGTTCCCGTTGGTGGTGAGCTAGAGCTGGTGGATGGCACCACGCTTTCGCACTCCTTACTCGGTCGTCATAAGATCTAAACAAGCCGCTTGGTGAATCATCACTAAGCGGCTTTTTCTTTTATTGCTTTAGACGTTTTTCAGCGCTTAATCTGAACCTCTTACCGCTTTGTATATCATCGCGCCAATCACGGCACCAATAATCGGTGCAACCCAGAATAGCCATAATTGCGAAACGGCCCAATCACCGACAAATACAGCCACGCCGGTACTTCGAGCAGGGTTCACAGAGGTGTTGGTTACAGGAATACTGATAAGGTGAATCAAGGTCAAACAGAGACCAATCGCAATGGGTGCAAACCCAGCAGTCGCTTTTGAATCAGTTGCGCCCATTATCACGAATAGGAACACCATGGTCATGACTACTTCACAGACCAGTGCAGCAGTTAGTGAGTAGCCGCCCGGTGAGTGTTCACCGTAACCATTTGAAGCAAAGCCAGATGCCGCAGCGTCGAAACCTGCTTGGCCTGAAGCAATCACAAATAACACTCCACCCGCGATAATACCGCCAATGACCTGGGCAATAATGTAAGGTGCGACGTCTTTGGCATCAAAGCGGCCACCGCTCCAAAGACCAATTGTAACAGCAGGGTTGAGATGACAGCCGGATATATGGCCAATAGCAAAAGCCATGGTGAGTACGGTTAAACCAAACGCGAGGGAAACCCCGAGTAAGCCGATACCTACATCGGGAAAAGCAGCGGCTAAGACGGCACTACCACAACCACCTAACACCAACCAAAATGTACCGAATATTTCTGCGATATACCTATTCATAACTATCCTTATTAATCTTTACCAGTATCAATAAGATAGTTTAGTTCTATCAAAGTTGTGAAATCTTGGGCATATATAAGAAGAAAAGTATTGTTAAGTTATTGCTTCGAGCTCAATAAGGTTATCAAGCGCTTCTTGGTCTGTTTTACCACAGATGATAGGGCAGGCTTTGAATTGGTGACATACCTTCGGGCGTGAAGGTTGACCAAATAATTTGCAGAGATCTTGCTCATTTAATTGAATGCAACGCACACCAGCAGGCTTACCATTAGGCATTCCAGGAATAGCAGATGTAATACTTGGAGCGATACAACAAGCTCCACAACCTAGGCGACATTCCATCAAATTAAACTCACTAAATAACAGGGTGCGCGATAGTAGCAAAAAATAATGGGAGTGACAGCTATTGATTGGATCACAGAATGAACAATTTTTATCCTTGAACTTTTTATGGGCTAACGGTATAACACGCACCCCAGTAAAAGAGTAAGAAGTAATTCTATGACGAATCCATTTTGGCAAGAAAAGACACTAGAGCAAATGACCGAGAATGAGTGGGAATCACTTTGTGACGGTTGCGGTAAGTGCTGCCTACATAAATTAATGGATGAAGATAGTGATGAAGTGTATTACACCAATGTGGCGTGCAGCTGGTTAAACGACAAAACATGTTCGTGTAAAGACTACCCGAACCGTTTCACTTCAGGTGAAGAGTGTTTGAAGCTGACTCGTGACAAGATTCATGAATTCCATTGGCTACCAGACACTTGTGCTTACCGCCTTTTATCAGAATCTAAGCCGATTCCTGAATGGCACCCGTTGATCACCGGATCAAAAACAGAGATGCATGCAGCAGGTGAAAGCGTTCGTAACAAAGTGGTATACGAAATCGATGTTGTCGATTGGGAAGATCACATCCAAAACTTACCTGATAGACTAAAACCTCATAATTAACTTTCTAAGTTGAGAATGCCGTATATACTGATTGTATGTACAGTATGAGGTTTAGTATGTCAGATAACGATGAAAATCAGAAAAAGGTCATACGAAAAGAGGTAGAGATTTCATCTATCCCTAACTTCGTTTACGAGAAACCATTGGTATCCATTGATGAGAATGGCGAACCTCAGGTTACCTACCGTGCCAATGGTAATACGTTCCCAATCAAGAAACTCCCCTTACTCTATATCGCTGGGTATGACGACAAAGACAACCTAATCAGCTACCAGCCAATAAACATGGTCAATGAGTTCCTATTGTCGAAAGCAATCGATGATGGGGTGCTTGAGCTTGGTACAGATGCACAGGGGCTTGCCCATTACTTCAGCTTCATACTGGACAAACAGGCAGAGTGGGATGCTGAATACTATGGAGGGGACTTTTACCCTCTCTATGATGACCCCCGCCCAGAATGGAGCGCTTTTCCTCGTAACAAGCAAGAGCGGTTAACTTACCAATATCGGGATGGAATCAAGCAGCTCGCTATTGGTGGTGTATTGGCTAAAACAACGGCTAGGCAATATATGAGTAGTGTCGTTGGTTTCTATAAACACTGCCTTCGCCAAGGTATCCGCTTTAATAATCCTCCCTTCCAGTTTGAGACAGTGAATATCCATTACGAGGCGTCTGCATCTAGTATGAAAGCTTACCAACGTAAGCAGGTGCACACGACGGATATGCGGATTAAGTTTTCTAAGTCATCTCGTAGTGGCGGCACAAACCTCAGCAACCTACGCCGTGACTTAAAACCGTTTACCAATAATGAATGGAACATCCTGCAAGCAATATTAATGAAGTCCCGCAGGGTGGTTCGTCATGGTGACAATAATAAACTGCATTCTCTGCCGATTGAGTTTTGTCTGCACCCAATGATTTGCCGTAATACGGGGTTACGCCGTGAGGAAGCCGCGAGCCTTCATTTGGGACAGATAGTTAACCCCGAAATCATGATTCAGGACGGCAAAGAGGTGTTTAAAAAGCCTGTGATGGATTTGGGTGTCGGAGATAAGTACCAATCACTAACAAAGACTGCTGAGGGCTTCGCAGAGAAGAATAAAAGCCGCGAAACCATTATCCCCGCCACATTGATGAAGATGCTTTACGATTACTCGCAGTCTGATAGGTATCAAAAGCGCCTTGAGAAATTCAAAGCATGGTGCAAGGAGCAGGCTGAGGCAGGGAATACGCATTTCTTTGAGGGTGATGATGCCATTAACCCCGAACTGGAATACCTGTTTATTACCCAGTCCGGGAAGCCCATGTATACCAGACTACAAGACTTTACTGGGCGCTGGGTGGAAATACGTAAAACTGCAAACCTAACCCAAGGTCTTGACCAGCCTATTGTCGGCTCTATACATAATCTGCGTTCAACATTTGCCGTGAATATATTCCGCCACCTTTTAAATAAAAAGGATGAGCATGGCAACCCGTCAATCACACCCGATGATGCATTGGATAGGGTGTCAGTGTTGCTAGGCCATGAAGATAGGGCGACGACGATGGAATACCTGAAAATTGCACAGGATATGCCCTCTGCCGATGAAATCTACGAGGACGTACTGGACTATATTGGCGCTTTTGATGACTTGGAGGCGGCAGTATGAAGCAAGGGCGTAAGCGTACCAAAATAGCACTTAATAAACCGAGCGCACCTGTTATCCCACTTCGCTTTGAAGATATGGTTTTAGATTGTGGCAATCGACAAAAATCCCACACTGACCGCCTGCGCTACCGTAACGTGCCGACAGTAAAGCAAATAAAATCAGGGAGTGGCGTGCTAGCGAATCGGGATGATATCGTCAGGGACATTCACCAACGGCTAAATCCCTTACCTGAAAATGAATCAAAGAGAAGTTATTTTTCTGGGCTTGTTAACTACTTCCAATATCTTGACGGCATTGGTTATCACGGTGACCTTTTTACTAATGCCGTCATGATTGATTGCTTAAAGCACTTCAATAAATTACGCGAAAAAGGTGTGCAGGTATCGAAAGCCTCTGGGATTAAAAGTGCCTTATCTTTGTTATTAAGGCTCTGGAACAGAGAAGCTGACCTTAAGATGCTGCCAGAAGTTGGATCACACCCTTTGGCTGCAAATAAAGCGTTTCATGTGGAAACAGAGCTGAAACCATTATCAAGGGTATTGGTTAAAGGCGCACTGGCCTTTCAGGAAGCGATTGAGAACAATGAGTTGCTAGATATTCATCCGTTCTTTGATGAAGAGCGGTTTGATGAACAAGCAAAGCGTAATGGCTGGACATTAAGGCAAGGTGCAGACAAGAAAAAGGGCTTCAAGAAGTGCATGAAACCCATGCCTGCAAACCTAAAGGACGCCTCGCTTTCATTTGAACGACTTAATCGGCAGGTATTTTATAACCATGCATCACGCAATTGGTTTTTCGTGTTCTCAATGCTGACAGGCATGAATAGATCGGTGCTCGCTAATGTACAGCATAAGGACGTTTCATTTAAAAGCATTGGCAGTGGGCGGTTTGTTTTTGACGGAGAAAAGTTCAGGGCGGGTTATAAGAGTTTGGATAATAGCGCTGGCTTTAGCCAGCGAACCAAGGAGCTGGTTACTCGATGGCTTAAAACGTCTAAAGTGATGTACCAATCACTGGGTATCCCGCTGTCAAATGAACTGCCGCTTTGCCCTTTCTTCAATAGCAATGGTGAGGTTTGGACATTCAATAACCATGGTTCAAATATTGGCTACATCAATACTCAGCTTGAGAAGATAACTGGCTTAACGGTTAATACAAGCCGATTCAGGGCGACAAAATCTGATGTACTGATGCGAGTCACTGAAGATGTCTTCCTTGTGTCACAGGGGCTGAATAATGAAATAAATGTTGTCGCCCAACGCTACTCTAGTGGTGTTCAGGCAGACCATGATAACAACCTTAATGCCACGATGGACGCACAATACGCTGTTGCCAAGGGCGAGGAGATTGGTAAAGCCATCGAGGACGCAAAGGCGATGCGCAGCGATATTTTGTCAGATTATGATTATAAGAATTTGCGTACCCGTAAAAGCAAAGAGCAGCCATTAATGACAACGCCCAGTGGCATCAAATGCGCAGGGGCAACACCAGAGAAGCTTATTGCGGAAGCAAGGCGCATGAATCAGTTGGGCATCGATTTTTCGAAAGATACGGGGCGTTGCACGGATTTTCTTGCTTGCTTTGATTGCGACAGTCATAAATTGGTGGCGTCAGAAAATGATATCTGGTTGATGCTGTCATTTTTAGAGCAAATTGAAGACCTCAAAGAGATGGTGGCAAGTAATTCCGCACCGAAGGATGAGTATTTTGTGGTGGAGGGGATGTTGAAAAAAGTCCTTCTCAGGCTGAAACAGAAAGCACCTAAAAACTACGCTCTAGCAAAACAAAAAGTGGATGACGGTGAGTACCACCCGCTTTATCAAGACCGAGCTAGCGCAAGCCAATTCTTTAAGGGGTAATTTTATGTCTGAAAAGCTTATACAGCTTCGCCAAGAACTTGCTGAAAACCCGTATGTGACGTTTGACTCTGACGGGAAAGGTGTTTCTCGTGTCTTTGATGCAAAGTGGGATTTCCACGCCCTGAACCAGAATAAAAAAACAGTTTCTTTTGGGCATATTGACGAAAAGTACCGTCAGGATATTCAGTCTTATCTTTATGCGCTGATGCAATGGCAAAAGAAAAAGTCAAACTCCAATTCCCATGTAGCTGTCGGCTCGTTGATAAAGAGAAGGGATACATTAAACACCATCGCAACACGCTGGGGAAAGAGTGACTTCAGCTTGCTTTCGAGTGAACGAGAGTGGATGAGATGTAGTAAAACATTGCATGGGGTTGGCAATGAAAGTACGTGCCGAAGCTTTGCTTCAACGGTTAATGCACTGAATAAAGCGGGCCTTGTAACGCGTTATGTCCATAAACGGGAGTCTATCAAGTGGGTTAACCCTTATACGGAGGACGATGGTCAAGCCATCGCATTTCCTGAGGCTATTCACGTCAGTATTTTAAAAACGGTTGTTGAGTTTGTAGAAACCTATCACCCATATCGTCACCAGATTTCAGAGACGATGGAAAAGCTATACACCTATCAGGATGAAATGTTCAACGCTGAGCTAAAAGCACTCGGTGTAAGTACCTTAACCGATAATCAAATGAAGGCATTAAGAAACAGGATGTCACGCAAAACAAGCAAGTGGCCTGAACGGAAAGCCATTCCTAATTTTTCGTTTAACAGGAAAGGAAATTGGTTAGGAACAATGCTCAGAATGTGCTTTATCTGTGTCGGCTTATTCTCCGCCGCCCGAAAGGAAGAGCTGCTCTCCATGAACAAAGAGAGCTATGACGATACATTAGCTACTGTGCCCAAGGTCTCAGGGTTTTCGACAAAGGGAAATAAGGGTGAAAGAATTTATACGACGTGGAATACTGCCCCTATCGCAAAGCTGGCACTGGAGCTAGCTTATGACGCCACGCAAGCCGCGAGAAAATACAGTTTAGAACGACTGGATGACGGTTTTCAACATGGTCTGTTAACCAAAGACCAATATAATGCAAAGAAACAAGACCTTGAAAGTGCCTTTATTTCTTCTGACATCCCTTATGGCAGTGAAGCGCTCATAAATAAAGCATCGCTAAAATACAGTATTGACGGGGCTGGTGATGCATTGAATATGAAAGAGTTCAACATTACTGCGACCGCCGAAGACGTTGACGAATTCGACCTGTTAAATCCAGAGCGAGCAGGAAGTTTAAAGATTGGAGGCGGTTTACCAAAGCTTAGTTCACATGACTTACGAAGGAGTTTTGTGGTCTTTATGGTGAAAAACCGACTGGGCAATGCGCTTACAGTAAAATACCAACTTAAACACCGCAATATTAATATGTCCAACTGGTACGCGAATTATTCCGAGCTGGCGCGTATCAACCAACTGCTGATGGATACAAAGTTAATGAGTGAATTTGATGAAGCCATTGAAAACTCAGCAGTGGACGCATGGGATGAGATTTACAATGTATCCGATACCTTAAGTGGTGCTGAAGGCGAGCGCATAGCCCAAAATAAAGCAGAGCGGCTAGCACAGGGGGAAGAAATTGTTATGTCCCGAAGTGAGTTGCTCGCTTTGGTAAGGTCTGGTGATAAATCCATTGTGTTGCTTCCTACTGGGGGGTACTGCACCAACCGTAATTGTGAGCGCCTTTGCTCACTGATGGATATTGTTGAAGCCCCCTGTGAGCATAAGGTAATCACTGATAAAGCGGCTAAAAGGCTTTCAAGGGAGCGGGACAACCTCATTGCTTCGTTCCGAGCAATCAATGATATGGGTGATTATGCCAATGAGTTGATTCTGGATGCCAGAAAAAAGAAGATTCAGTCCATTGAACCTACATTGGTCAAACACAGCATCCCACTTGATGGCTTCAATGATGATATTAAGGCGGTATGGTCATGAAAGTTGAGTATAAGGCAACCTGCAAGGCAGAAGGGTTACTGGTCAATGCATTTCAGCGCTTATTAGATGGCAAGCCGCTTCATGTTAAGGCGACTGGCAAGCTGACGTTGAACCGAATCAATAATGAAGCCCAACTTGGCAACAGCTATGTACATAAGTTTAAAGAGTTCGTGGCCTACGCCAAACCTGTTATCGATGAATACAACCACAACCGCGATAAGGCGATGACAACAGGCTTAGATATTGAGCTAGATGTCCCTTTGTCTGAGCTTGATAGGCTCAAGCACGAATTAAAAAAAGCTAATGAGCTTAAAGATAAATACAGGATTCAACGAAACAACGCAATTGAGGCCCGAAAACAGTTAGAGGCGGAGAACGCTAGGCTTCGTTTCAGGGTGTTTGACCTGCAACAAGAGTTATTGGATGAAAACTCAGTTGTGACAGCAATCAAGTAACGCGCTTTCACGCGCAAAGTGCAATCGGATAAAAGACGTAAGACGTTTCTGCTCCAAAATGAGCTAAAGCCATTAGTTGCCCACGTCACGACAATCAAGTTTGACTTACTTAGCGTAATGCTTTTTGTGTGCTTACATAGGCATATACAGCACCCAACGGATGACCGATACATTTCAACGGAGTGAGATTCAAGTTACTAGGAAATTTTGAAGTTCACAATGGCTTTGATTAGGGGCTGTTTTTTCGTCTAAGTTTGTTTCAGCCTACATTGTTTGATGTTAACTTAATGAAAATGATAACAAACAATAACTACATGGAAGATAAATGTACATTCGTACAGTCGAAATTGAAAACTATCGAGCCTTCAAAAACTTCGAGATCAAATTTTCACCACTAACCGTAATTATTGGTGAAAACGAAGCAGGTAAAACTAACCTATTCGATGCTCTTGCCTTGCCACTTAACAACAACGACATTAGCTTTAATAAGAAACGTCTCTCAGTATCGGATATCAACCGCGAAGCAATCAAAGAGTTTTACCAAGCGATCATCAACGGTAAGGACGATGATGAGATCAAGCTATTGATTCCTAAGGTTCGAGTTGAGGTAGAGTTTACTGAGCCAAAGAACATTATTGAAGAAGGCGTTATTGGCAAGTGGATAATCGGAGAAGAAGCCGACGATAGCTACAAGATTCGTTACGACTTCAAGCCCAAAGATACAGAGCAATTTGTTAAGGCTGCCAAGGAGCTACTTGACGGTATCGGGGACATAAAAGATACACGCTGGTTCAACCTGCCAATTGAGCTGTACGACTACGACATAACACAAAGCAACAATGGGTTAAGGGTTAGCTATTCTGATTTAAGACTTATAGGCATCAACTCGATCAACGCTGAGCGTGATGACTTTGCCGAAAGTAACACTCAGAAATCAAACGACATCCTGACCAAGATGTTGATTTCCGCTCTCGAAGATTCTGACAAAGCCAAGATTAACAGCGCATACACTTCTTTTTTCGATGCAATCGAAAACACCGAGACATTCACAAAAATCGTTACACCTGATCCAGACTTCGAGAACTTCTTCGACGAGATTGTTGATAAGCTTGAATGTATCCCGAACCTGCCTAATTTAAAAAGCATCCTATCCAACATTACTCTGAAGTCAGGTGAAAGCTATCTGTATCAGCGTGGTCTTGGATATCGTAACCTCGTGTACATCTACCTATTATTTGAGTTCTTTAGCGGCAACAAGAATGCACTTAACCTATGCTGTATCGAAGAACCTGAAGCACACCTCAGCGTCAACAACCTCCGCTTCGCAACTGACTTTATATACAAAAGCACACAAAAAGGCGGCTCGTCTCTACAAACGCTAATTAGCTCCCATAGTCCACTGGTCATCAATAAACTTGAGCTAACCAACGTGATCGTCCTATCTGGAAATAATGCGATCCACCTAATTGATAGTAAGAAAAATCTTACTAACTACCTTCGTAAGCGACCAAACTTCGACATTCTAAAACTACTGCTGAGCAACAAGACAGTTCTCGTTGAAGGCACTACGGAAGAGATGCTGATTAACGCTATCCTCTATCGAAATAACGAAAATGTAAGCAGTCTTGAAGTTATTTCTATTGAGCAAACGGGCTTTACAACTTTCATGGACGTTTGGCTACAAGTCAACAAAGGCAATACTAAGAAGAAGTTAAGCATAATTCGAGATTATGATGACAATGACTCAACCAAAGATAAGCATCAAAAATACGATACTGATAACGACAATATTCGAGTAAGAACCACTACCAAATATACGCTCGAAGATGATCTTGCAGAGGCTGATGGAAACCTTGGCCGCTTGAACGCACTTTTCAAGAAAAAGTACAAAACCTCTGGTGATATGGCTGAGTTCCTGAAGAAAAGCAAAGCTGAAAGGATGCTCAGGATAGCTGACTCCATCTTAGATGAAGAGAACAAAGATCCGATCTCGTTACCCAAGCACATTCAAGAAGCCTTGGATTTCATGAAATGATTGAAATTCAGATAGCTGGAGCTGGCGCAGGTAAGACTTATAGTCTGGCTGAGAAGATCATCGCGCACTACGACTCAACATCGCATAAGAAAATCTTTGCGATTACTTATACCAACAATGCCACGCAGAACATTTCTCAAGCGATTATCAGACAATTAGGATACTTGCCAGACAATATCGTGGTTTGCACAGTTCACACGTTTCTATTGAATGAGGTCATTTACCCTTACTCTCCTTTTGTTTTAAATGAAGTACACACTACCTCTTCACAATGCAAAACGTTCTCAAACTTTCCTGCTGGAAAGTCTGCTGAGAAAAAACAAAGAGAAACTAAGAGCACCATTTCAAGGCTAAAGAAAATTGGGGTAATACATGTCGATGAAACATATTCTGCGGCATGGAGAGTTGTCGATGAAAACTATTCAAAACACAACAGTCAGAAGAAGAAATCTAAAGTTAGGAAAGTTCATAAACTCCTAAGCAGTGCGATCGACAAGATTTTCCTTGATGAAGCTCAGGATCTTGACGAAACCGCTCTTAAAGCTTTTCAAAAAATCGGCGAGAATTCTGCTGATATTTACATGGTAGGCGATCCCAAGCAAGCAATTGATTATCCAGAAGATTTCAAAGGTTGGTTAGCAAATAACAAAGCCAACAAAAAAGTAAAAGTGCTGCCGAATATCACGACATCTCGTAGGGTTCCACAGAGGATTCTTGATCTATCAAATACCTTCTGCCCCAAAGGGCAAGAGCAGATCAGCTTGTCTGAAGTTGAAGGACGCCTCACATACATCACTACAGAAGATGACCATTATGACGCTGTATTTAGCCATCACATTGAGAATGGAAGTTTAGTTAGCATCTTCAGAAAAGAAGGTAACTACTCAACGAAACAAGCAGGATCACTACCCGAGTTTGACCCTGAGGTAGAAGAGCTACTTACAGTAAAATTCCCCGAATACGAAGAAGGGGTGGTGATATATTCATTACAGCGTTTCTTTGCATCTTTGTTGTCCAAAAATGACAACAACAGTTCCATACGTAAATTTCTTGCCAAGCTCGAAATTCCGTATGAAAAAGAGTTGTTCAAAAATCTTTGCCGATCTGCTGAGCAATATAGTTCATCCAAGGACAATTCGGCTAAGTACACAATAAGCAGCATCCAGCGCACTAAGGGCTTAGAGTCTAAGGTCTGTGTATTAGTCTTAACACCAGCGATTTTCAAATGCTTAATGCAGGATGCTGTAACCAAGTTCAACAAGACTTGGAATATTGTTTACGTTGCATTAACGAGGGCTGAGTCAGAGCTTGTTGTTGCAGTCGACATGGATTTACTTGGCAACAAATACAACCACGATGACATTGTTAAAAGCCTTGAATCTATTGGGTTTGAAGTGTTAAACCCAAATCTTCCAAACCACAAAAACGAAGAAAACTTTGTGAAATAAATTTAAAAGAAAGTTCTATGCTCTCACTTCAAGGTATTGTTTTATAGAAATTTTATATGCGAGCGACAAAAAGTGAATATTAGAATACGTTATGCTGGCTAGAGCTAACAAAGTGATTATTGATAGATGGGTCATGATGGGTATCAGTCGTTCCAATCGCATTGAGCCTTTGATGCTGCTAAATACACAGTTAGGATGTGGCAAGATTTAGTTTAACCATTGGAACTTAGCGTCTCCATGTAGGGCATCATTATATTTGTCATTCTGCAACGCTTAGCATACTTCCAGAGCTTCCCCTGATCTAGTTTGTTGGCTCGTTTTGCTTCTGTAAGTGCTTCAATCGCAACATCAATACCGATCTTGTTGCGGAACTTAAAGCAATCAACAATCGTCCGTTCAACGTCCGTAACCAAAACAGGGACACCATCAACTTGTGTTGAGATAACTCCATAGTCCTCAGTCTCCCTGTTGCGAACAATTCGAATGCTTGGATAGTCAATCTTGGGTGCTCTATCATCCTTTTTGATGCAGAGCCATAGTTGGAAAGGTGCTTGTGTGGTGAGGTTGTGGTATCTGAGAGCCGATAGAAGGCAGATAACACCATTTTTCGCTCTGGCACTGACTTCTGCAAAAGAATGCATCTCAGACTCTTCTCGACCTATATAACCGTAGAGTCCTCTCTGTAGTTTTTCTATGTGACCCTTTTCCACAGCGCGAGATAGGGCGGCACGCGTTATGTTGAATTTTGCTGCGTCCGAGGTCGTAAATATGGATAGTTCTTTGAGCTTTGCTAGATGTGATGGCTTCATGCTGGTCGATACGTTTTGTCATACTTTGTATTCATTATATGGCAAAACGTATCATTTTCTACTTTCCCTTTAACGGAATTTAGCCTTGGTATCAGTCAGGTTTTCTGCTTTGACGAATCTCTTTCCTGACACGGGTTTAAAGTTCGTTTTCTATTGGGGGTATGTAAAAACGTAGTGCTGTGTAGTATCGAAATTTTGAGCGTGGCTAAATGTGCTTTGAACTACCAATTTAGTTGGCTTCACCTCTGGTAGCTCATGTTCAGAGAGTGCCTTATTTTTGATATACCGACAAAACCCGCGCTCACCATGACCTCCATCGGAGTAAACCCATCGAGTTTTGCATTGCGCATATTTACCCAGCCATATTTGATTTCTGGATTATACGGGTAGAGCATGCTTAGGTGTTTGTGGATCGCCAATAGGTTGATAACTCGCTCGTGTGAATCCCGCCCCTTAGGGATACCTGTAGTCCCAGCCTCCATTGCTCGTAACCTGTTGCTGTTCGTTAGGCCTATACCGAGCAGCGAACACTGAGTAGTACGTGAGATATGCCAGTAGCCAAACAACTTCATCACGGCTTTTGCTAGCGTTACAGACGTATTTTTGTTCAGCCTCTTAGACATACTGACACCTCTTGAGTTACAAATGATACAGCTTGCTCACCAGTTTAGCGGGTCGAACATCATTGCGTGCATTAGTCTATCATCACAGTCAAGGGCGGCCGCCATGTTTCTCTCAATCATTTGTGACGTCCTCCTTCGTCAGAGCTAGCAAAATACTGAGCTGGTCGTCATCAGGGTCGATGTCACCGTTAACTACACGCCTAGCTATAACCCACAGAATTCGGTCACTAGAAACCCCTAAAGCGTCGGCTTTGGCAGCCAGCATCATGTCAAAATTCACCACGCAAATCTCCATAAAAGACTGTATTCTTATACAGTATGATAGGGGTAAATTGTTGCGTGTTCAATGATCTCAATTCGCTACAGACACAACTATCGACTAATAACTCTGACCCCATCAGGCATCGTAGGTAAGTCAGCGATCACTGGAGACTGTATTCCAGCGCTTCTACGGGATGGAGAGAGACACTTCCCCCCCCCTACTTAGGTTCAATAGATGCTGGTCTATGCCTCAACCACAGGCGAGTCAAGCTTCTAGGCTTAGTTGCATGGTCGGCTGAAAGTGACGGGCTTGGTACGTGGTATGACATACCTGCAAGTAGTTATGTAGTTGGCATTTATCTACACTGCGGGTACTACGTGGTGCTAAAAGACGGAGCACTCATAATTTTTGATTAGTCTTCGTTCGAAGTTGATGGGCAACTGTCCTATGTAGCTAAATGTGACCACTTTCAGGGATGAGTATTTGACCTATTTTTCTAACCAGTGAAGTTGCGTGGCTATTCACCACAATTTATCACTACATGGTGAATTCATCATCTCATAGTGAATTATGATGAACTATTGTTATCTTCCGTTCAGATCATGCAGATATTTAGGTTGAATTGAGGAAAGAGCTAAATAAGAAATGTCCAAAAGCTTCTTACGTGGAGTTGCGGTTGCATGAGAAGCATCTATGATGCAACCGAGGATTGCTTGCTTATATCGCAGAGCGCTTGATAACACCCAAATGCCGAGAAATGCTTTGTTCGACTTAATGGTGTAGTTGAGAATTTCGGGGTGGTTTTCTCAGGTTTTGCCTAAAGAAAGGGGCTTTTGTTGAGAAGTTCATTAGCCCGTTGGTATTGCTGGTCTCTCTCATGATTCATAAAAATAAAAGTTAATTATTGAACCTTTTGAACCACCCGAACCGCTAGTTAACGAAGACTAGTCAATCACCCGAATAAAAAAAGGCTCACATTTCTGTGAGCCTTTGTCGTATTTAGGAGAGTCCAAATCAATGGACTGTGTCATGGCTAATGTCAAGCAAGCGGTAAGTCTGCAACCACCTGATTGAACGTGATACGAGCATTCTGAGCTTGCTCAGATAACTCGATCTTTTTCGCTTGTGCGGCACTAAGATTACTCTCGGCCTGCTCAAGTGCTTGTTGTAGGTTCTCTGGTAACTCGTGAGTTTCCATTTGTGAACCTTGTTCTAACACATAAGCGCGAATTTCTTTCTTCACTGCGGCAAGTTCTGTGTAAGCAACACGCTCAAGTTCTGCGGCTTCTTGTGCTGCATCTCTTTCTTTCTCAAACTGAGCCAACGCCATACCTTCAGCAGACCAAGGGTCCATGTCTGGCAGTTCTTCGATGTTGATCGTTGGCTCGATATACGCATCTTGATGGCGTAGGTCGAGGTTAGTCGCACGAACCGCTGAAATCATCAGCATCACAGAGATAGCAAGCAGTGGTAAGCCACCAACAATCGCCGCCGTTTGTAGCGTACTTAGACCGCCTAAGAACATTAGAATCGTTGGTAAGAACGACAGAGTAAATGCCCAGAACATACGGTTCCAGCGCATTGGCTCTTCGGTCACGTTATTTTGTACAACAGACGCTAGGATGTATGAGATAGAGTCAAATGTTGTTGCCGTGAAAATGATACACAGCATTGTAAATACAGCGATAACCAGCGTGCTCATTGGCAATTGTGCAAGCATCGAGAAGATAGCTTTGGTTGCGCCTTCCGCATTCAAAATGGCAACGACATCTAGCTCACCAGAAAGCTGCAGTGATAGGCCGTAGTTACCTAAGATCATGAAGAACAGGAAACAACCTAGAGAACCAAAGAAGATCGACCCTGACACCATTTGTTTGATGGTTCTGCCGCGAGAGATACGCGCAACAAACAGACCCATACTCGGTGCAAATACTAGCCACCATGCCCAGTAGAAAATCGTCCAGTCTTGTGGGAAGTGAGTGTTTTCGAATGTACCGTAACCACCAAATGGTTCAGCCCACGTTGCCATCACGAAGAAGTTAGACAGTAGACGACCAATTGAGTCTAAGCCTGTTTCTAACATGAAGATTGTTGGACCCGCGATCAGAACGAAAGCCAGTAGACCCATCGCACCCCAGAAGTTGATGTTACTTAGGATCTTGATGCCTTTTTCCAATCCAGCATAAGATGAGTAAGCAAAAATCGCAGTACACACTAAAAGCACCATCACTTGCGTTAGGTTATTTTTAGGTAGACCAAATAGGTGATTTAGACCTTCAGTGATCAGAGGAGCGGCTAAACCTAATGTTGTTGCAGCGCCGCCTAATAGACCGAAAATGAATAGGATATCAACGATCTTTCCTGGTACGCCTTTACTACGGTGTTCACCAAGAACAGGCATTAATGCGCTTGAAATCTTTAGAACAGGTTGTTTACGTACGTAGAAGAAGTAAGCGATAGGAATTGCCGGGATTAGGTAGATAGACCATGCGATTGGTCCCCAGTGGAATAGGCCGTAGGTCGCAGCCCAGCGTACTGCTTCTTCACTGCCAGGTTCTAGTTGGAAAGGCGGTGATTGGTAGTAGTAAGCCCACTCAATACAGCCCCAATACAAGATACTTGCACCGATACCGCCACAAAATAGCATGGCAGCCCATGATGCAGTTTTAAACTCAGGCTCTTCATCAGCTTCGCCCAGTTTAATTTGTCCCATATCACTGAATACTACGTACACCATAAATGCACAGGCTGCGAGACCTAGAGCAAGATACAGGAATCCGAGTTGATCAGTCATGAATGTTTTCGCAACCGCAATCCAGTCTGCGCCCTGTGCAGGGAACAAAATGAGCGGGAAAACTATCGTGAGTAGGAGTGCTATAGCACCAAAAAAGGTTGGCTTATCGATAAGCTCAAAAGTGTTTTTCACGAGTATTATTCCATTAAAATGAGAGCGGAATTATGGAATGAACTCGTTTTTTAGACCTAATCGGGTCTATTGTCGTAACGATAAATCGCTTTTATTCTAGAGAATGCGATAGGTTGGCAAGGCTAAATGAGTGCGAGAAGAATACCGCCTACGGTTGCCGCTGCGGACAGGTATTGCCCCGCTGAATAAGAACCATCATCTTCTTCTTCAATCTTATCTGGGTGATCCATACCCAAGGCACCATGAGCGAATGACTCAACTTTATCGGTAACTGTCGCGTTTTCTGCTTCGACTTTCTTCGCTTCTTTATCAATTTCTTTTAGGGCAGATAAGAGTGCTTTGCCTTCATCAGAAAGCCTAACCGTATTTTGCTCAACCTTAAGCGGTGTCGGCTTTTCAGCTTCGTTAGCTGAACTCTTAGCGTTCATCTGCGAAGGCGAATACAGCTGAGTATTACTCGTTCCTACTGGCGTCATATAGCTCTCCTTACCTATCCTTAAATATAGTATCGGCAGAGGTGTGAAAAACTTGTGCAATTAATCATCGATAGTGATGTTTTTTATTCGCACATTACATTTTCGTCTGCTTGGTTAAATCGTCTATTTACTAAGCAAGTCTTGTGCCGATAAGAATGTTTGATTTTAGATAGAGTTAGGATGAATGACGGGAACGTGATCAAGTTGTGACGATGGGCTAATTATCTAGGATTAGCCCATCGACTCTTTAGCTTAGAAGAGTGGATCAACAGATCCTACTCACACTCTAGGCTAGCGCTACGTTTTGACAGATGCTTGTATGCCTTCATTCGGTTCTCTTTTTTTACAAAGCGAGCCGGCGGCGAAAGCACTTCAAGCTGATAATCACCGCTATCCGATGAGATCGCTTCAACCGGGCTGATGATGGCGATTTTTAAATCAGGGTTACGACGTAGAATTGATGCCGCCGTCCCTAAACCACCCTCGGTGTGGAACTTGCCAGCCACGTGAATCACTTGTTTATCAGGGTTTGATGCTAGGTAATCCACAATCGACTCAGCCATGGTTTCGTCCCAGGTAACCTGAGCGGCAAACTGCTTTTCTGTTTGCTCTGGCGTACCGTGATGCATAGAAGCCATGAACTTTTCTTTGTAAGGGCTATCGCCAGTATCCACTTCGGCAGCAATCCATTGGCGTTGCTCGGTCGATAATTGGTCTAGGTAAGGCAATCCTTTACGGCCAATACACTGCACGAATGGCTTTGGTGCATTTGCCGCAATAACATCGACGTCGTTGGCTTTTGCGAACTCAACTAACGCGCGGTAATCACTTTCGTAATTTGGCCAAGCTGCCGCTTGAGACATGAGAATTTGTTCGCCAATTTCGCCGTTTAAGTATTGGTCAAGTGTGGCTTGGTGCTCTCGAGTGAACTGTTCCATTGAAAGCGCAATGTTTGATGTTGCGTTGCGGCGCGCTTTTAAGAAGTCGGTTTGGAAGCGGTGAATGGCAGAATGCGTGTGCCATTCGCCAATTAGAACCACATCAGCGTCAATCAGCTGCTCGGGTAATGCATCGAGAGAAAGTGTTTCGCCTTGTGGAGAAGCGAACTGGTAGTCATAGAATGTGGAAACGGATTCCGTTTGAGCCACTTTTTGAGAAGTGTCTTTTGCAGGTTGACTAGCACAAGCCGTGAGAAGAGTAGCTAATCCGATAAGAATAATACGTTGCATGAAATGCCTCCTTGAAGAACACGCATACTAAAGGAGGCAAGATAAGATTTCAATGCAAACGATAATCAATATCAATTAAATTTATTTGCGGTACACTCGCAGCATAAAGTCAGCTTCACAGTTGAATTGCTCTGCCTCGGTGAGTTGTAGTTTAAACTCTTCACTCGCCTTCCAAGCAAACGGCGTCATCTGTAGCAGGTCGAATGCATCTGACCCCGATAGTTCCATCATATAGTTTAGTTGCTCTTGATGCTCAAGCGTAAAACCTTCGATCACTTCTGGATCTTCGTCGTGCAAGCGAACGCCATCATAAATTGCATCACGCAGTTGATACAGGTGTCGGCTAGCTGGTGTCACGGTGATCACCACACCATTATCTTTGATGGTGCGTTGTAACTCTTCAGCCTTGCAAGGCGCGTAAATGCGTAGAATTCCGTCTAAGCTGTTTTCAGCAAAGGGTAGGCGATGGCTTGATGCAACTGAGAAGTCGACAGCAGGGTAGCGTTTAGCGGCGTATTTGATAGCAATCTTAGAAATGTCTAGGCCAAAAGTAGCCCCTTTCTTTTCTTGAAGATTCACAGCAATTTCGTTGGTGTAATAACCTTCGCCACAACCAATATCCAATAGGCTAGGCGTCTCTTCTGGTAGATAGCGAGAACACAACGTCACCACCGCTTGGCGCATTGGGTCATAGTGGTTACCTTCAAGGAAGCGACGACGTGCCTGCATCATCTCTTTGTTGTCACCTGGATCTTTTGAGCGTTTGTGGTGCGCAGGCATCAAATTGACGTAGCCTTCTTTCGCTAGGTCGAACTGATGGTTCTTTTCACACTTAAACGTACGATCGTTTTGAGATAAAGGTTGGTGACACAAAGGGCATTGGTAAGTCATGGAGACCTCTAAAGGAGAATAGACAGCGCAAGTGTAACGAGCTAAAACCAAAAAGTAAAAGAGCGACATAAAGCCGCTCAAAAATCGTTTTTTATAACTGTATTTATACGGTTATTGGGCACTAATCACAGTGATCAGTTGGTGGTTTTCACCCGGCCGGAGTGTTTTACCGGCTTCTAGGCTTGGCGCGTGCAGTGTTGATTCTATGCACATCATAGTTAGGTAACCATCGTCTTGCATGTCGCCCATACTTGCAGCGCCTTCTGCCCACGGGTTCCACAGTACTGCAGAGTTATGACCGTGGTTTTCAACTGTTAGCGTGCGATCCAGCTTCTTGTCAGCAACAAAGATTTGCGCTTCTGGTTGCGTGTAAACGCGGTCAATCGTGTCGGTCAGTACCAGTTCAGATCCACCTTGGCAGTTCTTGCCACCTTGCAGGCTATCAATGTACTCAGCACCCATACCAGTGGTGGTTGTGTTGTGGATATCGCCAACGTTTAGGTAAGTGTGTAGTGCACCAGAGAAAGTCCATGGCTGAGAATCAGTGTTCTTCACGTCCAGCGTTACTTTTAGTTGTTCGCCGATCTCAACATTCAAGCGAGCATCAAACTGATGAGGCCATACTGCTAGCGTCTCTTCGCTTGGCTTCAGACCTAAGCTAACAATCACACCAGCTTCGCTTTCACGGTGTTCAACCAATTGCCATTCACTTGAACGGGCAAAACCATGTGCTGGTGCTGCAATGCGACCAAACCAAGGCCAACATACTGGAATACCACCACGCAGAGCCGTTTTACCATCGAACTTAGCTTGTTGGCTCATCCAAATTAGGTCTTCTTGACCTTGCGGTTGGAATGACACCACATGGCCGCCAAACAGTGAAATCGCTGCGTTTGCTTTATCGTGGATAACGCGAACCAGTTTTACACCTTCGTGTTCAACGATAGTGACGTTGTCAGAAAGTACCGCCAGTGCAGGTAGAGTAGATAAATCCATTACATGATCCTTCTAAGGAAATTGAATTCAAATGCTGACTAGAGTGATGCTTGTGTTTTCATGAGTAACAAGCAGAGTCAGTATTAGAATTGAATTTTGCGTTTGGGCTATCTTGATGAGCTTAGACAGACGCGGTTTAAAAGATAGCAGGCATTAAAAAGGCGACACTAAGGTCGCCTTTTTCAAAGTCTGCTCAAAACAGTCTTCGCTAATGCTTATCTAAAGCGATTTCTAAAAAGAAATTACTTAGAGATGTGAGCGATTAGGTCTAGAACTTTGTTTGAGTAACCGATTTCGTTGTCGTACCAAGATACAACTTTAACGAATTTGTCAGTTAGAGCAACACCAGCTTTAGCATCGAATACTGAAGTTTGAACTTCACCGATGAAATCTTGTGATACTACTTGGTCTTCAGTGTAACCAAGAACGCCAGCCATTTCGCCTTCAGAAGCTTCTTTCATTGCAGCACAAATTTCTTCGTAAGATGCAGCTTCTTTTAGGTTAACTGTTAGGTCAACTACAGATACGTTAGCAGTTGGTACACGGAAAGCCATACCAGTTAGAAGGCCGTTTAGTTCTGGAAGAACAACGCCTACAGCTTTAGCAGCACCAGTTGAAGATGGGATGATGTTTTGAGAAGCACCACGGCCACCGCGCCAGTCTTTAGCAGAAGGGCCATCTACAGTTTTTTGAGTTGCTGTAGTAGCGTGAACTGTAGTCATAAGACCAGACTCAATGCCCCACTTATCGTTAAGTACTTTAGCGATAGGTGCAAGACAGTTAGTAGTACAAGAAGCGTTAGAAACGATGTCTTGACCAGCGTAAGATGCTTGGTTAACGCCCATTACGAACATTGGAGTTGCATCTTTAGAAGGACCAGTAAGAACTACTTTCTTAGCGCCAGCAGTGATGTGCTTACGTGCAGTCTCGTCAGTTAGGAAAAGACCAGTTGCTTCAGCAACTACGTCTACGTCGATAGCATCCCACTTAAGGTCTTCTGGGTTACGCTCAGCTGTAACACGTACAGTTTTACCGTTAACGATTAGGTTACCGCCTTCAACTTCAACAGTACCGTTGAAACGGCCGTGAGTTGAGTCGTACTTAAGCATGTATGCCATGTACTCTACGTCGATTAGATCGTTAATACCTACTACTTCGATGTCTGCACGCTCTTGAGCTGCGCGGAATACGAAACGGCCGATACGGCCAAAACCGTTAATACCTACTTTGATAGTCATTGTAGTTGCTCCACAACTTAATTTCTGATTAAAGATAACTGGTAGTAAAATTACAGAATCCAGTATACATCTGCAATAGATAATCCGACTTAACTTGTTTAATGTCAAAAAAAAGCGACGCTTTTCTTAACAATTGGGTGTAAGTGATTGAAAATTGACCATTGCAAGTGGCTCTGTACCCTTCCAGTTGGGTAAAATACCCCTAAATGATGATTCACTTATGAGTGTATATGTACAATGTTTCCTGGTGAGAAAGTATGTGCTACAAAACGACTCATATGCAAGCCTTTATAGAAAAAAGTAAATATAATAACTGAGAATGTGGAGAGATATTAACGTGATTCAAAAGGGAGGAAATATGATAAAGCCTGATGAATACTGGCGTGAGCGCCTAACGGACGACGAATTTTCAGTGTGTCGTGAGCGTGGTACTGAAGCCCCATATAGCGGCAAGTTACTGCACAACCATAAGACTGGCGTCTATAGCTGCACATGCTGTGAAAGCCCTTTGTTTCTGTCGGATAACAAATATGACTCTGGGTGTGGTTGGCCAAGCTTTGATGCCCCAGTGAATGATGAAGCAGTACGCTATATAGAAGATCTAAGTCACGGAATGAAGCGTGTAGAGATCCGTTGTACCGCCTGTGATAGCCATTTAGGTCACGTTTTTCCAGATGGCCCGAAGACCACAGGTGAACGGTTCTGTGTTAATTCAGTGTCGTTAATTTTCAACAAAAATGACGAAAGTACGAAATAACTTGTAACTATTGTCTAATCCTTACAGGTCGCATTTGTCGATTTAGGAATGCTGAAACGCCCAAGATTTCAGATTTAACTCTAGTACAAATAAAAACAGCTACCAAAAAGGTAGCTGTTTTTATTTGAAAGCAGGTGAATAAGAAGCTTAAGTAAGAACACTATAAATGAAGCGATCAGTAACTCGGGACGATTGAAGGGCTGTAAATTCCATCCTCAATCGCTTCGACGATGTTATCTGCGTCTTTATTTAGCTTCTTATAGGTTGCCTTGTCGAAATGGTACAACACCGTGAGCTCGGCTTCAGAAGCAATCGGCACGTCAAAGTCTTTGGCAACCATTGCCCAAACGTACGCTTTTTCCATATGTCCCAGGCTGTGGTTGATACTGGCCATCGACTTGAAGATTTCAGTGTTGGCTACCGAGCCATTAGAAAGCGTTAGCGCATTATTGAGTAGCTTAAGTGTCTTTATATGATTGCGGGTGGTATAGAAGGTTGCCAAGGCATATTGCATCTCAGCTGTGTTTAACGCTTCAGAGCCTTCTAGTTGTAGGAAACTGCGTCTGGCATTGGTGTCCCCAGTTTGCGACCACAAGAAGTAAAGCGTTTCCGGTGTATCAGATTTCGATAGCTCATCAACAATGCGCTCAGACTCTTCGATACTGTGCATTAAAGAGGTAAAGCGACGCTCTTGCAGCTTAGATTGATCGATCGTTTCGATCTGTGCCGCGAGCTCTAGGCACTTTTTGTAGGCAGTGACTAATTCGAATTCTTTAATTTTGTTGATTTCGGTGGGTTGCTTCTGAACTTCAAATCGATGCCAGATGAGGTCGGTACGTGCGACACGACATTGCCCATCGTTCATGTTCAATTGTTCACACTGAAGACCCGGGTTGCTTTGGCACAGTTGATCGGTATTTTTGTTCCCTTCAAGACACCCAACCAGAGTGAAAGGCAATAGGCTAATCGCCAACCATTTCATAATTTTCATATTCCTTCACTTGTGATCAGATGCACTTATTATTGGTCAGGTTCTTGACTCAATTCTGTTACGGGTTATTTTCTGGTGAAAATTGTTAAAACTAAGGCTTTACCATGGATGCAGAACAACTTCTTAGCGCAATGACACCCGAGGTCTACGAACGTTTAACCTACGCAGTTGAAACGGGTAAATGGCCAGAAGGTACGGTGCTCTCAAAAGAACAGCGCGACTCGTGTATGCAAGCGGTTATGTTATATCAATCTAAACATAACTCTGAAGCTCAACATATGACGATTGCAGCTGGTGGTGAGATTAGCTTTAAATCTAAGTCTGAACTAAAGAAACAGTTTAAGTCAGATCAAGAAGACATTGTTAGGGTTAACCCGAATCATTAAGCTTAAATTACAACAAAGGGGTGGCAATGTGCCACCCCTTTTAGTTTAACTCGTTTATTTATAAGCAATAAAACGATTTAGTTTACGTTAAGCCGCCGTTACTTTCATAGAATAATTGGGTTTAACGTGAATCCTTGAACCGGTTATAAGCTCATCTCACCGCGCAACACTTGTTGCATCTGAGTCTTCACTTCTTCGTAGCCTAGGTTTTGGCTTAATAGATAATGCAATTTCGCCAGTGCCGCTTCTGGTGTCATATCGTAACCACTGACAACGCCCGCTTCTGCTAGTGCACAACCTGTCGCGTAACCACCCATGTTGACTTTGCCAGCCAAACATTGAGTTAGGTTCACAACAATCACACCGCGCTCTGAGGCATCTTTCAGGTGCTGAAGCAGTTCTGGGTTTTGTGGTGCGTTACCCACACCAAAAGTAAGCAGAATCATCGCGTTAACAGGTTGTAATAGCGTGTTACGGATAACTTCGTGTGAGATGCCTGGGTACATTGTGATTACGCCGATAGGTTGCGGAGTAATGTTATGAACCTTGAAAGCACCTTCAGGTTGTTCGTTTACCTTTACGTTATTGCTAAGTTGGATATTGATACCCGCTTCTAGCAAAGGATTCAGGTTTGGAGACGTAAACGCATTGAAGCCATCTGCGTGTGATTTAGTGCTTCGGTTACCACGCATCAACTTGTTGTTGAAGAACAGTGTCACTTCGTTGATTGGGTAGTTTGCCGCAATGTGTAGCGCATTCAGCAGGTTTGCTTGTCCGTCTGAACGAAGCTCTGCTAATGGGATCTGAGAGCCCGTAACAATCACAGGTTTGCCGAGGTTTTCAAGCATGAAAGACAGTGCTGAGGCAGTGTAAGCCATAGTGTCTGTGCCATGCAGGATAACGAAACCATCGTACTTATCGTAGTTCGCGCGAATGTCATCAGCGATAGTCTGCCAATCAAGTGGCGTCATATCTGAAGAGTCCATTAATGGAGAGTATTCGTGAATGGTGTACTCAGGCATCTCTGGGCGATGGAATTCAGGCATGCCAGCTAGCTGCTTATCCATGAAACCTGCGACAGGAACATAGCCGTGGTCAATAGACTTCTGCATGCCAATTGTGCCGCCGGTGTACGCGATATAGATGTGTTTTCTTTCCATGGCGATTAATACTTAGTGTGATGTAGGGAACAGGGGGGCGATTATAGCGAATTATCATGCAATAAAAAGAGGCACCTCACACAGAGGTACCCCTTAGTCATTGAGTTATTGGCTCAACTTATTGAACTTGGCAATTTAAGCAGAAAGCGTATCGGCCTTGTGGGTCGTTAAAGCTGCCTAACAGCTGGCTATCTTGAGCTAACTGCTGAGTAACAGGCTGTAAACTGCTTGGTATCATCGATTGAATATCTAGGCCTATCGACATCTGAACTTGGTTCATAAATTCTTGAATAAATTGTTCAGTGGCCGAAAGTGGCTCTTCTACCCAGTAGATGTTGTAGCTTTCAAGCTCTGCAAGTGAAGCCGCAGCTGCAACCGCATCATCGAAATCACCAATCTCATCGACTAAGCCTTTCTGAATCGCATCTTGACCTGTCCAAACTCGACCTTGAGCAATCTTGTCGACAGCATCGACTTCCAGACCGCGATTTTCTCCAACTAGGCTGATGAATCGGCGGTATCCGTTTTCAATGCCCATTTGGAACGCGTCTTTCGCGCCATCGCTAAGTCCAGTTGTAATACCAAGACCTGAGAAAGGTGAGGTGCCAACGCCATCAGTGTAAACACCAATATCGTTCAACCCTTTTTCGAAGGTGGTGATAACACTGAAGATACCAATTGAACCCGTTAGTGTGGTTGGCTGAGCTAGGATCTTATCCGCACCCATCGAGATCCAGTAACCACCCGAAGCAGCAAGGCTCGACATCGACACAACAACCGGTTTACCCGCTTGCTTGATCGCTTCTATTTCATTACGGATAACTTCAGAAGCAAAGGCACTGCCACCTGGGCTATCGACACGAAGTACAACCGCTTTCACTTTATCGTCGTTACGTGCTTGGCGCAGTAGGGCTGCTGTGGTATCGCCGCCAACGGTGCCACGTGGTTGCTTGCCATCCATAATTGCGCCGCTCGCTACAATCACGGCAACGTCGTGTGATTCACTAGTCATGTTTGGAAGCATGGTTGTACGGTATTCGTAGTAACCAAACGCGTTGTAGCTGTCTTGGCCGTCACTGCCGAAAACATCGGCAAGCTCTAGTCGAACTTGCTGGCGTGTCGCTAGCTCATCCACTAAGCCAAGTTTCTCGGCCAGTTTTGCAATGTCACCGTCCACAGACTCAAGTTCTTTCAAGAAGGTGTCCATGCTTGGGTTCAGTGTCTTAGCGTCTATTTGACGGTTGTTGCTGACGTCATCAACGTACGCACCCCATAGTTGGCTTAACCAACGAGAAGCGGACTCTTTCGCTGCGTCTGACATGTCATCACGAATGAAAGGCTCAATAGCTGACTTATAAGTGCCCACACGGAACACGTGCGTGTTTACGTCTAGTTTCTCTAACAACGTTTTGTAGTAAAGCGAGTAAGCGCTATAGCCTTTAAGAAGAACCCCACCATCTGGTGATAGGAAGACCTTAGTTGCGTAGCTGGCTAGGTAGTATTGGCTTTGATTGTAAAAGTCACCCACCGCATAAATCGGTTTGCCTGTTGCTTTGAACTCATTCAATGCTTTAGCAATGTAGCGTAGCTTGGTCAGGTTGGTTTCTGGCAGCTCTTTGAGAGCTAAAACGATACCAGTAACCTTGTCATCGTCTTTTGCGTAGCGAATCGTTTCAACGATATCAAACAGGATGTTCTCTTTTGGAAGGTCTTTGCCAAGTAGTGAACCTGTGACCGAATCCATCGGATTGATATAGCGGCTTTGTTCCACAATAGGGCCAGACAGATTAAGCACTAAAGCCGAATCCTGAGGAACCGTCGGTTGAGCCGTATCTGAATGGAAGTACACAAAGTAGATGATGGCGATACTGAGTAAAAAGACTAGGTTAACCAGCGCAAGACGTACAAACGTAATGAGCTTCCAAATCCCTTTAAAGAACATGCCTATAAATTTGAATATTTTTTTCATTCTGTCTCCGCAGTGAGATCACGTCGCTTTAACAAGCCGTAGTACCATTAATCTCAATAATATGAACTGCTTAGTATCCTACGATAATTCCCAAGCTCAAACTACACCAAGAATTGTTAATCGATATATATTCTCATTAAGTGTAGTCAAATTAAGGGCTTCTGAACGATTAATACGTGCAGCATTATGATCGGTGTTACAAAAATGTAAACGGTTGTTTGAACTTTTGGTAATTGAACTATACTGTGGTCAGACCACAAGGATAAAATAATAGAAGTGATGTCTGCCATGTACCCACATTTACTTGAACCACTCGATCTTGGATTTACTCAGTTACGTAACCGTGTATTGATGGGATCAATGCACACAGGTTTAGAAGAAAATAAAGAAGGTCTCCACAAACTCGCCGCGTTTTATGAAGAGCGAGCAAAAGGAGGCGTTGGCCTTATTGTTACCGGTGGTTTCTCTCCTAATTTACGTGGCAGATTAACCCCATTCAGTGCTGAATTCAGTAAAGTAAAGCACGCTAAAGCGCACCAAGTTGTTACCGAAGCCGTCCACAAGCACGGCGGTAAAATTGCGCTTCAACTATTGCATGCTGGTCGTTATGCGATGCACCCATTCGCGCAAAGTGCGTCTGGCATTAAAGCGCCTATCGCCAAGTTCGCTCCGAGTGAGATGAGCCCTCGCCAAATTAAAAAGACCATTGGTGCCTTTGCCAACAGTGCCGAACTCGCCCAAGTCGCGGGTTACGACGGCATTGAGATTATGGGATCTGAAGGTTACTTGATTAACCAATTCATCTGTAAACGTACCAATATGCGTTACGACGAATGGGGCGGTTCTTATGAGAAGCGCATGCGTTTCCCGCTGGAGATTGTTAAATCGATTCGCGAAGCAGTGGGTGACGACTTCATTATTATTTTCCGACTGTCGATGCTGGATTTGGTTGAGCAAGGCAGCACCTTTGAAGATGTTGTTCTATTGGCTCAAAAGCTGGAAGAAGCAGGCGTGACTATTATCAATACCGGCATCGGTTGGCATGAAGCGCGTGTTCCGACTATCGCGACACAAGTACCACGTGGTGCATTCTCTTGGGTGACGGAAAAAGTGAAACCATACGTGTCGATCCCAGTGGTGACATGTAACCGAATTAATACGCCAGAAGAGGCCGAACGTATTCTTAGCTCTGGGCAGGCTGATATGGTGTCTATGGCGCGTCCATTCTTGGCAGACCCGGATTTTGTTAATAAAGCAGCTCAAGACCAAGCTCAGTTCATCAATACCTGTATCGGTTGTAACCAAGCTTGCCTTGATAACGTGTTTAAAGGTAAACGTGCGAGCTGTTTGGTGAACCCACGCGCTTGTTACGAGACTGAAATTGTTGTTCAGCCAGCGCAAGCGACTAAGACCATTGCGGTTGTTGGCGCAGGCCCAGCCGGTTTAGCTTGTGCGACGACACTAGCCCAGCGTGGACACAAGGTTGACTTGATTGAGAAAAATGACCGTATCGGCGGCCAGTTTAGATTAGCAATGCAGATACCGGGCAAAGAAGAGTTCAGAGAAACGATTCGTTATTTTGCTAACCAAATCGATGCATCCGGCGTGAATCTGAAACTGGATACGGAAGCAACGTTTGAGATGTTGTTGAAGTACGATGAAGTGGTGATGGCTGCTGGCGTAGAGCCAAGAAAGCTCGATATTGAGGGCATTGACCAAGAAAACGTGGTCGATTACCAAACCTTGATTCGCGAAAAGACACCAGTAGGCGAAAAGGTCGCGATTGTTGGTGCTGGTGGTATCGGTGTCGATGTGGCAACCATGCTCACCGAGCCGGCGTCACACAGCCTAGATGATTGGCTGCATGAGTGGGGCATCGATAAGAACATGGAACACCCAGGTGGTTTGTATCCTTACCCGGATTCATTCAGCGATAAAACGGTGTGGGTGATGCAGCGTAAAGCGGGTCGTGTTGGTAAAGGTCCGGGCAAAACTACAGGCTGGATTCACAAACGCACACTAGAAAAACGCGGTGTTAATCTACTGGGTGGCGTGAGCTACAACAAGATTGATGACCAAGGTCTGCATATCAGCGTTGGTAAGAAAGAGCAGGTGCTGGATGCTGACTCGGTTATCGTATGTGCAGGTCAGGTGTCAGTTCGTCCATTCGAAGACATGTGGCAAGAGTTTGGTGGCAAACTGCATGTGATAGGCGGCGCCGATTACGCGGGTGAATTGGATGCAGTACGCGCAATTCGTCAAGGTGTTGAGCTAGCGATTAAGTTATAGAATCAGCTATCAAACTGTAATCTTATCAGTAGATATTGTTACTTAATTTGCTGAGTTAGATTTTGAACAAGGCTCCTAAGTCATAGATTTAGGAGCCTTTATTGTTTCTAATCTAGCCTAAATGGACAGCCGTTGAGATTTATTATCGTTTGTATTCTGTGCTAAAGTTCAAGTATACAAATAATAAAGAAATAGTAAGGACTTCAAATGGATGCTTTGGATCTATTGCTCAACAGACGCTCAATCGCAAAACTCTCTGATCCGGCACCTGAAGGTGTGGCGTTAGAAAACATCATCAAAGCAGGGCTGCGTGCTCCAGACCACGGTGCACTAACACCATGGCGCTTTGTTATCGCGCAAGGTTCAGGCCTACAAAAGCTTTCAGACATCTTGGTGCGCGCCGCTGAAGCGGATGACAGCGAAGAAGCGGTTATCGAGAAAGTAAAAAAAGCGCCGTTCCGAGCTCCGATGGTGATTACTGTGATTGCCAAAGTAACTGAGCACGAGAAAGTGCCTGCTATCGAACAACATCTGTCTGCGGGTTGTGCTGCACAGGCGATGCAAATGGCCGCAGTCGCACAAGGTTTCCAAGGCTTTTGGCGCTCAGGTAAATGGATGTTCCACCCAGAAGTACACCAAGCATTTGGCCTAGAAGGCGACGATGAAATTGTTGGTTTCCTATACCTAGGCACTCCTGGCTGTACACCAATGAAAGTGCCAGAGCGCGACTTCTCTAAGTTTGTTGAGTTCTTATAAAGAAAGCAGAAGCTTGAATAGTGGAATGCTAACTGTATAAACAACCAGTTTTTCTTGATTTATTAGAGCCACATTAGATAATGTGGCTCTAATTGTTTGTAGCATCTGGAAAAACATGTCTCGCCTTATTATTGCTGAAAAACCAAGCCTCGGCCGCGCGATTGCCGCCGCACTCCCTAATCCACAAAAGAAAGACCAAGGGTTTATCAAATGTGGCAATGGGGATGTGGTGACTTGGTGTATTGGACACTTATTGGAGCAGGTTGAGCCGGATGCTTATGACGACCGTTATAAGAAGTGGAATTTAGCCGATCTTCCTATCGTGCCGGAGCAATGGCAGCTAAGACCGCGTAAGACTTCAAGCAAACAGCTCACGGTGATCCGAAAGCTATTGAAGGACGCCACTCAAATTGTTCACGCCGGAGACCCGGATAGAGAAGGGCAGTTGCTGGTTGATGAAGTGATTGATTACTGCAAAGTCTCTAAGGCTAAGAAAGAGTCGATGGACAGGCTACTGATCAGCGACTTGAACTTACCTGCCGTAAAACGTGCACTTTCTCAAATGCGCAGCAACCGTGACTTTATTCCGCTTTCTATTTCCGCATTAGCGCGCTCTAGAGCCGATTGGCTGTATGGCATGAACATGACTCGTGCTTATACCTTGCTGGGTCAAAAGGCTGGCTACCAAGGTGTGTTGTCGGTCGGGCGAGTACAAACGCCTGTACTTGGTTTGGTGGTAAGGCGCGATGAAGAGATCGAAAACTTTATTCCGAAAGATTACTTCACTTTGCACGCTTTGATCCCTTATCAAAATCACGGCCAGAGCTTTGATATTCGTGCGCGTTGGAAGCCAAGCGAAGCATGTAAACCATGGCAAGATGAAGAAGGGCGCGTGCTCAATCGAAAGCTGGTTGAGAATGTGGCTAACCGAATTGCGAATCAACCCGCGACGGTGACGGAATCAGAGCAAAAGCAAAGTAAACAAGCTGCGCCACTGCCTTACTCGCTGTCAGCTTTGCAGATTGATGCGTCTAAGCGTTTTGGTATGAGTGCTCAGCAGGTGTTAGACACGTGTCAGTCATTGTACGAGAAACACAAACTCATCACTTACCCACGTTCTGATAGCCGCTATTTGCCTAAAGAGCACTACTCACAGCGAGAGTCGATCGTAGACGCTATCGCTAACAATGCCAAAGAGCTGCAAAGTGGTGCTCAAGGTGCGGATCTTTCTCTTAAATCCAAAGCATGGAACGACAGTAAGGTCGATGCTCACCACGCAATAATTCCAACACCGAAGAAATCATCGGTGAACGGCCTGTCTGCCAACGAGATGAAAATCTATCAGCAAATCGCTCGCCAGTATCTAATGCAGTTCTACCCACCTGCCGTTTTTGCCGATGCTAAGCTGGTCTTTGATATAGCTGGTGGCGTGTTCATTGCGAAAGGACGTCAGCTTATCAACCCCGGCTGGAAGGTGTTGATGGGCAAAACAGACACCGAAGAGAAAGGCGATGGCACGGATACGGTTCCACCGTTGGAGAAAGGAACCGTGTTGACGTGTCGTGAAGGCGTGATTGGTGATAAGAAAACGGAACCACCAAAGCACTTCACGGAAGCGACGTTGCTTCAAGCGATGACAGGTATCGCGCGTTTTGTTGCTAACAAAGACCTCAAAGCCATTTTGAAAGAGACCGATGGCCTTGGTACTGAAGCAACCCGTGCAGGCATTCTAGATACCCTTTTCAAAAGACAACTGCTAACGCGCCAAGGTAAGAGTATTCATAGTAGCCCTGCGGGCAGAGGCTTGATTCATGCTTTACCTGAGGACTCTACCTTCCCAGACATGACGGCACACTGGGAGCACCAGCTGCAAGGCATGGCAGAACGAAATCAAGCTTATCAGCCTTTCATGCAAGCGTTAGAAAGCAAGATTGATGGTTTGATGGGCAAGGTAAAAACCGGCGAAGTTCCTGAGTCTCTACGTCATCTTCCTAAAGTCGAAAGACCAGCTTTTAAACGCCGTAAAGGCGGTGGTGCGAAGAAGTCTTATGCCAAGACAGGTACGTATGCTAAGAAAGGTACTTCCGCTAAGAAGGGCACTAAAAGCTAAGATTTATTGAGGTTAGGATTAACGTCCGACTTTACGGCCACAACGTTTAAACAGCTGCTGCCAATAGTCGACATGGCGACGAGTTGATGCTCGAAAAGCTTGATGTGCATCTTGAATGGGAAAGTAATAACTGTGCAGTTCAGGTTGCGCGTCAAACATTCCTAGTTGCGGGGCTAATTGCTGATAGTAGCCATCCAGCTGCGCCATGTAGGGCTGAACCTTGCCTATGTATTGTTGCTCGAATACATTGTTGAGATAACGAAACTTAGTGGTGTCTCGCTGCTTGCCGCAGATGATGTTGCCATCAAAAGTAGTGAGTTGCTTAGTAATGGTATCTAGCTCTGCCGAAGCACGAGCCAGCGAATAGTATAAATCTCCGAGCGTTGAACTCTTCTCTAGTACTTCTTGAACCTCAGTGGTTTTGCCGGAAACGAGCGGAACGTTTAACGCTTGATTGATATGTTGTAAGGCATCAACGGTTTGTCTTACCTGATCGCCAATATCAGCGCGTAACCACTGACTACCCCGCATTTGTGACTGCATCGCATCACTGGCATAGATGAGATTCCATTGGTGCAGCGGAAACTGTGTGAGCTTCTGCTGCTCGATTTTATTGAGTAATTCTACGATCTCTGGGTCTAATTCAGTACTGGATAAACACTTGCCTAAGCCTTCAAGTAGCGCGACTTGATAATCGTAGTTACGAAACTCATCTGCGACCTTGCCTAGAACCGAATTTCTTTCTGCTATCAGATTGAACAGTCTACACTGACGAAGCTGATAGCTGTCGATGAGACCGATAGAGAGTGAGGGCACGTCAAGCAGCAGTTCTCGTTTTCTCGGTAGGCTTTCAAACTCCCAATCCTCTTTGAGTTCTTCAGCATCTTGTACTCTAGCGACCTTAGTTTGATAGTCGTCGAATAAGTCGCCGGGGCCATTACTGAAACAGCCAGTTAGCATCACTGTTAGACAAAACAGCGTTGAGTGCTTAACTAGGTTTGAGAGAGAGCCTGCATTCATCTGTGGATTACCAGTCTATTTCGTTGCCATCGAAATTGAAGAAGTGACCACTTACTCCGGTATTCGCGGACTCGATGACTTTAATAAGGCCGGAAGCTGAAGTGTTGGTATCGATCAGAGCATTAGGGCCACCCATTTCGGTCTGTACCCAGCCTGGATGCAGTGCTAACACCGTAAAGCCATTATCGGTTAAGTCGTTGCTTAAGCTATTAACCACGGAGTTTAGAGCGGCTTTAGAGGAGCGATAGATATAACCTCCGCCTGAGGTGTTCTCGGTCATGCTGCCGACTCTAGAGGATAAACAAGCGACCTTTTTGATATGGCTGCCTTCTAGTAGAGGCAATAGCGTTTCGACAAGCTTGAGTGGGGCAATAGTGTTAACTTCGAATACACGACGCCACTCTTCAACATCGGTATTACCTAGCCCATAGCCTTTAGGGCCATAGTAGCCAGCGTTGTTGATCAAGATATCAATCGACTCTATTTGCGAAGGGAGTTGGCTTACTGCTTGGTAATCGGTTATCTCTAATTGAATACAGGTAAGGTTGGTGTTGTGGTCTGTGAGTGAGAGCAGTTCTTTTGCTGAATTGTCATCACGATAAGTCGCGTACACCTTGTGATTACTTTCCAAGTATTGTCGAGTCAGGCTTAAGCCAATGCCGCGGTTCGCTCCAGTAATAAAAATAACGCTCATGGTGATTCCTTTTCAGTTCAATTAGTTAAGTTTGATGGCTTAACACGAGAAAATCAACGCTCCACCAACTGGCCATTAGCATTCCTACAAAAATCATTACTGCTGCCGCTGAGCCGCAGATCACCCCAAAGATGAGTATTACGTTTTTCATTATGGTCTCTACTTTATAATTAATAACAATGATAACCATTATCATTAATTAAGGTTGTCGCCAAGTTTGAGGCTGTTATGATTTTGAGAAAGATACGCAATTAGCCTGATTATGATTCCTTTAATTTACCACCCAATCTATTCACAGTTACCTTTACCAGAAGGTCATCGCTACCCAATCAACAAATATCAGTTGTTGCATAGTGCTGTTGAGGCGCTGATGAATAGCGAACCTCGATGGAAGTGCAAGTTTGAAGTGTGCCAACCAACGCCGGTTTCGGTTGAGCAAGTAAAACAGGTACATGATAGCGAATATGTTGATTTGCTCGTGTCTGGTAAGTTACCTGCAGCAAAGATGAGACGTATCGGTTTCCCGTGGAGCGAGCAACTTATCGAAAGAACACTCTACTCAAGTGGTGGAACCTGCTTGGCCGCTGAAATGGCAATAGAGACTGGTTTAGCGATTCATTTGAGTGGTGGTTATCATCATGCGCATCATGATTTTGGAAGTGGCTTTTGTTTGTTGAACGATTTGGTTTTAGCGGCAAAACACGCGCTGACCTTTGAACATATCGATAAAGTGCTGATCGTTGATAGCGACGTTCATCATGGTGATGGCACAGCAACTCTTTGCCAAGACAACGACGACATCATTACTCTGTCATTCCACTGCGACAAAAACTTTCCTGCACGAAAACCGCTGTCTGATTTAGATGTACCGTTAAGTCGTGAAACAGAAGATGAAGAGTTCTTACGTTGTTTTGAACAAGTCACTAAGTTAGCGATTGCTCACCATCAACCTGATCTGATTATTTATGATGCGGGGATCGATATCCATCAAGACGATGAATTGGGTTACTTGAATGTCTCGACACAAGGGATATTCGAGCGCGACTGTTTGATGATTGAATTAGCGAAATCAGAGTCTATTTCGATGGCATGCGTAGTCGGTGGCGGGTACCGCACTAAACACCAAGATCTGGTGCCGATTCACATGCAGCTGTTAAAAGCGGCTTATCATGTTTACGGTTAACCTCTCAAATTAGCGCCTGATAGCTCATTGAAATGATGGTGTGAAATAAGCGAATCCTGTACCATAAAAGACACGCTTGCACCATTTTGATTCATATAAAGTGCTTTTTTATTAATTAGTTACGTATTTGTGTGATTAATTGTGGTCTGTAAATTGCTTTACCCATGTGTCTATAAAAACACAAGGGATAAAAATGAACCTGACGGACAAGGAACGTAGTTGGCTTAATTGGTTTGGCGCAACAGGAAAACTGGCTATGCGCAGAGCTTGTTTCCTCAATAGAAGTAGGACGGAAGAGCTTGAACAAGCTTTTGAAAGTATTGCTCACACGCGAGTTCAACTTCTTCATAATTGGGTCAAGAATCAATGGGATTTTTTAGAAGACTCTGCGGTTTATTTAGCTAGTCGCACGGAAGAACAAGCTCAGGGGACGTTAGCTAGCCTTCTTAAACGCAGTACGGATTTATCTGAGTTGGCGATCGTCGATGCTAAGGGGATAGCACAAGCATCGAGTTATCATGAGCATGTCGGGGTTACTCTTGGAGATAAGAAGGCTTTAGTTGAAGGGGCTTCAAAGCGTTATCTTCATGGGCCGTATATGGATCAACGCACGTTGAACGTGGGAGCGTCGAGTTCATCGTTTCATGACCAAGTGACGCTGATGTTTTATGTTCCCTTTTCTCGGGATGAAGGGGTGCAGCAATTCCTATGTGGTCGTGTTCCAAATGATGTTATTGGTGACATTATTCAGAGAGAAGCGGGGCATATTTATAGCGAGTCGGGTGATAACTATATCTTTATGGTCGACTCCATTCATGATCCTCATACTCAGCCGGGTGTTGCGCTCTCTCGTTCTCGCTTTGAAGATAATACCTTTTCACACGGCGAGAACTTAAAGCAAGGGATTCATACTGATTGGGGAACGGTTAAGATCCAGCACCACACCGAATTTGAGATTCGCTTTACAGACCCAGCCACTAATCAGCTTCACCCAGGCGTAAGAGAAACCATTAAAAATGGCAATAACTTGTTTATTGGTTATCCGGGGTATTCTGACTATCGCCACATACCCGTTATTGGCAAAGGTATCACTTTTCAATTGGATGGTTCACCAGATACCTTTGGCATGATGTGTGAGTCCGATTTAGAAGAGGTCTACAGAGACCGAAGTCTAAGTTATACCTTATCTAAGCACTTTATCAGCTGCATGCTACTGCCTCTATTTGTTCCATTACTGTTTGCCAACCTTTATACACTCACACCTTTTATGCAGAGTGGCATTATGTTCGCTTGCGCGTTGCTTTCATTGGGCTTATTCCGTTTAGTTAGCGCCAAACCACTAGCGAAGAAGATTCATGAAATGACCGGGGTAATGCAGACCTTAGCCGAAGGTGATGGCAACTTAAGTCGGAGACTTGATCCCACCACATTCAGTCATAATGAACTTGGCAACTTAGGGCGCTGGACTAACAGTTTTATCGACAATTTAGATAACACGGTGAGTGAGTTGATCCATGCGAGTCACGAAGTTAGAGAGGTTTCGGAATCGATGTTTCGTCGCAGTGTCGTGATGAAGCAAACCAGTGATGATGCATCACAAGCATTAAGCAATATGCTTCAGTTGAGTCAGTATCAACAGAGCGAAATTACTCATGCGAGTGTCTCAGCAACGCAAATGGACACGGTGATGAAGCAAGCCGTCCTGAGCGCAGAGAAGGAGTACAATCAGTCCGTCGAAGGCATGGAGATTGTTCGCAATATCGTAGAAAGCTCGGCGCATAGCGTGAATGAGGTGAATAATGAAATGACTAAGGTGTCTGACATTATAGATATCATTACTGACATTACCGCGCAGACTAACCTTTTGGCCTTGAATGCGGCCATTGAGTCGGCAAGAGCAGGTGAACACGGGAGAGGGTTCTCTGTCGTCGCTTCTGAAGTAAGAACTCTGGCTGACCGAACTTCACAAGCTGCTAACCATATTAGTGACCTAATGAAAGAGCTGCATAGTAAGTCTCACAGTGCTGTTGAGTCTATGGAGCGAGGCGTGGAGAATGTGAGTAAGGGAAACTTAACAGTAGACTCAAACACCCGCAGTGAACAAATTCAAGCAGCGGTGAGTGACCTCTTTACCACGATGTCTAATCTAGATGAGAACAGTCAGAAAAACGGACAAACGGCAGATAAAGCCCAACGTTCAATATCTGACTTACAACTGTCTACTAAGCAACTCGCACGTCGAGTTTCTTTGATGGGCAATGCATTGAGCCGCTTAGACCAATTGATTGGACGCTTTGAAGTGAGCCGAAAGGTGGCGTAGTAGAAACTACGTAAGCTCTTTACGTAAACGCCAGATACAAAAAAGCCGCTGATTTCTCAGCGGCTTTCTTTAATGTGGTGGAGGGATAGGGATTTGAACCCTAGAACCGCTATTAACGGTTGCCGGTTTTCAAGACCGGTGCTTTCGACCACTCAGCCATCCCTCCAGTGGCGCGTATAATATAAGGGTGGCTTTCGCTTGTAAATACCCTTATTAACTGACTGCTTTTTTTATGAACGCTTTTTGGTATTTTTGTTCTGAATGATTATTTATTGTTCGGTTTATTAAGAAGCCGACAAAATCTAATATTCAATAAGCCAAGTATTCCCAACTTTTGTTATACGTGAAGTGTTTCTGTGCTATTAAAAAAGAAAGTATCTAATTGGCTTGCAGGTAAAGTTATGAGGGGAGTGGCTTAGGCATAAGAACTTTCAGCTAGGGACTTTTAACTAAGAGCTTTTAACTTAGAACTCTGAGCTCGGAATTTAAAACTAGGCATAAAGTGAATAGGCTTAAAATGAGGGTGGGTAGAGTCTTGTTAGATGAGCTTTATATTTTAAAAAGCTTCAGATGCAAAAAAGCCGCTGATTTCTCAGCGGCTTTCTTTAATGTGGTGGAGGGATAGGGA
>NZ_JBFSUR010000034.1:0-67245 GCF_041467535.1 Vibrio sp. 10N.247.311.47
CGACTACTTCTTCTTGAAGATAAAAGCGGCTTTCCCCGGAAAGCCGCGATGAACCTTAAAAAAGCCCTCATAGCAATATAAGGGCTTCAGAATAAGAATCAAACTGTGTTGTTATTGGTGTGTTAAGCGTATTTTTTTGCTTTAAGCATATTGTTCCACTGTCATCGCCCAATTTTTCTTCTGTTGTTCGAAATTCATTTTGATTTGCTGATAACGAACCTTAAGAACAGAGTGTTCGTACTTCTTCACAACGTCTTCGCGCTTGCTTTCAAGTAGCTGTTTTTTAACTTCGTAATATTCGTTCATGTTTGATACTAGAGCATCAAACTCTTGTTGAAGCTTCTCTGCGATTTGTTGCTTGTCGGCACGATGCATGATTTTTTGCTGGGTGCGTTTAAGTAACATTGACGCTTCAGCTTTCTCAATACGAGCTTGAGGGGTTTTCTTAAGCTTACTTGCCAGTCCCATCAACGAAGCACTCTTAATCAACCATTTTGTTGGATCGTATTGCCACCAGTAGATGCCGTTACGGTAGTCGTTCTCAAAGATGTGGTGGAAGTTGTGGTAGCCTTCGCCGAAAGTGAGTACTGCTAACACACCGTTATCACGCGCTGTGTTTTTGTCAGTAAAAGGTTGGCTACCCCAGATGTGAGCAAGAGAGTTAATAAAGAATGTTGTGTGGTGGTTAAGTACCAAACGAACTGCACCTACGATTAACAACATGCCAATCACGTCACCGTAAATCACGCCTAAAGCGATAGGAACACCGAAATTCATTAGTAATGCTAACAGAACATAGTGCTTGTGCTGCCACATAACAATCTTATCTTTTTTAAGGTCACGGCAGTTTTCGTAGTTTTCGTACATTGAGGTGCTGTAATTACGAATCATCCAGCCAATGTGTGAGTACCAAAATCCACGTTTTGCAGAGTATGGGTCTTTGTCGTTGTTATCGACATGCTTGTGGTGAACACGGTGATCAGAAGACCAGTGTAGCGCGCTGTTCTGCAGGGCAAATGCACCACCTAATGCAAACAGGAATCTTAGGCTTGAATGCGCTTCAAACGCTTTATGTGACCATAAGCGGTGATAACCTGTCGTGATTGAAAGGTTACAGAACGTAAAGCAGATTGCTAGCCATATCCAGTGCTCCATGCCATAGCCAAAAAAGTAGCCATAAACGGGAGCCGCTACAACAGCAAGCAGCATACTAAAAGAGAACACAAAAATATTGAGCCAGATTAATGGCGGCTTTTTTGTAGATTGTTTGTCGGCACTATTCATTAGCAAATTTCCATTGGGCTTACATCTGTGCGCTAGAATATCAGCGTACACGTGTAAGTCAATATTGAAAGTGTAAACGTGTATTAGTATGTTTTGCTTAAATATTGTATAAAGGTAGTGTGAAATGTAGTAGCAAGTCATAAATGGAAGTACTAAGGGCTAATAAATGGAAATTAAGGTAGCTGAATATAAAGATTATGAGCGGATTGCCCAATTACACGCGGATAGCTGGAAGCTATATTACCGTGGCATTCTTGCTGATGATTACCTAGAACATGATGTTTTGGAGGACAGATCTGTTATTTGGCAGACTCGTTTGATTAATCCTCCTTTCAACCAACATGTTTTATTGCTTGAGGAAGGCGGTTTACTGGTTGGTTTTGTCTGCGCGTTCGGTAATCACAACTTTGAGCGTGGTACGTTCATCGATGCGTTACATGTAGATAATAATTATCGTGGACGAGGTGTAGGCAAGCGTCTGTTGTCTGAATTGTCGAAGTGGTTGCAGCAATACTATTCTGACTCAGGGCTTTACCTAGAGGTGATGTCTGAGAACCACCAAGCGATTGCTTTTTATCAGGCGATTGGTGGCAAAGAAGAACTAGAGCAAGTTTGGAACGCACCATGTGGCAGCCAAGTGAATGAAAAAGTGATTTCTTGGAGCTCTCCCGTTGAACTTGAACAGAAAACAGCGAGCGTTGTGTATTCTTAGTCGATTCTTGTTGAATACTGTTTTTTGCTGAGTAGCAGGTTCTTAACGAAGCTATTTTAAAGCAGAAGAACAAAGACAAAAGCCCCGAGTATTAAGTTGCTCGGGGCTTTTTTGATTGAATTAGTGGTCGTTTTAATGATTCGCAAAGATGCGTGAAATATTGGGCGATTAATCACACCATGTGATCTTATTCCTACCGCCTTTTTTCGAAATGTAGAGTGCTTGGTCAGCGTCGTCGATAAGCTGCTCGACAGAACCAAGGGCTTGAGGGGCATGTTTCACACCGATTGAAATTGTTACTTCTAATCTAAGGCGAGTAGGGGATTCTAAAAGGGCATTAACCAGCGATTCAATTGAAGCCTCGGTTTCTCCTTGGACCAGCACCAAAAACTCTTCACCGCCGTATCGAAAGCAGTTACTGCTAGTCGGTAGTCGTTTTTGAATCTCATCGGCCAGTTCTTTAATCACCATGTCACCCATTTGATGGCCGTAGGTGTCGTTAATCGATTTGAAATGATCAATATCTATCATGAGCGATGTAATGGATCGCTGACGGTCTATGCTCGGTTCTATCACCTGATGAAGATAAAGGCGGTTGTAGCAGCCCGTTAGTGCGTCTTGATAGGAAAGGGCCTCGAACATATTAGATTGCTTGCGAAGCTGAATCGCTTGTTTGCGGAGTTGCTCGGATTGAGCGAAACGTTTGTGTACTTCCAGGTCACGTCTAACACAGGCCGCTGAGATTAGGATGTAAGCCGAGATATAAACGGAAATTGTTTCTATTTCATGCTCTGGCTCCGCTTCATAAAGCAGTGGCGCAAGGCCGATGAGATAAGCCAAAAAGATAAACGACAGCGTAGATATACTGTATCTGGCTGACAATCTTGAAAACGTACCAATGTAGATCATCACTAAAATGATGCCACCTTGGTAATCGAAGTTGTTCAGCTCGATGGCTAGTCGACCGACATAGACCAAGAAAAGTGAGCTAATTACAAGGAAGGCACTTTCTACGAGTTCCAAAACGTTGGGTTTGTTTGTAATACAGTATCTGGCGGCGGCCATCATCAATAAAAAAAGTATGACTCGGAAAATGATAGGCGTAATGCACTCGCTACCAAAGTGGATGTAGTCGGTGACGATAAAAGCACAGAATATTGAGATAGGGATGTAGATGAAATTTATGTACGGCAAATAAATTTCATTATCGAAATAGGTTTTAAATCTTTGATTCTTGAACCCAGAATAAGAGCGCATTGAGAAATTAGCCGAGATTGATACACAATAATTTGCGTAGTATGTCACAGTCTTTGGGATTGTAAACGACCATTTCTATAGATTTGTCAGTATGTTAGCTAGATCAACAAACGGTAGCGGGCAATATTCACGCTCTATTATCGATAGAGCGTGAATATCTAGAGGCTGGTGTAAGAGTGGTAAACAGAAATTAAAGCAGATTATAAAAACTAATCGCGATTAACGCTTGTTCTTCAGGTAACGCTTACGACGCTCTTCTTTTTTCTTAATCTGTTGTTCCGCTTTCAGCGCAGCCGCTTCTTCAACTTCGATCAGCTCTTGTGTGATCATTTCTGGCAACTCAAGCGTTACCTTACCTAAAGTGCCATTACGCAATTCGTGAAGCAGGATTTCTGAACATTTGTGAATGTCGATATGACCACCGGCACGAAGTGCACCACGCTTACGACCAATTGCTTCCATCAATTCGATGTCAGACTCTGGCAGCTCTTCAATTTGGTAACGCTCTTGCAAAAGGTTAGGGTACTGCTTTGCTAGGTATTCTACTGTGTAGAATGCCACTTCATCGTATTCCATTGCTGTATCTTTTACAGCACCTGTTGCAGCCAAGCGGAAGCCACTGTGTGGGTTTTCTACTTTAGGCCAAAGGATTCCTGGAGTATCTGAAAGGATCACGCCATTTTGCAGATTGATACGTTGTTGGCGACGAGTTACCGCAGGTTGGTTACCAGTAACCGCAATCGTACGTCCAGCCAAGCAGTTGATGATGGTCGATTTACCCACGTTCGGGATGCCCATGATCATTGTACGAATGTTTTTGCCCATCTGTTCACGGTGCGGTGCCAGTTTACGTACCAGCTCCATAACGTGGTTAACTTCTTCTTTTACGCTAGTCGTAATCGCAATCGCTTTAACGCCTTGCTCCTTCTCGAAGTGCTCAATCCAACGTTGAGTCAGTTCAGGATCTGCAAGGTCACGCTTGTTCAGCACTTTTACACAAGGCTTATCGCCGCGCAGTGAAGAGATCATTGGGTTTTCACTACTGAACGGGATACGAGCGTCCAGTACTTCGATGATCACATCAACTTGTGGGATAACTTCTTCGATTTCTTTGCGGGCTTTATGCATGTGACCCGGAAACCATTGAATAGACATAGAGATAAACCTTGATAAATATATTTGCTGCACATTGTAAGGGTTCGATAGGGCGTGTAAAGCGCTATATCGCCTAGAAGAACTACAGAAAAAGACATTTGCGCAAAGATTCTTGGGAGTTCAATTGAAATTGACTATTAAGTTACAATTTAGAACGCAGTACTTATGCGGCTAAGCCTTTGATTCAAATGCTAACAACTTGAAATGAGTTAGTGAGACAACGCGTTATCTGAGTCTCCTATTCAGAGATAAATAATGCGAGTATTTGCTTGGTTTGCCTCAAAGGCAAATCGAATATTACTAGGGGAACTCTATGTTGGAGGTTGGTTTGATTGTACAGATTGAGCTAGGCTTTTTATTAGCTGCTTACGTTCAGCTTGAGCAATGTATATAAATTGGTCGTTGTAGCTTTTGTCTGCGTTGATATATTGTTCGAAGTTAACTGGTACTCCAGTAACCGAAAGCTCTAAATGCAAGTGAGGTCCAGTTGTTCGGCCTGAATTCCCAGTAAGACCGATTATCTGACCTTTAGTGATGTATTCCCCAGCTAAGACATGTCTTTCTGAAAGATGAAGGTAGCGAGCGTAGTTTCCATCAGCGTGTTTTATGGTTAGATAGTTACCAGCAAAACGGTTATACCGGGACTTCAAAACGATGCCATCTGACAATGAATGAACCTTTGTACCTATTGGTGTCGCGTAATCCGTTCCAAAATGAGGTGCAATTCGATTCGTTATAGGGTGTTTCCTGTTTAAATCGAATGATGAACTCACTCGATAATGCTTAGCAAGAGGGAATACATAGTCATTGTTTATTTTATATCCATTTTCGTTATAGATATTATCATCCGCCCCTCTCATAGCAAAAAATTCTATATCACTACCTAAATAGTAAAAAGCACTGACATATTCTTTTTTTGTACCATCATGTTGGGTTTTTATTGAAAACTTATCACCGTTGTTAACTGATTTAATAATGTCAAAATTATCACCTAATAGACTCAATAGTGATTTTAATTCATTGTTCGTCAAACCAGAGGATAGTATAGAACTGACAAAAGAGTATTTCACAACCCCTGAAACCATTTCAGATGTCGGAGCTGGGGTTGGAATATGAATGCTTTTGGACTTGGCTATTTTAGGTGCCTGTTTTTTATAAGTATTTGAATGATTGTAGCTTAGCGATATGGCTGTTGAAACGATCAAAAAAACCATCAAAAGGCCAAAGGAAAGGGTACGGCGACTTAAATGGCTATTTATTTTCAAATACATAAATTATCAATAAAATTCGGTTAATGGATAAAAATAAGAATTAGATCATAATATTTATTTGTTTTTTTTGCATGTTATTTTAGTTCATTCCTTCGTAATGACTAGCTAAAGGTATAGGGTGTGTTTTTAGAGAGATAAAAAACAAACATTTCACCTTTTGATTTAGCTAAACTGTACTTTATAAGTAGTTATTATGTCATGTTGAGAAAATCTTAGACGATAATATAATCGCGGAAAAATATACTCTGCCAGAAAACTATGTTCACTAAAAATACGTTGAAATCAACATTAGGTCTTATTGTTACGTCGCTTATCTTAAGCGCATGTGGCGGTGGGGAAGGCGGAGGTGATAACACCCCGCCAGCAAGGAATACCGGAAGCATCTCAGGTAACGTTTTTGACGCTCCTGTGAGCGGTGCGAAAATTGAGGTGTTTGAATACAAGGATGGAAACCTAGGTAGGAAGTTAGCAAGTACGACTTCCGATGCTTTTGGTGACTACAAGGTTGAATTTGAATCTTCATCGATGCCACTTTTCATCGTAGCTAAAGAAGGCAGTTATACCGATCCCTTAACGAAAAATACAGTGTCTGTCAGTAACGGCAAAACACTGCGTTTAGAAGCCATGCTCAATTACAAAGAAGGGCGTGATCAAAACTTAATGCTGACCCCTTTGACGAACATCGTTTCAGGCTTAACTCAATACAAAGTAGGCAGGGGAGTGTCAGACTCTACTGCTATATCGGAATCACTAAATAGCATTAACGATATGTATGGTTTCGATGTCAATGAAACTACTCCGATAGACATTACTAAAGGTGGTCAAAGTAGTTTTGCTACATCCGGTCACCAATATGGTGCTTTGTTAACCGCTTATTCTTCTTATTCGTACGACCTAATTCAAAAATACGGTGATACTCAGAGTAATATTTACACATCGATGCATTTGGCTGATATCCAATATCGAGATGTCATTGCCGATGGTCTTCTTGATGGGCTGGAAATAAGTACTGTGTCGGGAGGGGTAACCCCTTTAACCTTCGGTCAACAAAAAGTCTCTAGTGATATTTACACTCACGATTTGGCACAGCATGTTCTAATTGTCGTCAATGATCCTAACTTAAATATTTCAGGAACAGACGCAGACGACTATGTTGAGTTTAGCCGTAAGATTAATGACCAAGGCACCAATAGCGGTACTGGCGGTGTGATCCCACCTCGCGACGAAACCGAAATTGATACCGAAGCGCCTACAGTGTCTAGAACAGACAGTGATGTATTGGTAAGCCTCGATAAAGTGGATATTAAGCTCAATGATGAAATTGGTGTTCAAGGTGTCTCAGCGTACCTTGAATACCAACTGGACGGTGTCTGGTCTCTCGAGAGTCAGTGTGACGATGAACAAACTGCGGGTAGTGAGTTTTGTTTCTTGGAATTCGACGGCTTTGAATCTGGTCTTAGAGAAACAAGTATTAAAGTAAGTGTAGACACAAAAGCCATTGACGCGGTAGAAGTTGATTCGGATACGGGACTCTCAAATGTAACTGCGGCACGTTTGGTTTTTTATACGACTGACGTCTTAGGTAACGAATTAGTTCAAGGGCGAGATGTTGGCCATTATGTAAACTTTGAATGGGACAACAATGCGCCGGTAATTGAAGTAACCTCGGCTAGTTCTATAAACAACAGTGCAAAAGAGTATGTGCTTAAAGGCACTGTAAAAGAAGACTCGCAAGAGATTGATTCGGTAACGGTTTCATTTAAAGGCGGTTTAGATGATAGCGTTTCTTGTGGTCATATAACTTTAGAGTCAGGCAGTGCCTGTGAATTCAGTAAGGGATATTCATCCGATGAATTCGTATCGATAACAACATTTGAAATTAAAGCCACCGATAGCAACGGGAATATTGGTAAGGAAGTTCACGAAGTCGTTCGTGATGATCAAGCGCCGGCGCAAGTGATTAGCTACCCAGAGAATGCTCCAATGAATTATGTCAACGTTAGTGTTGATGGGGAACGCGTAACTAAAGAAGATGTTTATACGCAAGACACCTACACATCAGAAACGGTTCAATCCACTCGTGATTATTTGAAGATTGATTACATTTACGCGAGCAAGGGGATTTTAAACTCAATTCCCGATGTCGATTTTAGTGACTTTAATGTCAACGACCTCAAAGATAACAAAATTCCATATGTTCGTGTCAGAGTCTCAGATGGCAACGGGGATATGGGGTTAGGATCTAGTGCCGACAAACTTAAGCTAGTTGTTAAGTATTTAGTAAGCGCAAACAATGATAATAACTACGTGCTTCAGAAGGTAACCGATACCGTAGCCTCTGCCGCTAACATACCCCACGAAACTATCTCTGATACTGAAGGACACGTAAATGAGGTTATCTATTATGTTCCTTTTGTAAAAGAAATACTTGGTGACAACTTCGCTTCGACGTCCGAGAACAGCAGTCAAAAACTAGTGATTCAAACTATTGACGAGTCTGAAAATGAAAGTGCTGAGCAAGAAGTTTATTTTCGTAGTAGCTTCGACTTGCCGACAATGACGATCGTTACTCCATTTATCGGGGCTAGTGTGCAATTGGAGGGATTAAACTCGAAGGGAGAGTTTACCTCGCTAGGAAGATGTACCACGATTCAGCACTTAGAAAGTGATGGAACAAATAAAGCACTCGATGTTGCTGGATGTGAAACAACAACTGATGTAGTTAACTACGACTTTATGCGAGTGCGGTTAATCGGTATTGATGGTAATACGCAACCGTATTACTACAAGTGGGAGAGTGATCCAGGTACACAATCAGAACAAGTGAACCTAAATAGCGCGAATATAGGTGCCTACTTTAAACTTAATGGTTCTAAGACTTTTTATATTACCGAGCTAGCAACATACCAAACCGGACTGTTTGACTCTCAATGGAATCAAGTTGAAGCTGGAAACAAGACTCCAGAGAATGCCGCACGAATTTTAGACGACGTACAATATGCTCTCGCTGGTGGAAGCGATTCATTCTTTGGTTTCGACCCAACGATCGTTTCGTATGCAACGAATGAAATATTGAAAGGTGCTATTCCGGAAAAACTGCCTAATAATTATATTCATCGGTTTTTAGTAGAAGCGATTTATGACATTACCCAAATAAACAACATGCTACTAAGTAACTCTGTTGATTTTGCTTCCGCTATCTATGATGACTTGCAGTACGATGGCCAAGCTAACGGTATTGGTAGTGGGGGTGAAAAAATAGTTCTAGATTCATATGAATTTAGCTCAAAGTCTTACCGTAATGACTTAGCGCAATCATACTATAACATTATGACTGAAAAGTATGGTGTAGCAGCTAACCTAGCTCAGCGATACGCCGATCAGATATCAATGGCGAACCCAAGCCTCGATGGCGAACAGATTATAGACGGTGATGGCGAAAGTATTGATAAATCACCGCCTCAACCTTCGCTAAGTATCGAAAATGGCCGAGAAACATGGGTTGGAAATAAACGGTACGTTGCTGGTGTTTTAGATTCACGGATTATTTTGGAAGATCCGTCAGGCATTGTCGTGGAAGAAGGCAGTCAGCCATTATTTGTTACAGTGTGGTATAAGAAAACTGAACCGAATACGGAAATCCCAATTGATCTGAATATTCGAGAGTCAGGTGGTGATAATTATAAAAAAGAGTATTTATTTACCCTTAATACCGAGTCTTCAAATCTCAAAGGGATTGTCGAGTTTGCACTTGTGACCAGTGCAATGGATGAGCATGGAAATAGCTATGGTTACAATGGAGAGGAACCACATACGGAAACTTTGTATGTGGATAATGATTATCCTTTAGCGACTTATATTCCCCCGAGCGATGGTAATGGTGATCCGATTGACGAAAATGTCTATTTGAACACCAATTATGTTCAAGAACTCACTTTCAACATTGACGATATTGTAGGAGACAAATTGGACGAGCGAGGGCTCACTTTCTACAACTCGGCAACCGGTGTTACTAATGATTATGACGCTAACTCACATTTTTCAAGTAATACAGAGGATCATTTTAAGGTAAAACTATGCTCCGGAGACAAATGTAGCAGTCAAGGTAATATTATTAGTCCAGAAGATGGTAATTGGGTGGTGTATGTTAATGCTGAAGACAATCTGTCTAATATAGTTAACCGCCAGACGACCAATGCCCCTCAATTTAGTGTATTACTTGATTCAAAAGGTCCGGTAGTAAACGGATCTAAAATTATTAACCACTTAGGTGGTAATACTAGCTGGGTACCTGATATTACTTGGAGCTTGAGTCCAGGGAGTTTGGTTGAAGTCGATATGAAGTCAGAGTCTGGCAGGCGTTTCACTTTGCAACATTACGAAACAGAACCTGAAGAGAGTACTGAGCCGTATCTATTAGGCATGCAGCCTAACGTAGAGGTGAGACTAGTTGCGGAGGCATTTAAATATAATGAGAAAAACTTCTTCTACGTAACAGCAACAGACAGTTCTTTTCCATCGGGAACACACAGTGGTGAATTTGAATTCTTGGTCGACAACAAGGGACCAGTAATTGAATTAGCTGACCCTTGGGTTTTAGACACTAATTCAGGTGAAAGCTATGTTCTTGGTACCGCATTTACTGTAAAGCTTACATCAGTATCTGACGACTCTGATGTATCTAAGGTTGAACTTTGGCAACAAGGTCAAAACGCTGCAATACGTTCAATTGACCCCAAAGATCCAACGCAGCCCTTTGATATCGAAATTACAGAAACGCAAAGTGACACTATAGTGATTGGCGAAGACAGAAAGGCTAACCTGTACCTCAAAGCCCTAGACGAATATGGGTTTGAATCTGAAACAGAAATTAGAACTGTTCTGCTAGATCGTGAAGGCCCATCACTAAAGTTAAATGCGTTTGATCCGGAAAGTTTCTATCTTGGTGATTATGTATTCAATCTTTCAGCCCAAGATTTAAATGATAGGGGAACACCATCATCAGACGGTGTTAACAATGAAACATTAGAGTATTGGACTTTCAAAGAAAACCCCTCTGATGCAAGCACCTTAGTTGGTGAAGATATGAAGATTCCTTTAAGAGGTGAAAACGATGGTGATAGTGCGATTCGCACTATCAGATTAGGTGGTTCCGACATTAGAGGGAATACGACAAGCATAGATTATGTGGTTAAAGTTCAAAACTCAAAGCCCACTATTAACTCGGTTACTTTCACATATGAAGATGGCACGCCAGTTTCTTCTGGTGGCCAGATACAAATTACTCGTGTTGAACCTGTAATTATAAGTATTGATGCTGAAGATGAGAGCGGGATCCCGCTAGTTGAAGGTACTTATAAATATGGGGAACAAACCAACAATATCTCATTTTTTCAGAAAGGTGGCCTTTGGGAAGCTAGGTTGACAGAGGCAGATCTAACGGAAGATGGTGCCTATCAGTTGGAATTCAAAGTATATAATAACGTTCGCTATAGCTCTGAACAAGAAAGGCCTGTTTCCGAACGGTCAGAAAGTATCAATGTGCAACGTCAAGGTGTTGCTCTGTCAATCGTAAAACCGACTGACTTCCAAAGTCATATATCGGGAAGTACCCTTAATGTTGAATTTGGCCCTGCGGGTGAGGTAAAAGCAAAAACATTAGAATGTTGGGTTAGAGAGAATTACACCTCAGACGGTGTGCCGGAAGATGGTTCGAACAATGCTTATTCAGGTGTTATAACTAATCCTCAAGAAAATTATAAGTGTAGCATTACAACTGATGTGAATATGTCTGTTTCACCTGTGGTTTTGATAACGAAAACAGTAGGAACGAATGATACTGAAACAGTCAATAAATTCAGCTTTAATATGATGGATATCGATGCCCCTACGGTTGAACAAGACACATATCAATTTACTGGCAATGACGTTGGTTTGAACGCCGAAGGTAAGAAAGTTCTGAGCTTAACATTGAGCTTCAAAGACAATCTTTCTGGTGTGGATATTAGTGATGGTAACGAACCGTTATTGGTAAGAAATCGATTAAATGTGTCTTTTGAACCAAATAGTTGTAGCTCTAAATTGGGTATAACGACATGTACGTATAGAGAGTTGTATGCCGATATCCTCTCTCCGGGGGCGTTACAGCACTTATACACGATTAAGAACTTGTCTGATGTCGCCGGAAACTTAGGTTCGGATCATGCGTTAGAATTATTGCTTCCAGCCCAAGGCGATTTAGAAATCGCTATTACCAGCCCTGCTGAAGATACTATTATTCGAGGTGAGACCCTTGAAATGAAATTCAAGGTGAAGGTTGGACAAAATTCTGATCTTGAAAATGTCGTCGCAACTCTAGATGGTGCGTCATATAATTTGAATGACAACCCAGAGAACTTTGGCCCTTTCACTAAGTGTGAGGATGACTATTCTTGCTCGACGTTTACCGCGCCATTAGATGACAAACTAGATGGTCAATTTATCAAGCCTAAAATTCAAATTATTGATGTATGGGGAGAGTCTATAAGCGATGAAGTCAGCGTAATGGTCGATAATAGCCTACCAAATGTTGACGACACTGTATCCCTCAATGAATCTCCGGATGATTCTAGCTTAGTTAGATTTCAGTTTTCTGTGTGGGATGAAGGTAGCGGTATAGCAAAGGTTAAGTACACAATAGTTAATCCTAAATATGTATTTGATAAAGATGACATTGGCGACAATTCACACCTTTATTTTGATCTTCCAAAAACTGAGTTAGAAGAGTTGAATTCGATACGAGTCAATGTCGAAGCAACTGACAATGTAGGTTGGACTCAAAATAAGACGATTGATATTGACATTAGGATACCAACTATTGATTTGGCTTTTGATGGAATAACGAGTTTACAAGGGGGTAAGCTTGCTTTTACTAATGATAGCCAAGCGTTCACCATTACCTCTGAAGAGGGAGAGGATGTAAAGGCTGCTTCCTATGCTATAGATTTGGTTCCAGTTTCAGGTAACACGATTAAGTTTTCTGGGAAAATAGCCTCTTCAACAGCTTCAGATACGATGACTTTTGATATCGATGCTCAAGCTGAGTATATGCAAAAAGTAACCGTAACCGATTCTATCGGGCGAGTTATTATTGACTTTAATGTGCTCAACAAGACTTACGATGCTGAAGGCATCGCATCCATTGTTGATTACCAAGCACCGGTCATTTCAAGTATCACCAGTACTCAGGATTCGATGATTCCAGAGGAAGGGCTATATTATTTGGATGTAAGAGCATACGTCTTCGATAAAAATCTAAGCAGTGTTGGTTCTACTTCGGAAAACGGTACCGATGCCCCGGTAAACCCACAATCAATTGAAGAACCGACCAAAGACGGTGACCCTTACTTGATACGTTATCTTTTATCTCCTGGCGATTATCTAATAAATGTAACGGCAGACGATTTAGTTGAACACCAGACCGAGAAGTCACTAAATACAAAAGTTGAAGCAGCAAGTATTCCAGAGCTAACAATATCAACGGCAGCATCAATGCCTTTGGCTGGTGGCGTTGAAATTCCACTTTTGTTTACCTTCACTGAAGAGGTTAATCAATTTGAATTTTCAGATGTAGAGATTTTAGCAAGTGATGGCAATGATACAGGCGAGTTGAAGCAAGCATCATGGAGTACAACAGACAATATAACTTGGTCGGTCAATTACATAACGCCTGAAAAACAGAACAAAAACATAACCATACGAGTCGGTGATAATAGTTACGAAAGCGTAAATACTATCCCCGGTACAGGGGATAGTTTGGTTTTGGGGATTGAGGGTGTGTTACCAACCCTGTCTAGCGTGACATTTGATCCAATGCATCAGCAAGTAGGCAAAGATGTACAAGTAGCCCTTGAATTTGATAAGGAATTACAAGAAGTAACGGCCATGCTTGGTGGTAATCAAATCAACTCACTAACTGCTACGGCTGATAAGAAAGTTTGGAAGGGTAACGTTCGAGTACCTGATACTAATGAATTAACAGTGGCTTTGATTACAGAGCAATACAAAGACCTAGTGGGTAATGTGGGCATGCAAGACAGCACACACTCGCTGCCTATCACGCCAACGTTGGACATCACACCGGTGGGCAGTGTGGACGGCAGCAATGCCGCGAACTTGGCCTTCTCAGGCACCTCGACCCGTTTTGATGGTCAAGAGCTTCGCCTGGCAGTGAAAGCGCAAGACAATGAGACGGTATTGAAAAATGGCGTTACGACCGTAGCAAGCGGTGGGGCTTGGAGCAGTACGGTGGACATCAGCGATCAACCGAACGGCAGCTACACCGTTATTGTGACGGGCACCAACGCTGCAGGCGTGCAAGTAAGCGAAAGCGCAAGCTTTACGCTCGCGCAAGCGGTACCGACGTTAACGAGCGTGACGTTTAACCCAAAACACCAAGCGATAGGTCAGAGCGTATCGGTCAGTCTTAAGTTCGATAAAGCGCTGCAAGCGGCCAGTGCCGAGTTAGGTGGTACGGTCATCTCGCTGACGCAGAGTGCGGACGCCAGCGTGTGGACGGGCAATGTCGATGTATTAGTCGCGACGTCGTCTGATTTGACGGTGGATTTGGTGGTGAAAGATTACCAAGACTTATTGGGTAACGTGGGGGCGCAAGACAGCACACATTCGCTGCCGATTACGCCAACTATTAGCATCTCTGCGATCAACAGCGGTAACGATGTTAACGAATCAGAGTCACCCACATTGATTCTCGATGGTACTACGGTTCGTTTTTCTGAAGGTGATAAGTTGAGCCTAAGTGTCACAGACAGTGGGGGAGTTAAAGTTTCAGATGCTGAGGTGCTGGTTAGTGAAAACGGAGTTTGGCAATATGAACTGACTCTTGATCCAATCGAAGGTGGGTCTGTGACGGTGTCACTACATGGTGCCAATGCACTTGGAGCCGATGCTACTTTGGTTGAATCTACATTTACATTAAATAAGGATGTGAACGCTGCAGTGGTCGTAGTGCCAAGTTTATTACGACAACTGCTTATTTACGACAAGGGCACAAAACTAGCAGCGTAACGCTAATCGTTATATGGAAGATTAGACAAAGGTCTGCCTATTCGGCAGACCTTTTTTGCAAATGTATCTCAGGTTGTAGAAATTTGAATATGCACAGTGGACTTAATCATTTCTATTCTCCTCAAGTCGATTTTTTGTACAGCAGTGACTAATATTGATTAGTTTAGTGATGCTGAGTCATTGAAATGAAAATTATTTTGTTTTTCCTGTTTCATTATTTAGTCATATTTTTAGTCAGATAACTAATATAACTGGTGATGTAATCAGAATGGCAATTGTATAGATATTTTGCATAGTAGTTTTTGGTGTTATCCCTATAAAAGTGCCATCTTGATATTAAATGCATAATATATATAGTGTTTATATCAAATCGTTATTTGATGTGGTGTTCTGCATTTTGGTACTTTAGTACCACCCTTTTAAGCCAATTTAGTGTTCCAAAATAAATCCTATTTATATTGGCTAAGTTTATGTGGGAATTTATTCCCACTTTTTTTCTCTTTTACAGATGAGAAAATGCTCAATATAACCTTCTAAATCGATGAAATGCTTCCACCAGATATGTGTGTTTAGTCTAGTTAGTATTTACTTAAGTACGCAATGAAATGATTGTTATGTGACATCCGTTCAAATTTATTTGCCTTTTTAGTTGGTCAGACGAAATGACTATTTATCCTGTTTAATTAGCTTTATTGCTAGTGTTATGGTTTTTGACGATACTCCTTCTAATCTATTGAAATTTATAACCATTACGCGTAGAATTTATTTAACCAAATCGTTTTTTAAGCCTTATCAGCTTAGTTATCACCGCAACTATATATACCTGTAGGTTGTGGAGAATCCAAATGCACTTAGTTTGCAAATTTATATCTAGTTCGTCTCTCAGTACGAACTACCTTCAATATGTCTTAACACCGGATGAGTGTATCGGGCTATTTTCGCGTGCGCGCACCCCTAAAGACATCTTGGCTCAGTTACCAAGCACTCTGGTTCAGCAGATTACTGCGTCGGCTAAAAAAAATGTCCACAGCCTGCTCAATGCTATTCGAGTAGAACTTGTAAAAGCGAACTGGGTTTGTCTTTCATCCAATGTGAGACGTAGTCCACTAACGAGTAAGCAGCTAGCAAATTTCCCCCGACTGAAGTTACATGTCGATCGGGTGAGCAATAGTACTGCAGAGCGCGTTCATAAAGCTAACTACCAGCAAGTTGTCGATGATGTACCTTTGGCACGCCACTACAACTTCTCGCCGGTTGAACCTTCCCCTGAACATAAAATCGTCGTTGAGTTTGCTGGTCAGTGGTCGAGTAATGCTGGCTGTCTGATGTTAGGAACTACCGATACTCAAAAAGAAAAAGTGACGGTAGGTAAGTCAGATCGAGAAAATAAACACCGAAGCCTCGCTACATTTAAAGATCTTGAATTAGAGCGTAAAACGCTATATATCAAAATCCCTTGTTCCGATCAGCCTCAGCCAATTTTGCTTAAACTCGCCGAAGACCTGCAGCCCGTTGATAAAGAAACGCAGATGGAAGAGTGGGATAACGTGTTGGTGCCGGTAGTTCCGCTATACAAATCGGGTTCTTCATGGGATGGCTACACGTCGGGGCGTGTTTACATTATTTGGAATGGGGAAGTTTGGCGCGAACTACAGGTAACAAATGATGGATATTTTGCTGATGTAGACATGAGCAATAGCCGAAAAAAAACAACGGAGACAAGACACGTCAATATTGATGGCTCTTCGTTGTTCCCCGGAGAGAATGTTGCTTTTGAACGGTTCACCATTTTGCAAGATGGGGTAGAAGTGTTTAACGGCGAACTAGACATCAATGAGCAGGCAAGAGTGTTTAGTTTGGTCGCAGAGGAGGTCGAGATCAAGTTCGTTGATTTTGAACATGAGCAATTGATGGTTCCGACCCATCCTAGCCCTATGAAAGCCTCTGCCACACCGAGTGATGAGGTTCTAGGCTATCCGTTACCTCATATCTGGATACCATACAAAATCAAAGGTGAGTGCCAAGACGTTTACCTGTATTACGCATCTCAAGCATTAAGTGATGGTGCTATTTCTGAATTAGAAAGCAATTATGAATCGATGGCTGTTTCACTAGCCGAAACGTCAGACTACAGCAGCAATCAAGAATTTACTCAACAAACTGTTTTTGCTTTGCCTGAGCTCTCTGAAAGTCAAAAAGTGAAAGCGCTTGTGAATGAACAGAGCGATTGCAATGTTGCTGCAGTCAATATACCGCCTCCTGGAAGCGAGATCATACTACGCTATCGTGTTCTGGGCTCCACCGATCAGCCCGATGACTATTTTATGTTACAAAACGAAGAGCATAGTTGGGCGCAAAAAGCATATTTTCGTTGTGCCAAGGTCGATGAAGATGGCTATCTCAATTTACGATTTAGTGGCTGGCCTGAAAAGGTTAAAGAAGTCGATATTTTAAGGGGGGCTCATGCATCACGAGGGAATGAAACTCCCGAAACATTTAAGTTGCGCGATAAAGTAAAAGTTACGGATTTATTAGGCTAGAAAATGAAAAAAACACTACTAATCACGTTATTAGGCTTAGCAATCATTGGTTGTAATGACCAATCTCAACAGAGTGCTTCCCCTGTTTCGAGTTCTGCGCAAACAGAGCAAGATAAACACCCAGATCGGGTCTATGTCGGCGAGCATAACTACTACGTAATTGAATCGGCAGTGACCAATGAGAATTGGGTAGCCGATGACAAAATAAAACCTATGCCGGGCAAGTTTCCTAAATACTATGTCTTTAATTCAGATGAATGGCCCAAGGAAGACATTAACGATGCTAGCTCTTATGATCTGCCGCGTTTTCAGTTTGCATGGGCTAATGATGAAGACAAAGTGAACTTAAAAATATGGAGCATGAAGACAGATGGCACTGATTTACGTTTAGTCGTAGAAGATACCGTTGGATATGGGGTAGTGCTAATTCGACGCTCCCCTAATTTACGTTATGTTTCTTGGATTGATAGCGGTACTGGTAAGTACGTATACGACCTGGAAAAGGGAGTAACAACTAAATTACTTGGAGGGGGCTATCCTGGTATGGTTTGGTCAGAGGATAGTCGTTTTCTTTATTTTCACACAATGCCAGGGCAGAAGTTTGATGCTTATAATGCCCGTTGGGATTCTGAAACTGGTGAAATTGAAGCGGTGGATTTTGGGATTGGTCCTGCCGCTGTAATGAAAGACAATCAGTTGATTACGCTTAATGATTACGGGCTAGTAAAGATAGATCTAGAAACCAAAAAAAGAAGCTATATTGACTTCGTTGATCGATTGCCGGATAGAGATATCCTAATGAAGTTTCGCTCGATAAGTCCTGATGGTCATTATGCTTGGGGAGAAAATAGTAAATATGATTTCTTCTTTGATATTAATAATAACACGGTTAAAAAATTCGCTGCAGAAGAAAAATTCATAAGGGCTCTTATTTTGGGAGCCTCTGCTCGCTTTAGCGCACGTGATCGAGTGTCTTACCTATCAGTGGTTGATCGCGAGAAAAAACAAACTTGGCAATGGTATGCGTTAGGTACTGGCGAAATAGGTGTTAACTCGAATATGAGTTTATACAATGGCTTGGCGAATGATGGTTTGTGGTTTAAAGGAGCAACGAAATGAGTGACGTGCAAACTTATGATAGGCCGTTATACCTTCTAGGCGCGACCTATCAAAGAAGCAGAGATAAAGATAAAAACGTTGTTTTTTCAGATTGGAACCAAAAGAGTGACTTAACTGATGAAGCTAAGTTGAAAAACATCCGACCTATACCGTTTACTCCGATATTTGTCGATGCACTCGCTGAAGATTCGATCACTTTACCAAGGTTTTGGGGAAGTGACCAATATGGCAGGTTATGTAACCTATCGTACTTAGGTGAAGCTGAAGATAGTAAACAGCAAGTGCTACTTCGCCATAATAGCCCCATCACAACGATTGATGATGATCAAAACTATGAAATGCTGTTCCCACCAACTAATCTAATTGGCCAATTAGCAAAAAATACATCGTCTATCGTTGAACTAAAAGAAACATTGAAGTCTCTGTATACGGAGATGAGCTCGAGAAACGTAGCGAGGCGGTTTAACCCTACCAAAATTTCTGTAAAACAACTTGCTAGGCCTCACACGAAGGAACATGGGCAATCACTATCGCAGGAAGAAGAAAATTACAACCAATGGTATGCGGATATTCAGTTATCTGACGTTGAGTTTATTGAAGGTTTTGTTGTTCCTGCTGTAAATACCATAAGTATTGTATTTAGTAGTGATATTTATGTTGGTGCGGAAGTGTCTTTATTAAAGTACGCAGATACACTAAGCGATACTCAGCAAGAAGCAGAAGTTGTGATAGCACGTGATATCGTTAGGCTGCCATTTTATGTAGGTGAGGATAGAAGCTCTGAGGACTTTAACAACACACTTCCGTCTGTAACATTTAATCTGCCCTCTGTAGTAGATAAATCGATGGTAGACTCCCTAAACGACGAGCAAGAATTTGTTGTCGGGGATGGTTTTTACGGGCTTAGAGTCCAATTCTTTGTTAAAGATTATTTAAAAGCGAATGAACGTCTTCAAAATGAAGTTCCTGAAGTTATCAAGTCTGGACGACTCCGATTTGAACGGAATAAATCATCGGCGGTTACTGGCGTAGAAGAGCAGGGCTGTTATACCTACGAATTGAACGAAAAGGTAACGTTTAAATCAATCAGCGGTTATGGGAAGCTTGCCATTGTATGCGGCGACATGATCTCTCTTGAAGAGTGTTTGTTTTACCAGTACCCCCAAGCATTACCCTCTAATTACAGCGAGTTGATGACGAAAACTGGTAAATCGGTTCCTCTAAGCGGTACGGGTATTAATACTCTCGGATTAGCATCAGCAATCAAAAAGAATGCGGAAAGTCTGGGCGAAGGTTTCCTGATGGGAGGTAATCCATTTTCAGATAACCTGAAAGCAACCATGTTCAGTGTCTCTAAAGGTATCTGGTCGGACATAGAGCAACAAAAACTGCCCGATTTAATGACCAGTAGTGTTGCTCTCGCTTTTGGCTTTTCAGCATTTAAAGAAAGCCGTAAAGAATTGACTAAAGCGATAAGATTTGCCAATAAGGGGCTCGATTTTAATCAGGCGGCAGCCTTGGCGCTTCGTAAGAGCGGTATGAACATCTCTTTTATTAAGCGCGAACTCGATGTCATAAAAGCTAGCTTGATCACGGGTACATTCAGTGAAAACTCAACACGTCTAGCGAGGTCATGGTTCAATGGCTCCGTTATGGAGAAGATGAACCGAGCATTTCCAATTCTTGAATCTGGTTCTAGCTTAGTCGATTTATACGATTTGGTGCAAAAAGAAAACGAGCTTGAGAAGAAATCTCTTGAAGCCAAAGAAGATTTCGATGCGGTATCTCAAAGCTACCTTCAATCTATTTCAGTTATTAAAGCATATCAAGAATGGGCACAAGCGTTAGACGATGCTAAAAACGTCATCAATGGTAGCGATGGTGAGGAGATAGCCCACATAGTTGAGGACAGCCAAGGGTTAGCGATTCATATCAACTTTAAGTTCAACGAATGGCAACATGGCAATGAGCACGGCAAGCTGAGAACAGACATTAAACAAGTGTGTAAGAATTTGTCGCAATTGATGCTAGATAACCCAAGTTACAAGGTATCAATAGAAGGGCATGCGGGTAGGATTGGTTCTTCTGATGCGAACGATCTTGTTGCTGCTAATCGTGCAAAAACTGTTACCAACGCAATTACCTCCATTGACTCTAGCTTGGAAGAAAGGGTTTACACGGCGTCTTATGGAAATACTCAACCGCTTACGGCTGATAGTACCAAGAGCGATATGTCACAGACCGGAGACAGTGCCCCTGCAGCCTTAGATCGACGAGTTGAAGTTCGATTGATTATTCCTAACTATCAAGTTGTTTTACCACCGAGCCGCAGCGGAATGGTGGAATTAGAGAAAGCACGCCAGTTGAAGCAGGCATTGGATGTTGGCTTAGATGATACGCAGAAGGCACAAGTCGCGGCGGTGTTAACTACTCTTAACGGGTTTGCGATGTTTACACCGTTAGCCCCGCTTGCTGCGGGTATTTTGTACTTAAGATCGGGAGCAGAGCTAGCAGATTGTGCGCTATCTGTGTTGGATGAACTCATTACTGAAAAAGCCTATTCTGACTTTAAAGGTCGTTACCAGAACATCGACCAACTAAACCAGTTAGGTAAAATCCATATCCGAGTTCTTCAACAGTACAGAGACCTAAAAGTAACGATTGAGCGTAGTGAAATAAAGACACGTGATGAAGTTGAATCTCACCTGAAGAATAAAGAAACTGTGCAAGAGCTGCAGAAACGATTTTTACTCCGTGCTCTTGCGCTTAACGGGCTAGTGGAACTGCTTGCTCGCATTTCGCTTTGGAATCCTAATGTTTCTAAGTTGCAAGAGTTGCTTGAGGAATATCGAGTTAAGGATTACATCGATGTTTACGTTATCAACGATAACTGGGAGGCGCCGTTAAGCAATTACAACACAATGGCTCAGAACTGGATTCAACGAGTTAGGGACGATAAGTCAGGTGCAAGTGCTGCCCGAGCTTTTGCGCAATCTTGGAAAAACGAACATTCGCCACAATTGTCCCCTTTGTTGAAGAGAGCTCGCATCCAAGGGGAATTCAATAAAGGCTTCCCAGTACAAGCCCGTTTATATCAGGGGGATGTGGACAATGGCTTTTCCGATTTCGCGAAAATGTTCGATAACAATGTGGAGTCGGTTAGATCGAGCGATATCGGCTTCAGTCGTTTGCTAGTTGATAGTAAAGGAGATGGGGTTTCTTGGAAGCCTTTTGAAGAGTGGATTTCCCCAAATAAAACCAATCGAATTACGCCTTTTACACGTGTTAAGGTACAAATTGTATTATCAAGTAATGCCTCTAAATCTAAGAAAAAGATCTTTAAGACAACACTGCAATATTGTTGTGAGCGCTCGCTTTGGGACTTTAAAGGGCCAAGCTTTGAGGTTTTGATGGCGCCACGAAAAGCGGATGATCTAACTTTGTGCGGAAGCAACGATAAGCTAAAAAATTACTTTGGCCAACACGCAGTTGAAGAGCATATGACATGTGTTGAGTTTGAGCCAACATATTGGTTCGGCGAGTATGAAATCCCAGGTCTCAAGCCTTTATACTCAGATTACGAGATGCAAAACTTTGATAAATGGAAACAAAGTGGAGAAGCTCGTTCATTGCAATACTATTTCACTGCTGATGGGAGTACGCTATCGCTAGCAGGAACTGACGAGCGGTTGACTATGTTTAACTATGGTGTCGATGATAATAATACCTATGGTAAGCAATGCCACCTGAATAGTGATGGTGAAGTCGAGGTTGATGGTTTACCTCTCGTTTTATACGACGGTTTGGCGAATAGGCAGGTAGTGATTAACGAATATGATTTACTAATCGAAGAGTTTGTTAAAAGTGCTTCTGCTAAAAAATCTGAAGGTATTGCACCGTATCTAAAAGGTGATGTTTCTATCTTTAGTGCTGTTTCGAAAGGCAGTGGTTTTGAGTGGTTCGATGATAAAGCACCAAAATCCTCTGTACTTGATTGGTCTAATGATAAACCAGTTACTATATATGTCGCGTTTCTTTCCGAAGGAGGCGAAAAAGAGACATATAGTCGTATGATGGGAGAGGGCTATCAGGTGCCAATGCGGTTATCTTTGTCAATCGAAGAGCAAGAATCGATGTTTTCAAAAGATACGACTGAAGGGCCAAGTTTCTTTGGGTCACTTCTGGAAGTTGGTGAGTACACTTATAAGAAAGATGTCCCTTCTCCTTATGCAAAAGTAGAAATCAAAGAGGTCAATTTTACTGATACTAACTCCGAACTTGCATCTGGGTTGGGAGCTTTTGTGGAGGAGTTTCAGTCGAAAGTTAATGTAGATCCCAATAGATACCTAGATCCATTTAGTGACCGTAGAACGCTACATATTGTTAAGTTTGAGCTTAGATACACCTCTCCTACTGGACGACGAGTGCCTACTTTGAGGCCATTTGGTCCTATTGTAGACAAGATAAAAGCAGAGTTCTTACCGGTGCATATTTCGGTATCATCGTTATCGCAAACGGGGCTTGCACCCGGCGTAGGGGAGTATTCTATAAAGCAGCCTCAGAAATTGTCTTTGCCTGGTGGTCAAAAATACAGTGTGCAAGGGATGCCTTGGATGGAGATTGAAGGCGATGCTTCTCGAATGAACGATTCAGCTTTTCTCTATTGGCAAAAAGAGTTAGCGAACAACCCGGTGAAACGAAAAGCGTGGATCGAGGATTGGATTGTGAAAGAACCGATGAATGTAAGCGTTCCGGAACAAAAATCAATATAAAAAAACCGCCTACGGGCGGTTTTTTATTTTCTATCGGACTGACTGAAACACTCTGCTGTAATTGCTTTCTTTTTGGCTCAGCCCGCCGCAGAAATATCGTATTTCTTCATCTTGTGATTGAGCGTACTTAATGGAAGCGACAGTTGCTCTGCCGCTCGTTTCGTGTGCCAATTACAAGAGTTTAAGCAGTCAATAATTACGGTACGTTCGTATTGGCTGACGACCTCTTTTAGGCCAACTGCGACATCGTCATCTCCTAGAGGTTCAGGTTCAAACGTGGGCTGTATTGCCGATGTAACTGGAGCAACGACTTGATGGTGTTCTACCTCTTCAGGGATCTGTTCACCAAACTCAATCTGAGTAATGGTTTCGAAATCGGAAAGCAGAACCGAGCGTTCGATGATGTTTTTAAGCTCACGCACGTTACCCGGGTAAGGGTAAGCGAGCAGTTGGTTTCTCACATTAGCACTCAAGCCTGGTGATTGAGGCAAGCCTAACATCGTCGTGGTGTGCTGAACAAAGTGCTCAGCAAGTGGGATAATGTCCGCTTGTCTGGATCTCAGTGGTGGTAAAGTGATAGGGAAAACATTCAAGCGATAGAATAAATCGGCCCTAAAGCCACCGTCTTTAATCTGCTGCATTAAATTACAGTGTGTCGCTGCAATGACTCTGACATCCACTTCAATTTCTTTGCTGGCACCAACAGGACGAACTTTACGTTCTTGCAGCACACGCAGTAGTTTAGCTTGAAGTAGCATTGGCATATCGCCAATTTCATCTAGGAACAGGGTGCCACCGTTTGCTGCTTCAAATAAGCCAACTTTGTCCTTGTCTGCACCGGTAAATGCCCCTTTTCTGTGTCCGAAAAGTTCGGATTCCAGAAGTTGTTCAGGAATTGCGGCGCAGTTCTGAACGATTAATGCTTGATCTGAACGATTCGAGTTTTCGTGAATGTATTTTGCAATGACTTCTTTACCCGCACCTGTCTCGCCTCTTAGTAAGACGTCGACAGGCAGAGAGAGCACCTTATCAAGTCGGCTCAATACATTGACCATCTCTTCACTTTCAGCGATCGGACCTTGATAGGTTTTCTTTGTCCGCTTTTTTAGCTGAGTATTTTCACGGACCAATGCTTGGTTATCGGCGCTTAAACTCTTAATCACTTGTCCATATTGCTCTAACCAAATGGCATGGCGAATATTACTTGCCGCCATTCGGCAAAACTCGGTAAGTGCGGTTTCGTTATCGATAACGCTTAAATCGAGCAAAACCAATAATCCAATGGTTTTGCCTTCATCATCAATCAATGGCCAAGCAAGTAAGTTGTTGCTTTTTAGACCTAACGTTTGCTCGGTTTGATAGATGCCTTCGCAGTCATAACCATTATAAGTGTATAGCTCATTGATCAAGACAACTTCGCCGTTACGTACGGCGAAGTTGAATGGGTCGGCTTCACTTACTGTGTCTAACTGCAGTGGTTCCCAAGGATGTGAGGCAATGACTTTTTCATGGTGGTGTGCAGTGCTCGGAATCAAGGCTTGACCGGTTTGGTCAAGCACGTAAATGATGCCATGTTTCGCGAAAGTCATTTGCCTTGCTGCTGTGAGAACGGCATCCAAAGTTTGAGCTAACTGGCTGCGATCAGCCAGAGATTGGCTGATCGCAAGTAGGGCGTTACTAAGCTCACTATGGTTAGCTGAACGCATAGGTTAGAGTTCCTTGCTCGTCAACAGAAACGTCAATTTGAGTATGTGAATCATCCTTGTCATTCACCAGTAGTTGAGTCGAAAGCTGCGGCAATAGTTGACGGTTAATAACGGCATCAATATTTCGAGCTCCCGTCTCTGCAAGGCGGCAGTTGCCTAATACGAATTCTACTAAGTTATCACCATAGCAAAGTGCCAGTTTGTGGTGGCTTTGCAGGCGCTCAGACACTTTCTTCAGTTTATGATGGATGATATCAGTCATTGCTGCGTCTGAAAGTGGAAGGAATGGCAACACGGACATACGAGCCAACAAGGCTGGCTTGAAGTGTTGATTCAACGTTGGGCGAATGGCTTCAGCGACGATATTGGCATCAATGTCTTTCGCTTGGTGAACCAAAGACTCAATCTCATGTGTCGCGAGGTTACTCGTCATGATGATGAGCGTATTTTTGAAGTCGATGGTACGACCTTCGCCATCATTCAGTGTGCCTTTGTCGAAAACTTGATAGAACAGGTTGAGTACTTCTGGGTCTGCTTTTTCAACTTCATCTAAAAGAACAACAGAGTAAGGGCGCTGACGTACTGCTTCGGTTAGCATACCGCCTTCGCCAAAACCAACATAGCCAGGAGGAGAACCAATAAGGCGAGACACAGTGTGTTTCTCTTGGAACTCAGACATGTTGATGGTCGTCATGAAACGTTCACCACCAAACATTTGATCGGCGATAGCGCGAGCTGTTTCTGTTTTACCTACACCACTTGGGCCAACCAATAAGAAAACGCCCGTTGGTGCATCTGGGTTGCCCAATCCTGCTTTTGCGGTTTGAATACCTTCAGCAAGCGCATCAATGGCAAACTCTTGACCTTTAATGTTTTGAATTAGATTTTGCTTCAAGTTTAAGGTCGCTTGCGACTCATCTTGAAGCATCTTACCCATAGGAATGCCTGTCCAATCAGAAATAACATGACTAATCTCGTCTGGACCTACTTCATAGTGAACGAGCGGATTGGTACCGCGCACGTTATCTAAACGTTCGTTACAAGATTGAATAGCTTCGCGAGTCTGCTCTTCAGAATATTCATGACAATTTGGTTTGTCACTTGTTAGTGCGTCATCATCTTGAAGCGTATTGTCAGCTATAGGAGCGCTGTCTTCTTCAGTCGAAGGAGTAGTAAGGCCATAAAGATGACTACGCAGTTCTATGATCTCTTGAATAAGAGATTGCTCTTTTTTCCATTGAACCTGAAGGGTAGCTTGTTCTTCTGTGGCCTTTTCAATCTTCTCTTTTAGCTCAGGAATTAAAGCGGCACTGTGTTTGTCACCAGTTTGCTGAAGTTGGTCACGTTCTAGAGCTTCGAGCTCGCGATTCGCAGCGGCAATTTCTTGATGTAATGTTTCAACAGGTGCCGGTGTTGCATTAAGGCTAATATTGACGCGAGCACAAGCCGTATCTAACACGTCGATTGCTTTATCTGGCAGTTGACGTCCAGTGATGTAACGATCAGCTAAGTTTGCTGCGGCAGTGATTGCGTCGTCACGTACGTATACGTTATGTGACTTTTCATAGGCTGGTCTTAAGCCTCGGATGATCAATGCTGCTTGAGTAGCCGACGGCTCATCAAGTTTTACCAGTTGGAAACGGCGCGCCAGAGCTGGATCTTTTTCGAAATATTTTTTGTATTCAGACCATGTGGTGGCAGCAATTGTTTTTACTTCACCACGTGCTAGAGCGGGTTTAAGTAGGTTGGCAGCATCGCTGCCTCCAGCTTGATTGCCTCCCCCAACTAGCGTGTGAGCTTCATCTATAAATAAAATGATTGGAGTCGGTGAATTCTTCACTTCATCTAGTACTGCGTTAAGGCGTTTTTCAAACTCTCCCTTAACACTTGCCCCCGCTTGAAGTAAGCCCATGTCTAGGCCGTATAGTTCAACACCTTTGAGGCAGTCTGGCACATCTCCTTCGGTAATTTTTAATGCAAGACCCTCTACCACCGCTGTTTTACCAACTCCCGGCTCACCTACGGCGATTGGGTTATTTTTTCTGCGTCGCGCCAATATGTCGATTATTTGTCTGATTTCTTGATCACGGCAGAATACTGGGTCGATCTCGCCCTTTCTTGCTTTGCCGGTAAAGTCGGTGGTGAATTTACTTAATGCCGAACCATCTTCACGTGCGTCGGTTTTTTCTGATGTCGTTGCTAAAGATTCTAGAGAGTTTGTTGTGAGTTCAGAAAAGTTACGCTTTAAGGTATCTGGGTTTACACCGTCTAAGATTGAAGCGTAGCCGTGCTGACCATAGCGTAGTGGGTTACTCACGAGTGTAAGAAGTAGGGCGCCAGAGCGAATCTGAGTTTCGGATAGATCTAAAGATGAGACCAACCAACTTTCTTGAAGCCATTCGATTAAAAGCGAAGAAAAAACGGGCTTGCTGCCGTTGCCTGTTGTGTTGGTATCTAAAGTCGAACGAATGGATTGCCTTAAAATGGTCTCTGAGCAATCGAAATGACTTAATAAGATATCAAAATCACTATTTGGCCTTTCTAATAAGCTTAATAGATAGTGTTCAATTTGCACTTCATTGGCTTTTTCCGATACGGCTAATGCAGCGGCATCCTCTAAAGCGACTTTTACAATAGGGTGCAGACGTTGTATTAAAGAGGAAAGGTTTATATTTATCATTTTAGTTCTATTAGTTATGTATATGGGATGCAGCAATTATACTAAAATTGATAACTGGTTTTTTATTCGGTGATGAATTTACTATTGTTTATTGGTTACTTTTATTGTTTGTTTTGGCTTTTTATCTGACTAATATTTAAAATCCTGTTAAAAATAATAAATAGTCTAGGTGTTATGATTTAATTACTAGTTTTTTTGACTTTATTTCTAATCTTCGAGATGGTTATTTTGCCTTTGTGTTTTAAATTCAATTTATTAGTATCCACGTTCAATAAATCGTTTTTATAAACAACAAATTGTTGTTAAATATAATGTTTATAACGGGTGATTTTTTGTAACTGACTGTATTAATTGGTTTTATAAAGTTGGCATGATGTTTGTATTAGCTTAGTCAGTCGCGGTGATAAGCGATTTGGTGAATTAATGAATTATAAATTTTAAAAAGGAAATATCGATGCCAACTCCAGCATATATGTCTATCAATGGTGAAACTCAAGGTCACATTACTAAAGATACTTACTCTGCAGATTCTGTAGGTAACACTTGGCAAGAAGCTCACGTTGATGAGTTCCTAGTTCAAGAACTTGATCACGTACTAACAGTTCCACGTGACCCACAAAGTGGCCAACCAACAGGTCAACGTGTTCACCGCCCTGTAGTAGTAACTAAAGTACAAGACCGTTGTTCACCTCTGTTATTCAACGCATTAGTGTCTGGCGAAAAGCTTCCTGAGTGTGTAATCCGTTTTTACCGTACTTCAGTACAAGGTAAGCAAGAGCACTACTACTCAATCAAGTTAATTGATGCACTACTTGTAGATATTCAAACTCGTATGAATCACTGTCAAGACGCTGCAACTTCAGATCGTGTAACTGAAGAAGTACTTAAGCTGACTTACCGTGCAATCGAAGTAACTCACGAGAACTGTGGTACTGCTGGTAACGATGACTGGCGTGCTCCACGCGAAGCTTAATCGCTTTTCGTGAAAAACAAAGGGTCAACAACTGCTGTTGGCCCTATTTCTATTATTAGTATCAGGTAAAAGATATGGTGAATGACGTAGAATTTAAGTTTGAACTGCAAGGCTCTGAGCATGATTTTCGTGTGGAGAGCTTTCAGGTAATCGAAGAGCTTTCAAAGCCTTTTCAAATCAGCCTATCATTACTTTCACTTGATCCTGATATCTCATTTGATGCACTTATCCGTAAACCAGGTAGCTTGACTCTATATGGCCAAGGTGTCAGTTCAGCGAGATGCTTTCACGGCGTAGTTAATGAAGTTCGTTACCTTGGATCGGGTAGGAGATTCTCCCGTTACCAACTGACTCTTGTTCCGCAAGCTTGGTTTTTGAGCCAAAGACAAGACTGCCGAATATTTCAACAAAAATCAGCGTCGGCGATCATCTCTGAAGTTTTAGATGATGCGTCAGTAACTGATTATCGATTAGAGCTGTCAGGCGTATATCCTTCAAAAGAATACGTGCTCCAATATCGAGAGACAGACCTAGAGTTTGTTCAACGAATTTTGGCTGAGCATGGTATGTGGTACTACTTTGAGCATACAGAAGCTAACCACACAATGGTTATTGTCGACAGTAATGATGCAATAGCTGAGTTATTGAGCTCACCACTTAACGGGTCTTATTTGGGTCCTATTGTTTATCATGCTGATGGTGGTGGTGTTGCAGATCGCGAGCATATCTCTGATCTTGAACTTGTGAATCGAGTGAAAACCGGCCACGTTACTTACACTGACTATAACTACGAGTTTCCGAAGATCCCTCAGGAAATGAGCAGCTCCGGCGAACTCGATTTAGACCTTAAATTGTTCGATTTCCCAGGGCGTTACGTTGATCCAATGATGGGTCAAGTAAGATCAAATGAATGGATGTCTGAATATGTTGTTGATAATCAGCAAGTGGAGGCGACCAGTAATGTCATGAGGCTGGCGTCTGGATACAGTTTTAGTATCAGTGAGCATCCACGTTCAGCAATCAACCGTGATTATCTCATGTTATCGGTAATGCATAGTGGCCATGACCCTCAGGTTCATGAAGATGAAACTAATGGTCTGCCAACTACATATCACAATCAGTTTGCGTGCATTCCTAGGAATGTTGAGTTTAGAGCTCCAAAACTTGAGGCTCCTTTGGTTGAAGGTACACAAACAGCGGTCGTTGTGGGGCCTGCAGGCGAAGAAATCTATACTGATAAGCTTGGACGAATCAAAGTTCAGTTCCATTGGGACCGTTATGGCGAGAGCGATGAGCATTCGAGTTGTTGGATTCGAGTTAGCCAATCAATGGCTGCACCGACTTGGGGGGCGGTATACCTACCTCGCATCGGCCATGAAGTGGTTGTTACCTTCCTAGAGGGAGACCCTGATAGGCCTTTAGTTACTGGCGCAGTTTATAACGGACTTCATTATCCTCCATATTCGTTACCAGAGAACAAAACGCGGACAACTTTTAGAACGCAAACGCATAAAGGGACAGGCTATAACGAGTTGAGCTTTGAAGATGAAGCTAACCAAGAAGAAGTCTACATTCATGCGCAAAAGGACATGTCGACTAAGGTTTTGAATAACCGCTATCGCGATATAGGTCAAGATGAGTTTTTAAAGGTTGCACGCCATCAGACAAATGATGTTCACGGTGATCACAAAGAGACCATTGACGGACACAAGACCACCCAAGTTAACAGTACGTTTACTGAAACTGTCGAACAAGATGTATCCGTTACTTACAATGCCAATGAGACTCAATATGTTAAGAATAACTCTGATCTAGAAATTGGAGACAATCAAATTACCAAGATTGGTAAGAATGATGACTTGGATGTGGGCGAAAATAGCAACTTAACGGTAGGTGCTTCAAAAAGTTCTGACATTGGAGCTGATGATAACCAAACGGTTGGTGGCAACTTAACGGTTTCTGTTAAAGGAAATACTTCATACAAAGCCGATGGTGCGACCCAGATCATAAGCGGTGACAAGATAGTACTGAAAACGGGTGGGTCTTCATTAGTGATGAATAGTGATGGTTCTATCAAGTTGTCCGGTTCTTCAATAACCATTGAAGGAAGCGATAAAGTTGTAGTCAAAGGTGGAAACGTAGCGATCAATTAATGATGGAAAAACAAACCCAAATTATCCAAACCATCACCGAACAGCAAGCCGAATCAACGGCTTGCTTTTCGCGTTTTGGAACAATTGTATCGATTAACGAATCTAAAAGTGGTGTTCGTGTCGATTTCGAAGGTAACCCTTTACAGCAACCAATAAATGCGAGGTTGGGGCGGGGGTTCAAATTAGCCGAGTTACAACTTGCTGTTGATAACAACCTTTCATGTCGTATCGAATTTTTAAATAACGATTTTAATCTCCCTTTAGTCACAGATATCTTTTTCTCCATTCTGGATGATTCTGATGAATTTGTACTGAGAGCAAAGAAAATGGTTATTGAAACGGAACAAGAGTTAATTGTGAGAAGTGGCGAAACAGAGACTCGTTACAGCGGCCGTGATGGCCGAATTACCACCAAAGCCAAATATGTGACTTCCCAAGCAGAGAAGGCTCAAAAAATTCAAGGCGGCACCATCGCGATCAATTGATCGTGTTACTAGATTGGATTCACGGATGCGTCAAAAAATAGGTATTGATCAACTAAACCAGCCGATTACTAATGAAGATTTGGAACTCGCCATCACTAATGCGGAAAGTACGCTCGCTTTATTGGACGAGCTTCCTATCAAGTGGCTGGATATGTGTAATGAAAAGCTGTCACTGGCTTCGGAGACACTCGGTTTCTTGTTAAAGCAACGCTTACAAGTACATAAAAGGGGATACCCAAGCGTTAAACTGGAGTATTTAGCGCTGGCTGAGCGTCAGATTGAAGACCTAAAAAATGTTTATTGGTCTTTCTATCGATTGGCTCCGGGATTGATTCATCAATTAAAGCAGAGCGAACCAACCATTTATGCTTGGCTCATGTTGAATTCTGAGATTGGACAAGAGCAAGAAAACCTACTTTGTGGTTTATCGATACTTGATGATTTGGATTACCAAACCGCAAAATTGCTAGTTGTTCAGTCATCATTATCAGGTATCGACTCTGTGGTAATCGAAATGGTTGAAGGTGGTTGTAAACTGCCCGTGCTTTACTTGGAGTGCCTACAGTTACGCCAAACTGTCACAGTTGGTCTGCTAAAACGTTGGCTTAAAGACAAGCGGTTTTCTGAGCATAAAACACATTTATTTTTATCGTTACAAAACGATGCAGAAAGCGTTGTCTGGTTAGCTGAAAACTCAAATGGCAGTCAGAACCTGTTTGAGCGATTACTTACGAAAGAGGATAGAGGGACATGGTTTCGTCAGGAATTTGGTACCTCAATCGATAGTGTATCTGATCCCGAAGTGGTCACTTTTGCCAAACTTTTGGAGCTCAAAGAGTTTGAGAGCTTTAATCTGAGTAGTGTACAGGCTCCGTTCGATTTTGTATTACACGGTCTGAATGAACATGTTCCGAAAATAGTTGAATTAGTATCAAGCCTTGACGAGTTCGAAGGTGAGGATTGGATCCAAGCGCTTTACATTGTCTATGGGAAACGTTTACCAGTGACACCAAAAAATTTGGGGATAGACTTTGAGTGGCACGAAATACTCGAAAAGCTAAAAGAATGGGTCGAAATTGGCGCCTACAGACAAGCGTCACCGGGTCGATTGGGACAAACTTTGACTCTAGAAACCAGTATCCAAGCCATGTTCGATACTCAAGTCAGTGCTGCTTTTAGGGTTTGGATTTGGCGTCAGGTTTGCCTCCATACTCGCTCATACATCCCTTGGGATATGGCTATGCCAGTTCATCAACAAGAGTGGAATATCACGCGACTAACCCAGAATTCAACAGCCTCAGAAAGGTTTAATCTAAGGAATAATAATGCAGTTGTGGGATATTGAGAACCATCCAGAACTTTCAATCAAAGGCCGTTTTCAACGGGATCATAATGGCAATGAGGTGTGGATTGTCGTTGGAAAACGTTCATGGCAACTCGTAGGTTCTGTTTGGAAGGAGCAAGAAGAGGCAGAGATCTATGACGATCCTGTCTACCTGGGTGAAGCAGGGCTTTCCGCGATGAAAGCTGACCAAGAGTTCTCAGTTGTTAAAACCAACACAGATGTACTGATTTTCGGTAAGGCCCGAAGCTACGCGAAAAAGGCAGTTACGTACCATGAGTGTCGGCTTTTGATTGATGGCCATATCGACAAAACCATATCGGTACTTGGTGATAGGCAATGGATTGAGCACGGAGGTAGCGTAACGCTAAGTAAACCACTCCCATTTGTGGAAAAAGAGATGGACTTCTCCTGTGCTATCGGAGGCGATTTAAGAAACCGGCTCGGCGGAGGTATTGCTGATACTAAAGGGGAACTATTGAAACAGAAGGTTCCTTCGGTTTTTTATCCTACGGAAGATTGGAGTGCGACACCCAAGAATACACGGGTTGCTGGATTTGGCCCGTTAGCCCCATTTTTCGGGGCTCGTCAGCGATACGCTGGCACTTTTGATGACGATTGGCTAGAGAATAGGAAACCTCTTTATCCCGTAGACTTTGACCAGCGTTTTTATCAGAGTGCGCCACTAGACCAACAATGCAAAGGCTTCATATCTGGCGGTGAACGATTGATGATGAGTGGCTTTTGCCATAATGATGCACTCTCTTTCCGTTTCCCCAAAGAGATGTATGTAGCAGAAGCTCAATTTAAAAATGCCAACTATCAAGTAGATATGCCTATTTCTACGGTTTTCATTGATACAGAGGCTCGCATACTTTCAATCAGTTACAGCGCTGCCTTTCCATGTCAAGGCGAGGAGCATCTTTTAGTGTCAACGAAGATCCATAAAAAACAGGAGTTGTCGGATAATGAATAACAATTCAGCACGATTCGTTATTGGTATGGAAGCCATGACACCAACGGGCATGAATCTTGATATTGCCACAACAGTTGCCAAAGCGGATTTGGGAAGGTTCGATCAGCAAGTGGCCGGTGATGGGATAGAAAGATTCACGTACGCTAGTATTGAATACATTTCCAGTACATCATTGTTTGACAAGTGTTCGGTGCTTATTGAGAGCTTGATCGACTCTCTTTTAAAGCAGTTACCTACATCATTAAAGCCTATTCCGTTACTCGTCAATGTACCGGGCTCTATTTCTGCTGTGGAGATGAGTCAGTGGTTAAGTGAATGTAAGCATTGTGATTCAATATCACGTTATGAAGTGGTTCAACAAAGTGGACCATCATACTTGACCACATCATTGGCTAAGTTGAACCAATTCGATGCAATAATGAGTATCTCAGTAGATTCACTTGTTGATGATCTCAGTGACTTAATCGAAGCTGGAGATGTCATGAGTTCAACTAATCCATGGGGCATAATACCGAGTGAGGGCGGGGCGGGTTTACTGTTATGTCGGAATAACTTGGTGCAAACGTTAAAGCTTAAACCCAAAGCAAAGTTAGGTTATTTCGAAGTAGAACCTGCAAATACAACGCGAAGGTCAGTAATGAAGCTCGTCAGGAATGCGAGTCGCAATATCAAGAGTTTTGGGCCTGTATTCTCTGATATGACTAATCTGAGGTCTCATACTGAAGATTATGGGTTCGCGTTAGGTGCACGCGCCGAATGTTTTGATAACCCACAGCAGCCCACTTTAATTAATGATTTATGGGGTACATTGGGTAGTTGTTCTGCATTGGCATTAATGGCCTGCACTATCCAAGAGGTAACGCATAATAGCCCTGTAACCCTGTTAATGTTTGATGTTAAAGGAGAAAGGGCGTTGCTCCAACTCACTTGTATGAAACAGACCTGACTGCATAGCCGTGATACGAAACGCTTATATTATAATCATTATCACACGACAATTATCTGAAAGGCGATTCAGTAGACAAAGTTAGTCTTAGCGTTTATTTAGATCCACCTTATTCATCAAGCCGCTTTAGTTGCTGCACCGCTCTATTTCTAAATTTGTAACACCTTGATGAAACTGATGTGTATTTTTATCATCGTAATTAAGTATAGCGTTGTACATTCCAATGACGAACTCAAGCTTAGGAGCGGGGCTTGATGGTTTTATGATAAGTGAGCAGTATTTTAGTGCTTTACCATACTCACTTGATATCGAACTATTCCTAATTCCTATTTGGTGAATCCACTTCCCAAACACCTATTCCAATTATAGAGATAATCAATATTATTTCTGAACATTACTCAGATAAACGAACAATTCGTTTTTATTAGAATGAACTAAAAATGTGACTCAGTTAACAATGTATGTTTAGTTCGTTATTTACGTGGATAAGTACCCTAATTTTTAGCCAAAAATAGTTAGTTAAAGCGTTTGTCGTAATGTTCGGTTGTTTAGTAATAATAACTGAATTAATAGTCTTACCGATGGTTTTAAATACTGCTATTGAAAAGGGTATTGGACAGTAATTATTATCTAGCATTAATTTATTTCGTTTGATAAAGAGTTTAGCGTGCCAGAAAAGCAAGGGACAGCCAAAGGTTATCTAGATAAGTTGGTTGTGAAAGCGATCGAAAAGAAAAATCAGCAAGCTCAGAATATGGCTAATAAAAATAAGCCCAAGCTAGAGTATGTGATTTTCTCCCAATTTGACGTGTTAGATACATTACCTTCAAAAAATGGCAAAACGACTGTTTATCACCTGGCCAAGAAAGGGAACCCTGAAAAACAGGTTTGCTGTAAGGTTCTAAATGAAGGTTCATCTGAACTTGCGAATGAATTAATCATTAATGAAGCCAGTCGTCTTGAGATGTCTCAACATCCGAGTGTTGCTGATTTCATTAAAATAGGCAAAGAGTTCGATCGACCATACTTTATGTATCAGTGGATTCAGGGCGAATCTTTGGCTGAAAAAATGGCTCGTCATACTCCTAAAGGTTTTAGGCATGACCATATTGCGTGGCTGATATATCAATTGTCTGGTGCGCTTGAGTTTATGCACACGAGAGGTGTCTGCCATTTAGATATTAAACCTTCAAACATTATTGTTACAGAGTCCGATTATGTAAAGTTGATCGACTTTGGTGCTGCTCGTTATGTTGGTGAATCTAATACTTACGCTGAAGCAAGCATGAGCTATGCGTCTCCTGCGTTTATAAAGTCTGGCGTGGCTCAACCTCAAGATGACGTCTATTCATTGGCGTTATTAACTGGGCATCTATTTCTTGGAGCTGCATTTGGCGATGCTTGGACAACTCAATTACAAGCAAAAAAACGACCAGGTTTAATCCCTAACCATGTATGGAAGTTAATTAAAGATGTTGTCAACAACCCTCGACAGCACAGGTATACAGCGACTTCGTTTGCGCAGCAACTAGCCAAGATCGATACCCAAAAATTTGGTGCTGATGTAAGTGCTCCCTTATTTAGTAGTTTACGGAATGCTGATCTCGTTCTAACCAAACATCGAACTATTGACAGAATTCAAAGTGGTCGGCTTCGATACTTAGAAGCGAGTTTGGTTCTGTGTGTCGTGATTATCACTGGTACATATTTATATAACCAAGGTCAGCCTGAATGGAAATCGATTGTTAAATCGACCAACAGTTCGAGTAGCCTTGTGAGCACTATTAAACCTGCACAAACCGCGTCTTTTTTAGCACAGTCTCCATGGGATATTGAATTCGCGTTACAAGATATGGAAAAAGATGTCGTCTCGACAGCTCCTTACCGAGAAGCTTATGAAGTCCAACAGAGCAAATTAGCTAAGTTGTATAAAAACTATGAATCGGACTTGAATGAATATGAAGGGGCGGTCGATCTACTTCCTAAAACTCTGATGTCGATCCGGCATGATCTCGTTGTTTTGCGAGAAAAACTGAACAGTGACGGCTCTCTATTTCCTTATGCAGATAAAGCGCTGACGGAAACGATGGCAAGTCTGAATAAGGCGACCATCAATTCACAAAATATTGCCGCCTTTGGTGGGAATCAAGAACAGCGTTTAGTCGAACTCATCTTAGATGGGAAATCAGATGTTGCAGACAGTGATATTGAAACTGCTTGGAAAGTAAACCAGTCAAGAGCCTATTTTTATAGTCATGTATTACCACGCAAAGTGCTCAGCGGAATAGATGCCTCGATAGAGAAAAATGCAAAGCAGCATTATTACACCAAAGCAATTCTTGAGGCAGAAGCTGCGCAATCATTTTTTGGTAACACGCCAAAATTGAAAGCTAAAGTAAGAGCTCTAAAAGTAGCAAGAAGCGAATTTATTTTGTTCAGTACTGTAACTGAACAATCAGTATTTGGTCGACAGAAACTTCACGACTCGTTAGCTGATCTAGAGACTAATGCCCCTAAGAAATTCAGCGAAATAACGGAAATTCTTAATAGCATGGCAAGTGATTCTATAGACAAAAGTCATCAACTATCTAAACCAGCGCGAGGTGCTATAGCAATCGAGCGAGCAATTAGAAATTACAATTCTGAAAGCAGAGGTTAACTTGAGTCTGATCGATACTGAAACGCTATTAGCACCAATATCTGAACACTCACCAACTGGTGAGGATGCTAGGTACGAGTTTTGCTATGAAATGATGGAAGCCGAAGTGAAAAAATTTGGTTCATTATTTGGTGAGACTGTTGACTGGCATATAGTAAAAGTCCATTCGATTGAAGTGCTAAGTCAGCATAGTAAGGATCTTAAAGCGCTTTGTTATCTGATCCGTTCTTTGGTAGAGGACAAAGGCGAGATAGGGCTTGAGGAAGGATTATCTTTGCTCAATGACTCAATCAGTCGTTTTGGTCATGAGTTATACCCTAAACGTAAAAGAGGTAGAGATGGGGCTGTTGAGTGGCTCAATCATCAATTCAAACTCGTCGCGACTAAATTGTCTGCAGAATCCCTTGACTGGGAAGTTCTATCTCGATGTATCACACTAACTGAAGGTATCCAGCGTCAGTTTGACGAGATATTTCAAGACTCTGATGTAGACTTTTTCGAATTAAAAAGTCATTTGAATCAACTAATGCAGAACGCATCTTTAAATGAAGAAACGTTGGTTGAACACAGTTTGGCTGATTCCGAACCGCTCATTGATGTTGTTGCACTGTCCGAGAAAGCGATCGTTCCACAAAGCCACGAAGCTGACAGTCCGAAGACGCACACCACGCCTAATCAGAAACGAAGTAAACCTCGAGAGCACAGCACTGTAGACGTTGACACAGATTTTTCATCTCCGGCTGCATCAAAGCGTACGTTAAAAAAAGTGTCTGAGATCATGGTGCATTCAAATCCGACTGAACCTTTAGGATATCGGATTTACCGTCACCTGACATGGGCCGACGTTGATGGTTTACCTGATCACAAAGACAATCTAACGCCTCTTAGCCTCGCTGTGTCATCAGACCAGCAGGCGGAATATCGAGATAAAGCAAATCAAGAAAGTGATATCGATACGATCAAGCGTTTAGAGCGAACACTTACTGATGCGCCATTTTGGCTGACTGGGCATTATTTCGTTTATTCAATGTTAGACAATCTTGGGTATGACGAAGCTGCGTTGGCTGTAAAGCAAGAAACAAAGAGATTTGTCGATTCTTTTGAGGGAATTGAGAACCTCTCTTTCAAAAATTCTATTCCATTTGCGGATGAAGCAACGATTACTTGGTTGTCTACAGGTAACGCTTGTCCTTCGGGTAAGTCGTCAATAATTCAAACTATTGTTGTAGCTGAAGATGATCTATCTGAGATGGAGGATATTGCCCTAGGTGACTTGGGTAAATATGTGGCTGAACTGTCAAACAAACTCGAGTTGGATAACTCCGGTCGTGGACAATTCATGTTGCACTTAAAGTTAGTGAAAGCCTACCAAAGTGTTGGTTTATACCCTTTGTGCTTGCCTTACTTGGAACAAAGTTGGGCGGTGGCTAAGGAACTAAATCTATCAATTTGGGAACCCCATTTGTTTTTTTCTTTAGAAAATCTAATTCAAAAAACTCTAAAGGAACTATATCGAACTAAGGATTTTTTACCTGTGAGATATAGCGAATGGGAAACAATTTATGACCAGCAATAAACTAGAAAGGACTAATTATGTCACGTGATGGCTCGGTGGCTCCGAAAGAGCGAATTAATATACGTTATGTTCCAGCAACAGGCGATGCGTCTGATGATGTTGAACTGCCCCTAAGTATGATGGTTGTCGGTGACTTCACTGCTCGTGCAGATGAAACTCCGATCGAAGAGCGTAATCCGATTAATATCGATAAAGATAACTTTAACGAAGTATTAGAAGGTTACGCACCGAATATCAAAGCAAATGTTGAAAACCGTCTTTCTGATGAAGAAGGTGCGCAAATTGGCGTTGATATTACATTCAAAAATATGAAGGACTTTACTCCAGAGTCGATTGCGAAGAGCGTTCCTGAGCTGAATGGTTTACTAGAACTTCGTGAAGCCTTGGTTGCATTGAAAGGCCCTCTAGGGAATGTACCTGCTTTCCGTAAGAAGATTGCAGCAGTTCTTCAAGATGAAGAAGCAAGAAAGAAACTTTTGGATGAACTAAGCATTGGTGCAGACCAAGGCGAAAAAGCAGAGTAAGGAAGATCATGTCGGCAGAAGCACAAGCACCAGAACAAGAAGCAGCTCTAGTTGAGTCAGGCTCTCTTCTGGATAGCATTTTAAATGAGACTCGCATTAAACCTAGTGATGAGGGTTTTGACGTTGCAAAGCGTGGCGTTGAAGCATTCATTGGTGAGTTATTAAGCAGCTCAACAGTAGAAAAAGTAGACCAGTCTTTAGTTGATTTGATGATCTCTGAGATTGATCAAAAGTTGTCTAAACAGGTTGATGCAATTCTTCACAACGAAGAAGTTCAAGCGATTGAATCAACATGGCGTGGTCTTAAATATCTTGTTGATCACACGGACTTCCGTGAAAACATTCAAATCGAACTTATTTCGGCTAAGAAAGACGAAGTTCTGGATGATTTTGAAGATGCTCCTGAAGTAGTGAAATCAGGTTTATATAAGCAGATTTATACTCGTGAATACGGTCAATTTGGTGGTAAGCCTGTAGGTGCCGTTATTTGTGATTACCAACTATCTGCGTCTTCGCCTGATATTAAACTAATGGAATATATGGGTAATGTAGGTGCTATGTCTCATGCACCATTTATTACTTCTGCATCTTCTCAATTCTTTGGTTTAGATTCTTATGAAGAATTACCAAACTTAAAAGACTTAAAGTCGGTATTTGAAGGTCCTCAGTATACTAAGTGGCGCGGATTCCGTGAGCACGAAGACGCACGTTATGTTGGGCTGTGTACATCACGTTTTATGCTGCGTACGCCATACTCAGTTGAAGACAACCCAATTAAGGCGTTTGACTACGATGAAATGGTTACGGACAGCCATGACAATTACCTTTGGGGTAACTCAGCTTATGCTATGGCTTCAAAGATCAGTGAGTCGTTTGCAAAATATCGCTGGTGTCCAAACATTATTGGCCCGCAAAGTGGTGGTGCGGTAACCGATTTACCGGTTTATAACTTTGAAGCGATGGGTCAGATCGAAACTAAGATCCCAACCGAAATTCTGGTTTCTGACCGCCGTGAGTATGAACTTGCAGAAGAAGGCTTTATGGCTTTAACAATGCGTAAAGGTTCTGATAACGCAGCGTTCTTCTCGGCAAACTCAGTTCAAAAACCAAAAGTGTTTGCGAATACACCTGAAGGCAAGCAAGCTGAGATGAACTACAAGTTGGGTACTCAGCTACCTTACATGTTCATTATTAACCGCTTAGCTCATTACATTAAAGTACTTCAACGTGAGCAAATTGGTTCTTGGAAAGAGCGTACCGATTTGGAAGTTGAGCTAAATAAATGGATCCGTCAATACGTATCTGACCAAGAGAACCCGCCAGCAGAAGTTCGTGGTCGTCGACCGTTACGAGCGGCTAAAGTCGAAGTGTCTGACGTTGAGGGTGACCCAGGTTGGTATAAAGTATCGATGTCTGTTCGTCCTCACTTCAAGTACATGGGCGCGAGCTTTGACTTATCTTTGGTTGGTAAGCTAGACCAATAATAAGTTTGGAAATAAATAAGCGGCCAGGTTTACTGGCTGCTTTTTTTCTTAGAGTGTTATATGGAAAAAGGTTACCGATTATTAGAACGAATTGAACTTGGTGAGCCGAAAAATTGTTATGAAAAAGTGGTTTCACATAGGCATTTAATTGAATCCATTCATCTGCACCTTGCTGATTTGCTTAATACTCATGCGGGTAATTCAATGATCGATCGGGAATATGGCTTACCTGATTTCAATGATGTTCTATCGAACAACACCAATTTAGTTCGTCACATCCAAAAGAACATCACTTCCACAATAGAAAGCTTCGAACCTCGGCTACGAAGTGTTGAAGTACATTACCGAGAAAATCACAACAACCCTCTTCAATTAGGCTTTGGCATATGCGGAGAAGTCTTACACAACGGTGGAAAAGTTCCGATGTCTATCGATGTCTATATGGGAACTGACGGCCAATTTAACGTTTAGTAGGTGCCCATTGAGTAACAGTAAATACTTTCAAGATGAACTCACATATCTACGAGAATCCGGCAGCGAATTTGCCAAGTACAATCCAAAACTGACCAACTTTTTGTCTGAAGGAACATTCGATCCTGATGTAGAACGTCTTCTTGAAGGTTTTGCGTTTCTTACTGGCCGTATTAGAGAAAAGATTGATGATGAACTCCCAGAGCTCACTCAGTCGTTAATGACGCTGTTGTGGCCACATTACATGCGCTCGATTCCTTCGTTATGCATTAGCGAACTAACGCCACACTCGGGAAGTGTCACTGAAAAAACAGTGGTAAAGCGCGGGGCTGAGATGGCTAGTGAACAAGTGGAAGGTACGCAATGTTTATTCAGAACCTGCTATGACGTAGAGCTTTTCCCCTTAAAAATCACAAGCATTGACCAAAGCAACAGTCGAACAAGCTCATCTGTTGATGTGACACTTGCGACTGAACATGGGCTAGAGTTATCTCGTATCGGGTTAGATAAATTAAGGTTTCATTTACATGGTGAGATCCATATAACTAGAATTCTTTTCTTATGGATATTTAGATACTTAGACTACGTCGAGTTAGACGTGGGCGGTGGGTATAAACGTAAACTTGGACCTGAATTTGTTAAACCGGTTGGGTACCAAGACGACGAAGCGATACTGCCATATAGCGACAATTCATTTGCAGGTTATCGTTTGTTGCAAGAATATTTTTCTTTACCAGACAAATTTATGTTTTTTGATATTACGGGTCTCGATTGGCTAAAAGGGATACCACAAAGAAGTACCGTGAACCTTAAATTCCATTTTAAGAGAGCATTACCTGCCGAAGTTGTCCTGAAAGATAAGCACTTAAGGTTACATTGCACGCCAGCTGTGAACCTATTCGAAAAAGATGGTGATCCAATTCGGCTTGAACATCGCCGAAATGAGTATAAAGTTCGGCCACAGAGTGACAACCAGGATCACTACGAAGTTTATTCAATAAACCAAGTAGAAAGTTGGAGCAAAAATGAAAGGCGACGAAAATCTCTTATTGAATTTGAGTCCTTTGAACACCAAATAAATCAAAGAGATAAACGTGATTTCTACAAGTCAAAAGTTTCAGAGCGAGTGAGTGGAAGAGGGCTTGAGCGTTATATATCTTTTCATACCCACAATGGGGATATTGCAGACCTAGGAACCGAAACGGTTTTGATGAAGTTATTGTGCAGTAATGCAGATTTGTCTGAAAGATTGTCTGTAGGAGACATCATATATACCACACATAAATCTCCAACTTACGCCACGTTTAGTAATATTACTAAACCTACGCAATCTGTTAGCCCGCAAGTGAATGGCGAACTCCAATGGCAACTGATTGCTAATATGTCATTGAATTATCTATCGCTCTCTAATATTGATGTACTCAAGGTTTTACTGTCTACATATGACTTCCATTCTAGAGTGGATAGGCAGGCTCATAGGGCTTCGTTGCACAGGCTTGACGGCATTATCTCATCAGAAATGAAACCTATCGATAGAGTGTTTAGAGGGGTATCCGTTCGTGGTAATCAATTTAAGCTTAAGATGAACTCTAGTTTTTTTGTCAATGAAGGGGACATGTTTTTGATGGCAAATGTATTGAATGAGTTCATACGCTTATATTCAAGTGTTAACTCATTTACAGAGTTAGAAGTCTACGATGAACGCAGTGGCGAAAGCTACCAATGGGCAAGTTTAACTGGACAGCAAACAATCTTATGATTGATGAATTATCAGAAAAAATAAACGAATTTAGCTTTTTTCAAGCAGTTTTGTTGTTAGAGAAGCACTACCAACTATTACCGGGCAGTGATTTTGTAGCGGTTGGTGAAAACAAATATTTTTATCAAGAGAGAATTGCGTTTAGTGTCTCACCAAACCTCTGTTTCCCCAAAAGTGATATGGAATTCATCAGTCATATGGAAAGGTCTGGTGAGCACTATTCGAGAATTGAAACTAACTTTTTAGGATTACACGGTTCAAGTTCACCTTTGCCCGCGAACTATACAGAAAAATTAGTAGGTAGAGATGATGATGATAATCCAGTTAGAGACTTCTTTGATTTCTTTCATAATAGATATACCAGTTTAATCTATCGTGTTTGGAAAAAGTACCGTTATCATGTTCAGTATCAAAGCGATGCAACAGATGACTTTTCTGGGCGTATGCTGCACCTAGCAGGGTTGTCTAATGTTATTCAAGAGTCTGATACGATCGGGCTTGATCGTGCAAAGATTTTGTCTTACGTCAATCAGCTATCTACCAGGACACGCTCTCCGAAACTGATTTCTGGCATTGTTGCGCACTATTTTTCATTACCAAGTGTTCGAATCGAAGAGTGGGTCTTTCGAAGAGTAAAAATTGCCGAATGCCAAAGGAATCAATTAAATAGAACGAATTGTATTTTGGGTTCAAATTTACATTTAGGTAAGAGCATCCCAGATCTAAACGGTAAGTTTAATCTTTGTATTGATAACATTGATTTCGAGACGTTCCGAAAGTTCTCCTATGGAGGAGATTTCCATAAAACTTTAGTGGGGTTGATGCGTTTTATTCTTCGTGACCCCATGTCTTGGGATTTAAAGCTAACCGTTGATTTAGACTCAGTTCCAAAGAACCAACTCGGTCAAGGTGATGGGACGAGTTTGGGGCAAACTTTTTGGTTGGGTCAAGCAGGTACGAAAGATGCGAAGATTAGAGTAATTGGAGGCATTTAAAAAAGCCGCTCATAAGAGCGGCTTTATTTTTAACGACTGATTGGCTGGTGTAGCACTACTGTTGTATTGAGAGAGCGAATGCCATTGAAAGACTCTATCTCATTACATAAATGGTGTATTGATTGCAGATCAGGAGCTTCAATCAAAGAAATAATGTCGTAGGTACCCCCAACAATGCTTGTAAGTCTGACTTCAGGTAGTTCTTTTAATGCATTACTTACATCATTTTTCTTACCTTTTTCACAAGAAATTAGCAAATAACTTGCCGCTTTTCTCCCGTCATTTTCTACTCTTATTTGTGCCGTATACCCTTTGATAATACCGGTTTTTTCAAGTCTGTTGATGCGTTCAGCGACTGCTGTTCGCGACAAGCCGATGTTGCGAGAAAGATTAGCAATCGATTCTCGCCCATTGGAGAGTAGATTCGAAAGAATTTTACGATCTAGTTTGTCTAAGCCTTGTAAACTAATGTTGGACATCATGTGTTCTGCCTTTTCTGAATTATTATTGTATTTGTATTTGTATTTGTATTTGTATTTGTATTTGTATTTTTACTATATGGCTTCGGGTAGAGTGAAGTTATACAGCTCCGCTAACGTAAACGGGTTTTTCTGAGTCAAAGGAGTGATTCGCAAGCTCAGATCTCTGCCTGATACTTTTATATCACTCACGAAGCTACCGTTATGGGTATTTGTTAACGTTGAGTCACCAAATAACCGATAGATAGCCCATTGACCATTCTTGCTCAGTACATGTTGTTTACCTTCGTCTGTTACATCTTGAATTGTTATACTGATATTGAAATCTCCATTTTGAGGAGGCCACTCAAGTTCGCGAATTCTGCTGGGACCATGGTAATAGTTGATATTTGAGTCCGCTATTTTTAAGCTTGCTCTGATCGCACTAGAATCAAGATCAAGTACCTTCGCACTAAATGGAAGGTACAAACGGTTTGTACTCTTGTTGATTAGTGTATCTCTGATGACATTGTAATTTCGTAACTGAACAAGCAGTTCTGGTGAGAGAGGCATAATTTCACCTTCTACTTGTTTTGGCGTCCATAGGTTTGTGTCATAAAAAGGAGCGAAATTTCTATCGATAAATGCATCAAGCAAGCCTCCCGATGCGAAAAGCAGCTCAAAGTCTTCGATCGAAATTTCTTCTGTTGCACTTAGATCAAAAGGGTACCTTCCTAAACCTAACTCTTTGAACTTAGAATAGATTTCACTATACCAAAGAGTCTGTATTCCTTTTGATGATTCAGAAATCATCACGGACCAGCTCTGGTTAACTACGTCTAAAAGCCAACTTCTTACTGGCTCAGGAGATTTTTGTGCAATTTGTTTTAAACGAATCAGAGGATCGGCATCCGTACTACTCATCCGGTGTTGTGCTGCAGACAACGCTGCCATTTGAGGGGCCGGTGCGTCTGCTATATCTTTCATATACGTACGAACTCTGCTCAGTGCAGTTATCGTTTCATCCCATGGTGTAGGGGAGTTAGGGGTTTCGTTAATTTGTAATTGATTCAAGATGTGGAAAGCTTGTTCAACTCTTTTCATCAACAAGTAGTCAGGTTGAACAAGTTCTTCAACGAGTTCTGGTGCTGCATTTACGGCACCAGCAAGTTTAGGGTTAACCTGGGCCATTAATGCATTCTGTTGTCCAACCGGGGAAAACTGAGTGTTTGTATAAACTTGTTTTAGAACGGTTGTCATAGGAGAAGAGGGACCAGAGATCAGATCAATGGCGTTAGTAATCTCCCCTATATTGTTATAACGCTTTACTTTTAGTTCGCTTAAAGCATTTCGCCAATAACTGATGTAGTCATCCGTATATTTTTTTCTTACTTGCTTCTTGAATGTCTCTTGTTCTTTGTCTGTTGGGATTACGTGGTTTGACAAACCCAATACCCAGTTGTCGGTGATGACTTGTTGCGACATTAAATCGACGCGAGGGCGGTAAAACGTACTGAAGCCTGTAGATGTGTAAACTTTATCGATTTCTAATCGTTGAGGATCCAAGTTGTCGTTGAAGACATTATTAAAGTCGAAACCGACTGCTCGCTGTAAATTCAAAGTGCCTAAATCAATGTCACCTGCTTGTTGTAACAAGCTGGTGTACACAAGATCTACATTTGAACTAGAGAGTAGAGAACGTCTTGTCGCACGCACCATATTCATGTTGATCGATACAGGTTCAAAATCAGTGCGGAAATATGCGTCCAAATATTTCATCACTGTCGTGATCGTGTCTGGTTGATCACTGAGTTTTTGGAGCGTTGACATCGTTTGCTGACGTAGAAATTTTATCTCGCGTTTTGTAGGATCATTCAACATTAAGTAACCTTTTAGTAAAGGCAGTGCATTATTAACGTTGTCTTGATTTTGTGTTAGTTGCAAACGATAACCTTGCTCAATTACTGGCATTAAGTGGTTTCTAATTTGCATTATGAGGGCGTTATAAGCGATTTTCGTACTTTCATCGAGACGACTTACATTCATATTCACAAGTTCATTATCTAGCGCTTGTGAGCCACTAAGCCATGCTTGATAAGATGGTTGTACAGTTTGGATCGCACTTGAAAGAGAACTTTCAAAAGAATTGCCTTTTGGGTAAGACGATTGTGAATCATCTATACCAATAAGCTGACTAATCACTCTCAGGTTGTCATCTAAAGTCGTTGAAAACAGGTAAGCACCACTACCTAGTAAAATAATGGAAGCTGCAACGGCTAGACGGCTCTGCCTCTGGATCATCCTAAGGTAAGTCTTGTTTTCACCTGCGAAATCAGATTCAGGCAGGATCTGAGAGTCCATTAAGAAACGCGTAAAATAGGGCGTTTCTGTTAACTGAGTATGTTCCGACGCAATGATAGGCAAGTTAAAGTAGTTGCTGCAACTCTTAGCTAATAGGTTGTATTTTCTACCACCTTGGATATTCGATATAAAAAACACTTCACGGATATCAAGAGAGTAAGACCCAGTATTGAGTTCTGAAAGTCGTTCTATCACAGAAGCAATTTCAGACTGACACAATTCGAATTGTTTAGGGAATGCTAATATGGCTTGCTTCTCGTTAACTTCATTAGAGTGAGACGACGAATCTAACGCATTGCTCTCCATTACTTTTACTAAATTACGGAAGCTATCATGGTAGTACTCAACAAATACACCTTTAGCTTCCTTTAATGGAATTGATAGAAATTCAACCGAGGTCTTTAAAGAACTAAAGTGTATGTATTCCTTAAATCCTTCTAGCTTGTCGAGCTTAGACATCATTAAATATAAAGGGATCGCTGAAGCTGTTTTTTCACTTACTGATTCTAATCGATGGTTAAGCGCGGTTAACGTGTAATCGATTTGTTCGGTTTCAGAGACAATTAGAAATTCAAAATCGATAAAAAACAAGCAACCAGAAAATGGCTTTCTAGGCTTGTGTTTAATGACCTCATCTACAAATGTGTTCCACAGAGCGCTATCGTTACTTGATACTTCTTGAAACAATAGGCGTTGATCCGGTTTGATATACACGGCGGAGTCTGACTCATACCATTCGAAAAAATCATTCTTTGCAGTACGAGTCTGATCCATTGGCTTGATTGCACTGGAGTTAAGTAGAAACTGAGTTCGACCCGCGTATTTATTGCCAATCATTAAATAGATTGGCTTTTTATTGGAACCAGAAAGAAGCGGACGGATGACCATGGCTAATGCTTCTTCTTCTGTTTCCAGCTTTAGGGCTTTAGTGTTGTTTTTCTTTTTTAGCCACAACGTTACCTGAAACAACGAATAGAAAATTGTTATAGCACCTAAAGCAATCCATAGGTAAAACTTGTCTGTTATATCTAGCCAAAGGATATAGATTGCAGCGATCGTAGCAGCAAGAAAGAGGAAAATGGCCGTTGATATAACAACAGGGTTCCTCATTAGTTTGTGTTTTAACATAAGCCTATTTCGTTGTTTTGAGTTTGTTGTAATACCGAGTCTTAAGACGGTTTTATGAGTTTTACGGTTTATTTGCTGACAGATCTGATTCTAAGGTTTTTATTTTGTGTAAATAGACGTTCAGTATCCGAAGAGATTTCTGTAGTTCTTTTTGTTGTTGTTCTTTTTCTGCATATTCAATGCGGCCAATCAATGGAAAAAGAGAGTTACTGTACTCATAAGCTCGTGCTGTCTTTTTACTTTCACTTCCTCTAATTACATTCGCAAATACAGTCCTGGCGTTAGAAAAGCGTCGGTGAAGTTGGGCGTAATCTGTGTTTAACTTTTCTTGTTCATTGGTGAACTCTTGGCGTAATCGTAGAATAGAAGACGAGTCCGGATACAGCTTGGTCAAATCAAGCGTCAATCGGTCTAAAATATCGATCTGATACACTTTGATTGGATCGGCAACCCAACCTTTCATTAGTGTGTCTAATTGGTTTACGACATTAGGTCTAACATCTTGAGAAATAGGAGCATATTCATATCTTAATGAATGTGCTATTTCATTAAGTTGTGAGATATCAGATGTGATGATTTGTTTAGTCAGATCTTTTAGTTGGTATTGCTTATAAAAGAAGTGAGAGGACAATGCTAAAGCAAGAAATCCGGCTAACAGGTAGACGACTAAATACTTAGAGGGTGTTTTATCGTCGACTTTCGATGTTGTTGCAGATTGCTTATTTGACACATCAATTTTAATGGTTGATGGTTGAGCCACTGGTGTTGGTTGTTTATTTTCTTCTGGAGCTCGGTACTTTCGTTGATTCTCTGCTTCGCGCAGGTTTGCTTCGGTCTCTTTATGTTCATCAACCCATTGCTTTAAGATTCGACGTACCCCACCCAATGAAGGTGCTTTTATACCGTAATGTAGTCTTAGTTCTTCTTCAATTCTCATACATAAGCGATGGCAAGTTTCGATCAGCAGTACGTCGTCGGGGTTTGTTTTAATCGACTTTATTCGTTTTTCTGTGTGTTCAACCATCCAGTCTATCGCCCCAATCCTTGCGTTTGATTTTGTAACTTCTGGATATGCGGTAAACCAATAAACGACGCATAAGTCCAGAATAGAACTGAGTCCTTCAGCTAAACCTTTTAAGCCATCATTATGTGTTGCTGCGACAGTAAAGTAGCAACTACAACGGAAATCTTTGCTGTTTTTCGAAAGTATCGTTTTTGAAAGAGACTGAACCTTTTTCCAAGAGACTCTCCCTGTCACCTTATTAAGGTTATTAATTTGACGTTTTATCTCTGTAAAATCATCTAATGCGTTTGGGTTAGTTCCGCTAGGCTTTTCTTCGTCAATAGGCCGTCTTGTGAAATCTGAGGAGAACATAATCTTGATATCCAACTGTATATATAACGAAATCGAAATTTAGCGATAACTAATAAATTTAGCCTCGCTTGTTTTTTATTTATATTCCCGAATTCAACTCCGAACTGCGACATTCTTAATTTTAGCACTATGTGACGTTATTCACAAAAAGATCAAAAAATGTAACAATTTACGACTAGGCTTTATAAAATTTCAGTGATGAAGGTCACATTTATGGTCTTTTTGGGGAGAAATAATATGAATCTAACTATTCCTACGTGTGGTGCTTTATTGATTAATAATTACTCTTGTCAATGATTGCATAAATATTAACTAACACTAAATTAGAAAAATGCTTTAAATGATTATGCCATAGGTTAAAGATAAAAAAGTGGCATTTTAGGTTTTTTGAATTTTGTAAATGCTAATTTTCTTGTATTGAACAACCTTCTTTCTTTGGATGGTTGTTGGTCGTTTGATTTTTCAATTATTGATAGTTTTGATTTTATAAATGAATTTTATTTGTAATTATTCGTAATGCATTTTCTTGTAGATATATCGTTTTTTTTGCTAGTTATAATGTCGTAAATGGCGGGTGTGACCGTCTCCTTATTGTAAAAGACATAATACTTGCTATCTTGCGCATCTAGTTAATATATGGATGAACTCAGAGGGAAGCATGCGAAACCTAAGTCAAATCGGTCTAATATCCACAATGTGTCTTTTTTCGTCCATCGCAATCGCGAAGGGTGAAAGATATGGTGGTTCAGTAAATATGCTGAGCATAGACACTATAGAATATGATGAAGGGCCGAGTGGACAAGTAGATGCTCTACGTTACGGGTTCGTCCATACACGTCCAATTGATGAAAGTAACAACCGATGGCGTTGGTGGTTAGGGTTCAATTATTTAGCAGAAGATGATATCGAAGCTCCAAAGAATGGCGTTTATAACGAGGTAACCAATTACGAATTTCGTATTGTGCCTCAGTATGCTTTAGGTAGCTGGTCGGTGTTCACACCTTATATAGGTGCAGGCTTGTCTTTAGGTTACTCGCAATACTCAAACCGTTGGAAAGTTGACGACCAAGGCTTTCGTTACGGCGAACAACTTGAAGATATCGATCAATTTGAAGCTGGCGCTGTTGTGACTTTTGGTAGTGTGATCAAGTTAGGAAGTAACCCAGACGCTCATTTACAAATAATCCCGCAAGCTTCATACATCTTACCTTTTTATAACGAAGGTCTAGGTGGTGTCGAGTTTAGTGTTTCTCTTCTGTTTTAAAGGCTATTCATGCGTATAAATCAATTGGTTTTGGTGATCTCGAAGTGCCCTGAAGAATATGTTGGAGCTAAAAGTATCGAGATGCCTGAAGAAGGTGGATCTCTAGGGCGAGAAGCAGGTTGTACAGTGACTTTAACGGATCACAACCGATTCATATCTGGTACGCACTGTCTATTGAGTATATATGGAGACACTTATTACATTAGTGATGTGAGTACAAATGGCACATTGGTTAATGGTAATAAGATCCTAAAGAATCAACCAGTTTCGTTGTGCGATGGTGACAGAGTTTCTCTCGGACAATATGAAGTGAGTATTTCTCTTGAGTTGGTAACGACTTCATACGACATAGCTTCTGAAATAGCGCCAGAAAGAGATTCAACAGACCCTTTAATGAACTTGGAAGAATCCGTTGTTGAGGAAGAAGCAGAGACAGGCGCGCTTGAAGATCTCTTCATGGAAACGAAACCTGATGGAGTAGATACTCATGATCCCGTCGAGCACTTAAAATTCTCAATGCAGAGAGATGATGATTATTTGGTCCGAGACGAAAGTAACAAAAAAAATCTTATGAAGTCATCGATAGAACCACAAAGGCAAGTTGTTGATGACAGTTTAAGCATCCATTCTGAGTTCGACCTCCCTAGTCTGATTCCTGAAGATTGGATGGGGATGGAAGAAGAACAGCAGGCGAACCTGAATGCTCAAGACATCGCTGATGATCAAACTAAGATACCGAACCGTTTAAAACCAACAAACATTGAAGGTACCGATTTTAAGTCAGATACGCTTACCGGCAGTTCAGATGTTCCCAAGCGTAAACCGACAAAAGTACCGCCTGTTACTATTATCCCTAATTCCGCAAATATACAAAGCCACAAGTGGGAAGAGGTGACACAAGAGTTTGTCCCTCATACCGAACCACAAGAGCAGCCTGTTGAAAGTGAGAGTAGAACTCAGAGTAATACCGCATTGAGTGAAACTTCTTACGAACATGAAAATGTAACACATGCATTCTTTGAAGGACTGGGTGTTGATTTAGAGTCTGACACGAAACATGACGCTTTATTTTTTAAACAAATGGGCGCTTGTTTGCGATTGTGTATCGATAATTTGTACAAAGATTTACAGAGTGTTGAAGAGCTTACTGACGAAAGCTCCTTTGCTCACAATGATCTTAGCCTAACTACATTGATGTTAACGCTAAATAGTCAAAATCTATTGGCTCCAAATGAGCTAATTGAACAGATACTGGATGAACTTAGCGAGCACGATACCTTATATGCGAAGGCAATTAACGATTTGGTATTGGAGCAACTAAAAGTGAATGATCCTCAGCAGTTTGCAAACACTTTAAGCCAGGAAACGCGCTTCCTTAGTAAGTCAAAGCTATGGCAAAAGTACAGCGAACATTATGAGCAGAATACTCGACAATTCAATGAGTCGACATTTAAAGCGTTGATGAAAGACAGATACAGTAAGGTTGCAAAAGCTGATCATGCGTAAACTTATAATCCCCATTACCTTGTTTCTATTATCAGGTTGTTCTATGTGGGAGCAGTTCAAAGAGTCCTCAGGGATAACTCCTGAGACTTCTTCGATTGAACTTGTTATCGAAGCTTCAGAACACCTCAATGTTCGTGACCAAGGTCAATCGTCCCCAGTAATTCTGAGAGTTCACGAATTAACGTCTCCAGTTATGTTCCGTAGTTTGGACTTCTTCGCTTTGTTCGAAAATGATAAGGCCTCCTTGGGGGATGAATACATTAAACGGTACGAATATCAGCTGCAACCAGGAGACAAGTTGCACGAGATTCTAGAGTTAGACCCAACAACTAGAGCATTGGGTTTTTCTGTCGCATTCCGCGATATCAATGGCTCGTCTTGGCGGAAGGTTGAAGTGATCGAAGAAAAAAGTGAGTACTTTCTGAGATTAAAAGTAGAGGGTAGTGAATTATCTTCGAACAATACTCGCGGTATTGAACAGACGTATTTTTAAGGAACTGACGAATGTCTTTATATAACCCAGTTGTTTGGCAAGATGGTATGTTCATGAAGCCTCAACACTTTCAGCAACTCGATAGGTCTCAAGGCAAGTTATCTAACATGCTTAGCTCTAATAGCTCTCCCTTACACTGGGGAGTGAAAAAAATTGAGATTAACACTGAGCTACTGGCACTTGGCAAAATCGGGATCACACGAGCAGAAGGTATCTTACAAGACCGTACTCCATTTGATTTACCGCTTCTTGCTGAGCTTCCAGAAGTAAGAGATGTTGACCCTTCTATTGCGGATAAAGTGGTGTATTTATGCTGTCCACTGCCATCAGAACGATCTGAACTCTTTGGCGGAAATGGAGACGGTGCTCGCTATAACATGGAAACCCAAGAAGCCGTAGATGCATGTTATGAATCAGAAGATATGGCAAGTATTGTGGTGGGTAAGCTTAACTTTTTCTTAATGTACGATCATGAAGATAAGAGCGCATATACATCAATTCCCATTTTGAAAATTTCGGAAGTGAAGCCAGACGGAAGCATCATTCTGGATGACAACTATATTCCGACGTGCATTGATATTCACGCATCTACAGTTTTGAGCAAGTTCGCGACGGAATTCGCGTCAATGCTTAAACACAGAGCCGAATCGATTGTTCAGCGTTTAGGCGTGGTTGACCAACAGGGCGTGTCATCTGTTGCTGATTTTATGTTGTTACAAGCTTTGAATCGTTATGAGCCGTTGTTCTGGCATTTTGCAAGTGTTGAAGGCGTTCACCCAGAGTCATTTTATCGGATCCTGTTACAAGCGGAAGGTGAATTATCTACACTGTGTTCCGCATCTCGTAGACCACAAGAGTTTACAAAATACAACCATAGCCAACTGACCGATTGTTTATCTCGTACGCTTGATAGCGCGAAAATGACATTAAGTGTTATGTCAGAACAACGTGCAATACCTTTAACATTGAGAGAGCAAAGCTATGGAATTCGAACTGCAGCAATTCCAGACAGTAAAATTGTCGAATCTACGACGTTTATTCTTGCTGTTAAAGCAGACGTACCGCTTGATATTTTACATACACAATTTGTGAGCCAAACTAAGATTGGTTCGATCGACAATATTCGCGATCTAATCAACTTACAATTGCCGGGCATTGAAATGAAACCAATGCCAGTCGTACCTAGAGCGTTGCCTTATCATGCTGGCTATACCTATTTTGAGCTTGATAAAGCGAGTGACGAATGGAATGCATTGAATAACACGGCAGCAATCGCTGTCCATATTGCTGGCGACTTCGCGAACTTATCACTACAGCTTTGGGCTGTACGTTTATGAGTTACGCCGAAAACGACGTCACCGTAGTACTATTTCAACCAGAACCAGGCAAACCAATGGAGGTTATGCCTGCACCTGATTTATCTAGAAATATTGCGGTAAGAGACCTAAACGTCGAGAGCATGGGGGTTAACCCGTTGGTCGATCAGTTTACCTGGTTAATAGCCAGTCTCTCATGTATGTCTTCGATTCCTTGGTTGGACGATCCTGGCCCTTTTAGAGAACAAGTTGCGCGAGAAATTCGCAAAGGTGAACGAAAGCTCAATGAAATGGAGTTGGATCGGGCATCAATATTAGTCATACGCTATTGCTTATGTGCTGCAATAGATGAATCTGTGTGTAGGCAAGAGTGGGGGGCAAACAGCCATTGGAGTACCAATAGCTTATTGTCGGAGTTCCATAACGAAACATCGGGTGGCGATAAGTTTTTTACTATTTTAGAGCGCTTGAAAGCTGATCCACGAAAATACAGACACGTTATCGAATTCCTTTATTTATTGCTTCAACTTGGGTTCAAAGGCAAGTACGGCCGAGAAGAGCGTGGTAACGAAAAGCTTTCAGAGATAGGAAACACAATTTATCGCTTAGTCCGAGACGAGCGTTTAGCCGAACAGGAAAAAGTAACGTTAGTTAACTTAAAGGCGAAGTATTTAAAGAAACCGCTCAAACGCGTTATTTCCCCTAAGTTGATTATTGGCGTCAGTACTGTGATCTTTGGTGTTATGTATGCCGCGACTTACTTGGTCATTGACCTAAAATTTCAGCAGTTACTGGATGTTTATCAATAGCATTAGATTTAATTGTGAGATCTTCTGTCCGTTTTTAAAAATAGACTCGAAGTAACAGTCTCATCCTTCATTTTCACTGCGTACTTAGAGAGATTGCAGCCTGCGATCTCTTTTATCATACATCTATTGGAATTTAATTGGATTTACTATGGGCGTAACAGTTTGTGCGAATGGACTCAGCGTAGTTCATCAAGGCTCAGGAGGAGAAGCGAACGCAACACTCCCTGATGTTTGTTTAACAACAGTCGGCAAACCTGTTGTTCCTATCCCTTATGGTAACAATGCAAAGTCTGCCGATTTAGCGGGAGGCACCACGACTGTCTCTATGGATGGCGGTAACAGCATTGCTATTAAAGGCAGTAAATTCAGCGCCAGTACTGGTGATGCCGGTGGTGATAAAAAGGGCGTAGCTTCTGGCACTATTGAAGCCGAGGCCGAATTCATATCAGCTTCTCCTACCGTTAAGTTCGAAGGTGTCGGTGTATGCCGCCTTTCTGATCAAATGACCATGAATAAAGCCAACACCATGTGTTTAGGCGGTGCTCAAAACCCTTCGGTTTCTGTGACAGAAGAGCAAGAAGGGACGTATACGGTAGACCTGTTTCTTTCTTATTCTGATGGAGAACCTGTTCAAGGGGCTACATATAAACTGATTGATCAAACCGGCGCTTCCTTTGAAGGTACATTAGATAATGTAGGCAAAGCTTCGGTGAGTGGGGTTGCACCTGGTGAATTTAACATTGACTATGGTGAAGATAGTCGCGAATTCATGCCAAACATCCCAACTAAAACTAACCCTAATTTCAACCCAAATGCGAATGCTCAATTAATTATTGAAGAAGCAAAGCGAGGCGAGGTTGGTTTTTGGGAAAACTCCTGGAAGAGAATGTCTGGCGCTGCCAGCTGGGTCTGGGGAGTAATTTTAGGTGACTTTAATGATGATGCATCGGTAGAGCAAATCATTGCAAACACAGCGCTGACAATGATCCCCGTCGTAGACCAAGCAGCAGATGTACGAGACCTTTCAGCAAATATCATGACACTATTAAGTGAAGAAGAACGAGATAAGCCAGAAAATTGGTTGGCACTGTCTTTGACTTTGATTGGCTGTATTCCAACGTTTGGTAGTGCAGTTAAAGGTACATGTAAAGTCGCTTTGAAAGGCGGGAAGGGTACATCAAAAGACACATTACTTGCGGTACTGCGTGGGATGGGTAAAGGTGACCCGGAAAAGTTCTTACGTACCCTAAAATGGGTTGATTACGCCAAACAGGCTAGCAACATTGTATCGGATGTTCTAAAACCCTGTATTGAAGTGGCCACCGAGTTGGCTTCATACGCCAACAGAATGGGTGCGGATGAACTAGCAGAATACTTCTTAAAATTGGTCGACGAAGTGAAAATCATCGATAAGATGGTGCCAGACAAATTAAAAGAAGCGATGGGCGAGTTTGAAAAACTTTTTGCTCGAATCTTAGATAAGGGCGAGAAAACCTATCCAGCAAAAGTAAAACACAACACAGGTGAGTCTGCTCAGTCAGGAAAGAACTCTGCAAAGGCGAATGAAGAAAAAGATAAAAACTCTGGCCGATGTAAAATATGTAATAAGGAAATAGGAAAACTTAAAACACAGTGTATCGGACATAAATTAATAAAGGCATAAATATTATGGGTAAATGGAATAAACTGACGATAAGTAATCTTAGTCGACATCCTAAAAAGGCTGTGGGATTTAGGTCGTTTAGTGAAAACTGGGCTCCTATTTGTGAAATGTTTGGAAATTCAATTCATTCTCACCCATGGATTACCAACTCTACAAACAAAGATTTGTCTGTAAAAGTCTTGGCTCCCCATCATATAGTTTCTATATCATCTCTAAACTATATAAATAAAAATTACAAGAAGATATTAAGCAGATCTCTATATAATGTTAATCATCCGAAGAATATACTGTTGCTACCTGCACAAATAGAAGCAATGGCTTGCGAGTTGAGAGTTCCTTATCATATTGGTAATCACCGAGAATGGGGTACAGTCGATGCTCTAATTCCTAAAGAAAATGTAAAAAAAATAGAAGAAAAAAATAGAGGTACAGATATTGCTGGGGGATATCACTTTTTAGTCAGTGGCAAGGTTAGAAAGGAAATTAAGAAAATAATGAAAAAATGCAAAGATTATAAATGTCAAGAAATAGTTGATGCAATAGATAATTTATCAAAAACAATTTCTAATGATATTACAGCCGGTAGCATCAAGTTAAATAAGAATGGTGCGGACTTTTTGGACGATGGATTAGGTTGTGGAAGGGAGAAATGTAATAGTGAGAGAAACCATAATTTTTACGTCTCTCCTCACACTATAAAACAATTGGCCATGACTGGAACTAGACTAAAAACGGCGTACGAAATCTATGGTTAAAGAGTTATTTGAAGTTACAGAAAACTACATTACAAGTGATTTCCATTTTCAAGAGTCCGATCAAAGAACTTTTCAACTAGTGTACGATGAAATTACTTCATATAATAACAAGTTGGTTATCTATTCTACTTCTGAGATAAATGATTACAAGATGAAAAGCATCTATCGTTATGCTGATGGTTTTATTGTTAATGATGAAAGTGCCAGAATTCTGGCCTCTTTAGATATTTATAATCTATCAATTACACCTATATTAATTAAGGATAGGAAAAGAGTTGTTGAGAACTACTTTTATATGAAGGTTCACTCCATAATAAATTGTATAGATAATGAGAATTCAATATTTTATAGAGAAGGCGATGCATTCTCATTACAAAGTATAACTATCTTGTCAAACCGAATAAGCGAAAAGGATAGGATATTCTTCATTGATGATGATTATTCTATCTTGATGGATAAGGAGATTGTATCTGTTCTCCTTAAAAGCAATGACCTAGTGGTAAATAGCGTGTGTTTGAATTAACTTACATAGTCATGTTTTCTATGCTTTCATTGGTTTTCATAGATGAGTTTTTGATATCTAACAAGCTAGGTTTAGTCAGCGATGGAGAGTCAGCGTTGCTAAATGAAGGAGTTATATAATACTCATAAATTCCATCATCTTGTTGCATTGTAATTATGTTTTCTTTTAACGTTATAGTACTATTTTGATCAAACTCTAAGGTGAATATACTATTTATGATTAAATAATCTTCAAATTCGCTGACAGCACAACTAATGACATTAAAGTGCTCTGTAATATAACCATCAATCATGTCAATTAAGTCGAATTTAGGTATGTCTGACTGGTTTGGAGTGAGCTTAACGTAAGGAGTAACAACCTGTTCATCTGTTAGTTTAAGATCAAGATACTGTTCATCTAAAAAATAGTCTTGTATATGAGATTTTATTATTTTGTACTCAACTTCGAATTTAAAACACTTTACTTTAATCATGATTTATTTCCTATGGTGGTTTATAAGATATTTAATCATTTTTAAGGTTAAAATGGAAGCGTTTGCTGGCACCGTATAAATTTTTAAGACCAGTTAGTTTTCAACGATAAGCCGCTTCACTAAGTTTAGGAAATAAATTATGAAAGAAAATTATGTTATTTTAACGAAGCAGGCGTTAACTAACTTCCCATTCCAACAAAGCCCCAAGCCAATAGTGCCAGTAGAGCCTGATTTACTGCTTGAAATGACGTTTTCTCCAAAGCTATTTATCATCAGCGATGTTGCATCAAAAGTGGAGAAACTGGTCATACACGGAGTAGAGTGGTTAGACGCGCGCGTGGATTGTTCTCCAAGCCAACCAACAGATGATCAAATTAAAGTTTACGAAGACTATCGAGTGCCTTATATCCATCAAACTTATAAATTGACGGATAAAGAAAAACAATACGGCAAGTTGAACTGGTTAGACATTGAGTCAACGGAGTTTGATTTTTCTAAGTTTGAGAATATTCCACTAGAAGAAAGGCTGATCTTCAAACTAGAAGAAGATTATGGTTTGGTTTTTATTCACCAAAGCGTGATTGATTTACTTAAGCAACATGTTAATGATGTTTGGGTTCGAGATGTATAAAATGAAAGCGCCTGAGGCGCTTTTTTTTAAGTCATACTGGTTACGTTAACTTCTGATACATAGCAATAGTTAAGCACTTAGATCTTTTCAATCTCGGGCAGGGTGTATACCTTCATTGATTCAACGTTAGGTTGATAGACACGTAATAAGAAAGACCAGTTGTCTTTAGGGGTGTAAGCAAAGTTTACGTTATTACCATCCGCATGTTTTTTACAGTCTAAACCACCGAATACCACCGTGAATGTACCGTCTTCGTTTTGCGTCAGTCCTTGATTGGTCGAAACGATGTTATTCTCGTTCGACATGAGATAACCTTTTGAATCGTAGACAGTGATTGAGTAATAACCTAGGTCTCTAGCTAATTTAGGTGCTTCGTATGTCGCTTGGTAACATTGTTCACCTTTGGCATTCTCTAGTGCGTAAGGTGCATACATTGCGGTGTCAGCTGTCGATAGGCCGAACGCTCCAGCAATTGTGTAAGTAGTCTTTTCCCAGTCAGTCACATCTTGCGCTCGGTATTGAACTGTATCGTATGTGTCATTTAACTTATCGTATTCAGGCATTAATGCAGTACGAACTGCTTCCATAGCCTCAGTGTTTGGCTTTGGCAATCCTTCAAGATCTTGACCACCACCGATAATTTTCACTTTCGGCTGAAGCTCTTCTGTAATCCGTTTAACGTTTTGTTTTGTTCCATCTGTCGCAAAACGCAAGCCTATCAGCACATATTTTGTATCGAACATTTCAGGAGTGAACTCGTAAGTTCCTGCGCCAACCTTATAAAATGGTTGAGTGTGGTTCATATCTTGAAGGTGAAGTGTAACCAATTTCCCATCGTTCTCAGGTACAACGACTGTAAATGGTTTGGAGGTATCGATAACGCCCATTGAGTACAAGTGATCAATGGATGGTGATACAACCCAACGAGTGTCTTTGTTCGCCAGTTCTTTGAAGTGATGAAGGTTGTTTAAGCCTAACTTAAAGTTGCGAGCAAAATTGTCAGCAAACCAAATGCCTTCTTGGTTTATGTACTCATGCACCGTCATACCATGATCTTCTGGGTTTACCGCCCACGAAGAAGAGTCAATGTTAGCAAAGACGTCTTCAATTGATTTATCTTCATTGTTAAAGCTGGTTGTGGACGTTCCTGCAACCGTAGAGAAAGACGTGACCACTAATAAAGAAAGTAGAGTTTTTTTCATTTTTAAATACCATATTCTGTTTTATTAAGTTGAGGTAATGGTAAGTAAAAGTTTGGTATTTATGAAATGACTATATAGAATCACAGGTATGACAAATATGTTATACCTGTGAGGTTGGTACTTTGAAAGCTGCGCTAAACAAGATCGATTTGAACCTACTTAAGGTTCTACATGTTTTGATAGAAGAGCAAAATGTTACCCATGCTGCGGAGCGACTTTTTCTTGCTCAGCCTTCTGTGAGTCGGAAGTTACGGAAACTTCGAGAGCAGCTTGATGATGAGCTCTTTGTTTCGACTCCACAAGGAATGAAACCTACCTACAGGTGTAATCAAATCGCAGAGTCACTCCCTGACTTAATTGCGCTGCTAGAGAAAACATTAACTCCGGTAAAGAAGTTCGACGCGTACAGCCACGCTGGGCATATTTCTTTGGCCATTAATCCGCTTTTAGGACAGTCATTGCCTCATATCTTGTTTCTATTCCTTGCCAAGCATGCGCCGAACGTGACATTTTCTTGCCACATATGGAACCAGAATACGCTTGATAATTTAGCGAAAGATAACATTCAGTTAGGCATTAATTACGACGTCCCAATAGGCAGCAAGGCCATATTGCATAAACATTTGGCCGAAGATCACTTTAAGTTGTATGCGAATAAATCCCATCCTATTCATCTGAAGAAGATTGTAGAATTTGAATATCTTTCAGAATGTCGATTTGCAATTGCACAGTTGGCTGAGTGGAATGAAAAAGAGGGGATGATGGAAAACATGTTGGTGCAAAGAGGATTGAATTATAACGAAGTCTTTCGTTCCGAAATAATCTCAAATGTCGCATCTGTGGCAGCGCAAACCGAGGCTCTATTTCCAACTTCAGAACTGTATATCGATAATACACATAACCTAGTTGAAGTTAGTCATGCGAGGCTCCCATCATTCAATAGCAAGCAGATTTTGCTTTATCAACACAAAAAAAGGGAGTCAGATCCTTTCTACTTGTGGCTACATGAAAACATAGTCCAGTTGGTTGATGGGTTAGGTTAGTTGTCCTCCTGGCAACTGTTTAACTCGATACATCGCTTTTTCTTAGAGTGAGCGCCATCACCAGGTACTTCAAGGATATTTCAACGAGTTTGTTTCAGTAAGTTCGGGGGTAATTCTCTATCTGTAACCGTTGATAAACTTAGCTCGGCGGCAACGAGCTCATGTGTGTTTGTATTGACTGCAATATGAAGCTTTCGCCAGACTCTACGCTTCCCATCCGTCCCGTGTTTTTTGACTTTCCATTCACATTCACCATAAACCTTAAGGCCAGTAGCATCGATGGCTAGGTGCCGTATTGCTCCTCTAGCTTTAGTCTTAAATGAGGCCTCAACTTGCTTGGCTCTAAGAATGATGTAGGTGTAATGCGGACAACTTAACGGCACATGGGCTAACCAAAATATCGAGACTACAAATCCTTGCAGCGCTGTCAGTGGCATAGAGAAAACTCGTTTCACCATGAGTGCTGTCGTGATAGCTAAATCATTGAACCGACATGGCCTAAACGCGCGCTTATTCTGTTTGCTCTGCGTCCACCCGACTATTGTCTCTTTATCAATCCAAAAGGTCAGAAAGCCTCGATTAATAAATGATTGGTTGTATTGTAACGAGGTTTAGGCACAGAGCTACGAGAGGGGGTGGGCGTAGCTGAACAGGTCGTAGGTTCTAGGTTTAGTTCGATTGAATTACACAACAAAGCCAACTCTCGATATGGAATAGAACGCTATCTAGATAATGAAGAATAATAGGCAGCAATATCTTTTAAATCTTGTTCAGAAAGTCGACTTAATTGAGCCTTCATCATGTCAGCGTAGGCACCTTCACGTTGGTCGTTCTTATACATTGTCATAGTATTGAACAAATAGAGGCGGTCTTGCCCTTTAAGGTCTGGGGAGTTTTTATTCGTGTTGTCGCCAGCAACTGAATGGCAAAAAACACAACTCGGGGATTTCAGTTTACCGAGTTCTGGATCACCAAAGTTGTCTGCGTGAAGTGTGAAAGAGAGGGAAGCAGTTAGTAAGATTAGATACTTGTTGTACACGTATATACTCCTGTGAAAACAAAAGTATAAAGCTTCCCCTTAGGGGAAGCTCAAGTATTAATAGCGATAGATGAGAACTTTGCTGAGAGTTACAGCGCTTTTTCTAATTCCGTTAGGAATCGAGCAATGTCTTCTGTACTAATATCACGGTGAGTAACAAAGCGAACAGGATTACCTGGTGACATAGTAATACCTTGTTCACCTAGCTCTCGTGCGATGCGGTTGATATCTACTGATTCATCTAATTTAGCAAACACAATGTTAGTTTGGATGAAATTAGGGTTAACAGAAAAGCCTTCTAGCTTGTTTAAACCAATCGCTAGATTTTTTGCATTGTCGTGGTCAGCTTTAAGTTGAGCCACGTTCTCCGTGAGCGCCATTTTCCCTGCTGCGGCAAGAATACCTGCCTGACGCATACCGCCACCCACCATTTTACGTAGGCGGCGTGCTTTGGCGATGTACTCTTTACTACCAAGAAGTAGTGAACCGATTGGAGCGCCTAAACCTTTCGATAAGCAAATCGTCATAGAATCGAAGTGTTGTGCGATCTCTTTAATGTGAACATCTAACGCGACTGCCGCATTGTAGACGCGCGCTCCATCTAGGTGCATTTGCAAGCCATGTTGGTTTACGAACTCACGAGCTTCCGCTAAATAAGACATTGGAAGTACTTTACCATTGATCGTGTTTTCTAAACTAAGCAGCTTAGTACGAGCAAAGTGGCTGTCGTCTGGCTTAATCGCAGCGGCAAGCTTTTTAAAGTCTAAAGTACCGTCTGGGTTATTCTCGATTGGTTGAGGTTGGATAGAACCAAGGACCGCAGCGCCGCCAGCTTCGTATTTGTAGTTGTGCGCCTGCTGGCCACACAGATATTCATCACCACGCTCACAATGCGCCATTAAGCCAAGAAGGTTGGCTTGTGTACCTGAAGAGGTAAACATTGCCGCTTCAAAGCCTGTCTCATTTGCTGCCCACTGTTCTAGTTCGTTGACGGTTGGGTCATCGCCATAAACATCATCGCCCACTTCTGCGTTTGCCATTGCGTCACGCATAGCTTGCGAAGGTTTAGTTACGGTATCAGAACGAAAGTCCATGTTTCTCTCCTAGAGTACTTTAGGTAGCCATATAATTGGCTATAGATGGCCACATAGTTGGGCTTTACTTAAACAAGCGATAGTTTTGGTATCAGTGATTTGATCGTGTCGTATTTTATCGTGCAGTTCTTCTAAACTCAGTTCGATCACTTCTATTACTTCATCGTCATCGCATTCAAAGCGGGTAGTGAGGCTTAAGTCTTTTGCGACAAACAGATGTTGTATCTCATCACAGAAGCCAGCCAAAGGGGTGACTTGCCCCAAGCTTTGAAAAGAAGTTGCACTGTAACCTGTTTCTTCTTCCAGTTCGCGTTGGGCACATTGAAGAGGTGTCTCATCTATTTCCATCGTGCCTGCGGGTAGTTCCAAAAGCCATTTCTTTAGAGAAGGGCGGAACTGGTTAATGAGGATGATTTTTCCAGACGAAGTGATAGGAAGAATAACTGCCGCGCCAGGGTGATTGATTGTTGTATGTTTTACCACGACGTTCGTAGGGAGCGTCACGTTCTCCTCTATGAGAGAAATACTTTTCCATTTATGGATAACTTTACTCATGCAGTCTGGCCACATTCCTTGCCAATTTTTCGTATAACGGAAGACGTGCACCACCATAACGTCTATGGTGTCGAAAATAAAAGAAAAATTAGGTTTCGTATTAGATTTAGTTTCACGCCGTTCGTGATGTTACTCTCATAATTGGAATCTATGATTGCGCCAAAATTACCGACGTAACCATCTGATATAAATGCAACTCAATAATAAAATGCACTTGTAACAAAGCGCTAACAAATGTATAAAAACAATTCTACACTCTCAACTGTTCAAAGATTTTCGGAGTAACGCATGAACCCTTCTATTTCTTCACATGCTGACAAGGCGCTACTCTCTGAAAGAATCAATAAATTAGCGCATGCTCTGTCTGATGGTGTCTACGAAAGAGAAGACACCATTAAGCTTTGTTTACTGGCTGCTTTGGCTGGTGAAAGCGTGTTTCTATTAGGCCCTCCGGGCATCGCAAAAAGCCTTATCGCGAAACGTCTCATTCAGGCTTTTGATAACAGCAGCTATTTCGAATATTTGATGACTCGTTTCTCTACTCCCGAGGAAGTGTTCGGCCCACTAAGTATCCAAGAATTAAAAGACAACGGTCGTTACGTAAGACTAACCGAAGGCTACCTACCAACTGCACAAGTCGTCTTCCTCGATGAGATCTGGAAAGCCGGCCCTGCAATCCTAAACACGCTACTTACTGTCGTTAACGAAAAGACTTTCAAAAACGGCAGTGATATTGAACGTGTACCGATGCGTCTACTAGTATCGGCATCCAACGAACTTCCAGATGAAGACAGCGGCTTGGAAGCACTTTATGACCGTATGTTGGTACGCGTGTTCGTGAACCGTATTCAAAACAAACAAAACTTCAAATCGATGCTGACGACGGGTACTTCTCAAGAAGCGGTAATTCCAAAAGGTTTGGCGATTACGGACATTGAATACCATCAATGGCAGAAAGAGCTCGATAAGCTGGAACTGACAGACAATTCGTTTGATAAGTTGTTTGAACTAAAAACCATGCTTGAAGAGACGGTTAAGAAGCAAGGCTCTGCTTCAGAGTCAGAATTGTATGTATCAGACAGACGCTGGAAGAAGGCCGTTAAACTATTGAAAGCGAGTGCGTTCTTTAGTGGTCGCGATAGCGTGAACCCTCTGGATATTATGCTTCTGCAAGATTGTTTGTGGCATAGCCCAGAATCACGTGATGTGGTTCGTAGCGTGGTGAAAGACTTTGCATTGAACCGAGCGTTTGATCAACAAGAGTCGAAAGCTCAAATTGAAATGTCTCGTGAAGAGTTAGAAGAGATTCAAGACGATGTTGAATCAACGTTGTCGGTGTCACTTTCTATGGAGTCAACCAGTGGCTTGTTGCGTAAAGATGTTTACCAGAATGACATCAAGAACGCGAAAATGTACAGCGTGGGCAGTGCTTACAATCTAGTGAAACTGGTTATGCTGCAAAGCAACATGTCGGTTTCTGAATCTGAGAAAGGCGATAGCCGTTGGGTATACGTAGCCAAAGACGATTTTGATCGTGTTCTTAAAGAAGGTCACGGTGATATTTACGGTTACGTAAACGAAAATAAAAACCTATGCCGTTTAAAACTCGACTTGGATGCATCAAACCAATTAGTGATTAAAGACATCGCCAATCGCTCTGTATTGGTGAGTGTGGTTACTACTGACGGTTTAGACCAAGAACTGTACAACAAGTGGTTGAGTGGCGCTGAGAAAGCCTTAGAACAGTTAACTGAAGCTGAATTCAAGTTAAAACGCGTTCGTACTGAATTCCATGATGCATTACCTCATAACTATATTGACCCTGATTTACCAAAAGCGATGGAAGCAAGTTTGCAATCGGTAACGCAAGATCTTGAAACCACGAAAGTGAAGAGTGCCAAGATCGCTCAGCGTATTAAGTTTATGAGCCAGTACTTCGAGTAAGAGGAGAGCATATGTTAGGAGCAGACGGCTTAAACCTCGCTTTGATGGTAGCTGATTCCGGAATCATTGATACCGCGATGAATGATCTCATCGCTCGTTCTCAAGTCATGATGGCTGCAGAGAACAAAGGTGTGAAAACATCAGTGAAAAACCACTTAGTCAAATGGCGCGGTAAAGTAAAAAAACGCGTCACCAAGGTGTGTGAAACTGATCGATTCCAAGAGGAAATCGCCCTTTATCAAGAAGTGATTTACTGGGATGAACCTCAGTTCTTTGATGAGATAGACAGTGTTATCAAAAAGCTCGAGTGGCACTCAGCGTTTTATCTACAAGCTCGACGCCTTATGGAGAACAACAAGGGTGTTTATAACGCGATGTTTCCACACTACTTTTGCGACCAATGGTACCAATCACTTTCTGATGCGATTAAACAAGCTCAAGTAACTGAACTTGAAACAAGCAAAGAAAAAGTCTTAGCCGATCTTTATCAGCGCATGGAAACCATGAAAAACATGGATAAAGTGACTGAGTCGGGTGATGAAGGCAGTGTAGGGCGCTTGTGGGACATGGCTTCTGCCAAATTAAGCAAAACAGACCTTACCATCATGAAACGTCATGCTGATTTCTTGAATAAGCACAAGGGCTTGCAAGAGATCGCTGAAAAGCTAGGCCGTATGGCTGGTGAGGAAGATGATCCTTCGCTACACAAAGCCCCTGTAGAAGAATTGCAGGTGGTTGAAGAGAAAAGCGATGAAGCGGTCGATGATATTGTCGGGATTCATGAAAGTGATGACCTTAACAAGATGCTGCCAAACGAAACCATGTTCTTAGCTTATCCTGAACTTGAGGTTATCTTTTACAAGCACTTGGCCGACAAGCGTTTACTGAGCTATCGCTCGCAAGGTAAATCACGCACGTTACGCAAAGTGAAGGCGCAAAAACCAGATAGCAAGAACATCGATATTGAAAAGGGCCCGTTTATAGTCTGTGTGGACGCTTCGGGTTCTATGAGTGGTTTCCCTGAGCAGTCTGCTAAAGCAATGGCTTATGCCTTAATGCAAATTGCTCTTGCAGAAGAGAGAGACTGTTATGTGATTCTTTTTTCTTCTGAGCAGATTACCTATGAGTTAACAAGGCAAGATGGCCTACGTGAAGCGAGCGACTTCTTAAGTTACTCATTCCACGGCGGTACGGATTTGGAACCTGTTCTCATGAAGTCGATTGACCTAATGACTGGTGATAAATACAAGAATGCCGATTTAATCGTACTTTCTGACTTTATTGCGCCGAAACAATCAGACGAAATGATTGCTCAGGTTGAAAAGTTGAAAGAACACAAAAACCGTTTCCATGCGGTTAGTCTTTCTAAGTATGGCAACCCTCAACTTATGACTATGTTTGACCACTGCTGGGCGTATCATCCGAGTCTTGTCGGTCGTTTTATGAAGAAGTGGTAGCGCTAGAACATCTTGTTTAACTCGATTTTGCTGTGTGTTTTTTGATTAAAGAGATCGAACATGCAGCAATTTGATTTAAATGTCAGCAAACGGAATTTAAATTCACTTTTTTGTTTGACTATCTCCCCTCAATCCGTAAAGTAGGCACCCGAACACAGCGGTGCGGCTTACTTAAGTCCCTAAAGTGTTGAATTAAAAAGGCGCCTTGGCAGAGTGGCTATGCAGCGGATTGCAAATCCGTGGACCTCGGTT
>NZ_JBFSUR010000035.1:0-57304 GCF_041467535.1 Vibrio sp. 10N.247.311.47
TGATATTCATCAACGAGTGCCCACACAGATTGATAGGTTTAAATTGTTAAAGAGCGCTAGCGTTTTGTGATTCACATCTCAGTCGCTAGGGGTGCGTACTATACCTGCACCACTTTGAGAGTCAAGGGTTATTTTCAAACTCTTTTTCTCTACCGATTTCGCTGTGTGACTTTCGTCTCACTCCGTGTCGGTGAGGCGGCATTATAGAGAGATTGAGATGGAGCACAAGGGCTTTTTGAAATAAAAGTTTTGTTCGCCTAAAAAGCCACCAGATCCGCATTTTTCGAATAAAAACTAAACATTTGAGACGTATCACAGCAATACATTGGAAAAATGGAAGCCATGAACGTAAGATTCATGTGTCTATTTTGTTAATGGTAGATGCGTCTATTTCGTTTATTAATATGTAGTATTCCGATATGAACTCAAAAAAATCGATGTTGTTAATTGTCGCACTGGCTGTATTAGGCGGCATTGTTTTCTCTCAGGTAGATATATCGCCTGCAATTACCTTTATCCTTGGTGTCTTGGCTTCCGCTTTTGTTGTTAACTTTTCAAGCACCGACTCAAAATCAGATTCAGAACCTAAGGCTTCAACCAAAACACTTTATGTGGGTAACCTTCCATACAAAGCGAACGAATCACATGTACGTGAATTATTCTCAGAGCATGGTGAAGTATTTGCAGTACGTTTAATGAAAGACAAACGTACTGGTAAAAGAAGAGGCTTTGGATTTGTTGTTATGGCAAGTAATGATGTGAATCATGCAATCTCTGCACTTAACGATAAAGATTACATGCAACGCACTTTAAAAGTACGTGTTGCAAATGATCCTAAACATCCTGAAGCGGACGAATCTGAACTGAGCTAAACCCTAACTGCTTTAACATACTATTTAGTGCACTTTCTTTTTTAGGAAGTGCACTACAAAAAACTTCACGTACTCCCCCTTCTTTATTAACGCTTTCCAAACCCAACAAATCTTGAACCCGCTTAGCTATCGCTTTACCAGAATCTATCAGCACTACACTTTCACCTAGTACTTGTTGAATCTCTGATTTGATCAATGGGAAATGAGTACATCCTAATACAGCCACATCAATTGTGTTGATCATCGGCTGAAGGATTTGCTGTAACTCTTCAAGGCTAATCTCCTCGCCTCTGAGTTTATCTTCGGCCATATCCACCAGCCGAGTAGAACCCAACAGCTCTACTCTTTTATTACTCGAGAAGTTTTTGATGAGCTCGTGTGTGTATTCACGAGTAATCGTCGCGGGAGTCGCAATAAGGCCAACCGCTTTATTAGCCAGTAACGAAGCAGGTTTGATTGCCGGGACTACGCCGACAATAGGGATAAGGTTATTAGCGCGAAGTGTCGGCAGGACTATCGTACTGGCCGTATTACAAGCTATCACCACGATATCAATAGCGTGACTCGCCACAAAACTGGCGACGATACTTTGGACTCGCTGAATGAGGACTTGCTGATCGAGCTCACCATAAGGGTAAGCCTCGTTATCGAATACATAGATATAGTTGTGATTGGGTAGTAACTGGCTTATCTCTTTATATACAGACAGACCGCCAACTCCAGAATCAAAGACCAATATGTTTTTTTGTATGCTTTCCGACACAACCATTACCTGTAATAAGTTCCGCAGCAATGATACCCCTTCACCTAGTTTTCGCCAATCATCACTCTACATAATGCAAGCTCGGTAGCGTTGATGCCCAAAGCGCTCACCCTGCTCTACATTTTCTAGCTCTATCTTAAGCTTACCTTTAAAGCATGGCGCTGACGTGACTAAGGTATGGAACTCACCATCTTCTCCACATGGGTCGACGTGACTTGGCAAACTGTCTATTAGTTCAGGCGTGTATTCTTTCCCGCAATAGCTCATGTCTAATGCATCGCTATCAACTGTGACGAGAAAGGTTTCGATTCCTCTATTTATGATTTCTTGAGCCAGAGTTTGGCTACTCTCTCCTAGTAGAGGAAATACACACTCCCAGCCCGCAGGTTCTATATAACTTCTTCGGTAATCAGCAATACCATTGCAAAACATATCGCCGAATGCCACGGCATCAATAGATAAACCCGATCCTTTAAGCGCCGTAACAATCGTACTTTGATAGATCTCGTTACTTGGGAACACCTCCGGCAGCTCAATCGTTATTAGAGGCAAACCGATCAATGTAGCCTGCATTCCGACAACCTCGATTGGCGTGACTTGGAAAGGGACCTCATCTCCAACATACGTAGTATAGAGAGCAACAACTTCATACTCGGTGCTTTCAAGTAGACGTTCTAGGGTTAATGTAGAGTCTTTGCCTGACGACCAACTTATGACGACTTTCTTTTTCATTGATATACCCAATAAGAAAAAACCGCCCGAAGGCGGTTTAGGTGTAAATTAGAATTGGTAAGATGCTGATACAAAGTATTCACGACCCGGTGTCGCGTAACCACTATACATTTCATAATCTTCATCGAATGCGTTACTCAGTTTCCCTTTCACCTTAAGATCTGCCGAAACTGCGTACTCAGCAGTAAAATTCCAAAGACTGTAGCTTGCTAATCGTGTCGTACCATTAAAACGCTCACCTTGATAAAGATACTGAGAGCCCAGAACCCAATCACCTAACTCAGCAAAGGCGTTCCATTTAGCGCCTTGTTTAGAACGGTATGCTAATTGCTGCTCTTTACCATTAGACTTATCTACTGGATCTTTCCAATCTAAGTAAAACTGGTGTGTAACGATTGAAGTATCAAAACCTAAACCCAGTTCAACACCTTTGATTTCAGCTTCACCAATATTGGTCATGCCAGCACCCTGCCACATCAACATGTTATCAATCTTGTTGATAAAGCCAGTAATAGACCAATCTAGATAAGAATGTGTGCCTTCAAGTGTTAACTCTGTATTTTGAGAGTCTTCTGCTTTTAGATTAGGAGCTTCGTAACCTGGGTAATATAAGTCTAAAAACGTAGGAGCTCTAAATGCAGTACCATGACTCGCTTTAAGCTCATAATTATCAAGGAATGCCCAACCCGCCGCTGCTTGCCACGTCGTGTTGTTTCCATATTGGCTGTTCTCATCATTTCGAGCACTTGCTTCAAGTGTCCAGCCATCTATAGTGTATTGACTAATAACACTCACACCATAGTTTTCACGAGGGTTCTCTTCTGGTTTATAGTAACTAGAACCAGTATAACCTTCATCTAACTCTTCACGTCGGTAATCTAAACCACCACCCAAAGCCAACTGCTCGTTTACTCGGTATGAATTCAACCAAGCAGCATTGATTTGGTTAATCGATGTGATACCACCACTTTTCTTACTCTTACCTACAATATAATCGTAGTTGTCTTGCTCTGCATAAGTAAGATCTAACGTTGAAGTGAGGTTATCTTCGTTGTAAGCCAAGTTTGTATTGATTGAACGAAATTCAGTTCGGCCAACTTTTTCTTCATGTCGAGCAGGCCCCCAAGGAGAAGCTGCCGAGCTATTGTCGTACTCACCTTCGTTGTCATAAGCCACAACATTAACAAAGGCATTAACTGTCTTGGTTAGCTGATTTTGGTAGCCAATATTTAAATTGTATGACTCAAAGCCGTGCTCATCACCATCATTGATACCCTCAATCGGCTTAACATTAAATCCATCATCCTTTTCATAACCAACAACAGCTTTAATATGTTGGTTATCATCAATTTTATGCAGAGCAGCTAAGGAGGTTACATAATGATTGTTTGTGCCATACCCGCCATACACTTTAACGGCATTCTCATTCACATCTGCTCTAGTAATAATATTGATGACACCAGAAATAGCTTCAGAACCATATATAGAGGCGCGCGCACCACGAATGAATTCAATTCGTTCAATTGAGTTAACTGGCAAAGAGTTAAAATCAACACCACCCATCATAGCTCTTGGTAAGCGAGTTCCATCCATTAGTACTAGAACTTGAGAAGAACTACCGCCTCGCACATAGAACGAGGCTGTTTGCCCGCGACCACCATATTGAGCAACTTCAACGCTTGGCAACGTTCGAAAAACGTCAATAAGGCTATTTGCTTGAAGTTTTGAAATGTCTTCTTTGGTAACCACTACAGTTTGCGCTAATACTGCGCCATCAACTTGCTCAAAACGGTTAGCCGTCACCACCATGGTTTCGTCGGCAGATGCTTCTTGGGCGTGTAAATTGGAGATAGGTGAAAGCAGCGATGCTACAGCAACCGCTAAAAGGGATTTCTTCATGTTGTGATCCTAAATCGCGTAAAGTCCTACCAAACCACATTGTGTGGCTTAGCCGCTGGCAGGTATTCGGACTCAAGAGCACAACCCTTATGGTTACCTAATATTCGACTTCCCACAAAAAGCTATTTGCAGTGTCTTATGAATACTCGTTCTCTTTTACCGCTGCGCGTCAGTTCTGGATTCACACCAGATTCCCTCTTCAGCCATCTATACATCCAAATGGCACCAGCTTGTCGGAGATAGTATTAACCTATGAATCATTTGTCTAGTCTAAGATAGTTATAAGCTATAGTTTTCAAGGTCGATTTACATTGAATAGCTCTCAACACTGGACAAGCGCCTGTGATTGAATAAAATCTGCGCTCTTGATTTAAAAGCACGACAGCAAAAGGCATAACAATGGCGAATTTAGATGTAAACCCGCAACGCTACCAAGAACAGCTCGCAGAAAAGACTGAACGTCTTACTGAAATGTTCTCACAATACAATGTGCCTGAGCTGGAAGTGTATGAATCTCCAGAACAACACTACCGCATGCGTGCTGAATTCCGCGTGTGGCATGAAGGTGACGATATGTATTACGTCATGTTCAATCAAGAGACCAAAGAAAAATACCGCGTAGACCAGTTTCCTGCGGCTAGTCGTCTTATCAACGATCTAATGCCTCTATTAACGGATGCAATGAAGAGCAACCACTCTCTACGCCACAAGCTATTCCAAGTAGACTTCCTTTCTACGTTAAGCGGTGAGATTTTGGTGTCACTGCTTTACCACCGTCAATTAGGTGAACAGTGGATTCAAGATGCTAAAGCGCTTAAGCAGCAATTAAATGATGAAGGCTTTAACCTAAACCTGATTGGCCGTGCGCGTAAGATGAAAATCGTACTGGATCGCGACTACGTCATTGAAAAGCTAGATGTGAATGGTGATAGCTATATATACCAGCAAGTAGAGAACAGCTTTACTCAACCAAACGGCAAAGTAGCAGAGAAAATGTTGGAATGGGCTGTCGACTGTACTCAAGACAGCAAAGGTGACTTGCTTGAGCTTTACTGTGGTAACGGTAACTTCTCATTAGCTCTGGCACAAAACTTTGAGCGTGTACTTGCAACAGAGCTAGCGAAGCCATCTGTAGAATCTGCTCAATACAACATTGCGGCGAACAAGATTGATAATGTTCAGATCATTCGTATGTCTGCGGAAGATTTTACCGTAGCAATGGAAGGTAAGCGTGAATTCCGCCGCCTACAGCAAGCAAACATCGATCTAAAGAGCTACAACTGCAACACTATCTTTGTTGATCCACCGCGTTCAGGTATGGACGTTGATACTTGTAAGATGGTGCAAGGCTACGAGCGCATCATGTACATCTCTTGTAACCCTGAGACATTGAAAGAGAACCTAGACATTCTAAGCGAAACGCACGACATCACTCGTTTTGCTCTGTTTGACCAGTTCCCTTACACGCACCACATGGAAGCTGGCGTATTCCTAGAGCGTAAAGCGTAAGTATCGCTTTCAGGTCTAAGCCAAACAGCAGATACAAAAAAACGAGCCCATTGGCTCGTTTTTTTAATTTCTAAATCAGCTTAAGCAGTTTTGCCGATAAAGCCGAGTTTCTTACCTACCCATGCAAGAAGCAACATCGCGACAATAATCGCAAAGAAGTTTGAGCCAGCATCAGGGTGTTGTGCCTTCACAAAAGCCGAGTGGCCAAATGCACCCACGAAGAAACAAGCTAAACCTACTAGTGGGATATCTTCAGATACTGGGTTAGTTAGGTACTCTTGGTAAAGCGCTTGTACAGCCAAAACTAAAGCGATAAGCGGGAAAATAGAGAAGCCCACTTCGCTCATTGTTACCCAAGATAACAATGCATCACCACACACACCGGCTACAACAGCAAGTACGAGTGTTTTTCTTTCAGAACCACGGTTTACAGTATTATTTTCATTCGACATTATTCAATCCCGCCTTTTAATCGGTTACGTTCACGTTCTTTACGATACCAAAAAGCTCCTTTGGCCATCATTCGCAATTGCATGATCAAGCGTTCAGCCAATTCATCTCGCTGACGTCGATCTAAATCTAATGCTTCTGCCCCTGAGTTGAAGACTAAGATAACCGAGGCTTCCGCTTGAGTGAAAGCTTCGTCCCTTGTCATGCCAGTCGTTATCAAATATTCGGTTAACTCAGCAGAGAAGTGCTGTATCTCACGAGCTACCGCTGCACGAAACTCAAATGAAGTTCCTGAGCGCTCTCGCAATAACAGTCTGAATACGTTAGGGCTGCTTTCAATGAATTCCATAAAGGTTTCAACCGATGTACGAATCACACTGCCTTCTTTTACTATGCGTTGCCTAGCTTGACGCATTAACTGGCGCAGCAGTAAGCCACCTTCATCAACCATGGTTAAGCCAAGCTCATCCATGTCTTTGAAGTGACGATAAAAGGAAGTCGGTGCTATTCCAGCCTCACGAGCGACTTCTCTCAAGCTTAGATTGGAAAAACTACGATCGGCGCTGAGTTGGCTAAATGCTGCATCGATTAAGCTGCGACGAGTTTTTTCTTTTTGCTGTGCGCGAATGCCCATTGGTTTCATACTTTATCAATTTCTTCTTTTACAGCCTAAACAGGCATGTCTAATACTCTATTCAATATAACGCGAATCACTTATTTATATAAGGCACTCTGGTTATATAAGACACTAAACATACCTCTTTGTTCACGTACCGAAGTAAATACGTTCGAAGAAAAAATTTCAATATCCACACTGTCATTTGGAGACATACGACATACCAAATATTATTTTTTCGATAACACTGCGTGATCCCACCGACTCTCTGATGCCCTTTTCATGTACCCAAGAACAGAATCAGTTAAAATCTCGCTAAAGCAATGTTACTCAAATATAACAAGGAAGATATCTATGCCGCACTCCAACCACTTTGATGTAATCGTAATTGGTAGTGGCCCCGGAGGAGAAGGGGCAGCGATGGGATTAACCAAAGCCGGGTTGAACGTTGCAATCATTGAGAAAGAGAGCAGCGTTGGTGGTGGTTGTACTCACTGGGGAACCATTCCTTCAAAGGCACTGCGTCATGCCGTAAGTCGTATTATCGAATTCAACAGTAATCCGCTGTTTTGTCAGAACAACAAAAGCATACACTCAACGTTTTCTAACATTTTGGGGCATGCCAAATCGGTTATCGACAAGCAGACTCGATTACGCCAAGGCTTCTACGACCGCAACCAGTGCACGTTGGTCTTTGGTACTGCACGTTTTATCGATACCAACACTGTCTCGGTAATGCAAAGCGATGGCACTGAAGAACATTACAGTGCAGACAAATTTGTTATCGCGACAGGCTCTCGCCCTTACCAACCAGATAACGTCGACTTCCTGCATGAACGTATCTACGACAGTGACTCGATTCTTTCTCTTAAACACGACCCGCAACACATCATCATCTATGGTGCTGGCGTTATTGGTTGTGAATACGCGTCGATTTTCCGCGGTTTGGGTGTAAAAACCGATCTTATCAATACTCGTGACCGTCTGTTGTCATTCCTAGACAATGAAACCTCAGATGCACTTTCTTATCACTTCTGGAACAGCGGTGTCGTGATTCGCAACGATGAAACCTTTGAGAAAATTGAAGGCACTGATGATGGCGTGATCATTCACCTAGAGTCAGGTAAAAAGATGCGCGCTGATTGCCTACTGTATGCCAATGGCCGAACGGGTAATACCGATAAACTGAACCTTGGTGCTGTTGGCTTAGAAGCGGACTCGCGTGGGCAAGTCTCAGTAAATACCAATTACCAAACCAATGTTGACCATGTTTACGCTGTCGGTGATGTGATTGGCTACCCTAGCCTAGCAAGCGCGGCTTATGACCAAGGTCGATTTGTGGCTCAAGCAATTGTGAAAGGTGAAGCTGAACGCCACCTTATCGAAGACATTCCAACCGGCATCTACACCATCCCGGAGATCAGTTCTGTTGGTAAAACCGAGCAAGAACTTACCGCAGCTAAAGTACCGTATGAAGTAGGACGTTCTTCATTCAAACACCTAGCTCGTGCTCAAATTGCGGGTAAAGACATTGGTAGCTTGAAGATTCTGTTCCATCGCGAAACCAAAGAGATTTTAGGTATCCACGTGTTTGGTGAGCGTGCCGCTGAAATCATCCATATCGGACAAGCGATCATGGAACAGAAAGGTGAAGCAAATACCATCGAGTACTTTGTGAATACAACCTTTAACTATCCAACGATGGCGGAAGCTTATCGTGTTGCAGCACTCAACGGGCTTAACCGTTTATTCTAGATAAAGAACCAATAGGAGTATTTGACCACCCATAGGCCAAATACATAAACAGCAAGCCACGCGCTTGCTGTTTTTATTTAAAACACTGAATATTAAGGCATTGATAGTAATTAGATCATGATGTTCTAAATACCCCTTTACCTGTACAGCCTCATTTACTCTCCACAAACAGAGCCCTCAGAGCTAAGCGAGAAACTCCCCTTTCTTCCACTGAGAAACAAACAACACACCAAGACCAATTCCGCGCATTGCCATAAAGCTCAGCATCGCTAACCACAGTGCATGGTTCTCTAAACCTGATGCTAAATAGAAAATCGCGAAGAAACTACAGGTCGCAACAAACATACTATTGCGCATATCCTTGCCCTTAGTTGCTCCAACAAAAATACCATCCAACAAGAAGCACCACATAGACACCAATGGCATTGCGATTAACCACGGTAAATACACCTCGGCTTGACTCTTCACGTCTGGGATTGTGGTGATCATATTGATTAAGCTCGAGCCAACGAGTGCGAACACTATGGTCAGTACCAAACAAATATTGAAGCTCCAGAAGAAAGTTCCAATCAATGACTGGTTCAGCTCATCTTTGTCTTTCGCGCCTATCGCCTTACCGACCATCGCTTCCATTGCGTAGGCAAAGCCATCCATCCCATAAGAGATGATCATCAAGAAACTCATCAACACGGCATTGGCCGCAACAACATCATCGCCAAAGCTTGCACCTTGGAAGGTCATGAAAGTGAAAGTCGCTTGTAGGCATAATGAACGAAGAAAGATATCGCGATTCAATTTCACGAAACGACTCAAACCTTGGCTGGTTTTCTTAAGCAAATCCCATGGCGATGGTAACTGCTTCTTCGCCCAGATTCGGTAAACACAAATCAAGCCAAATGTTAGACCGGCATAATCAGCCATTACAGATGCCAATGCTGCACCTTCCACTTGCCATCCTAAGCCGATAACAAAAACAATATCCAAAACGATATTGGTGATATTGGTGATGATCACCATCCACATGGGCGCTTTGGCATTTTGAGTCCCGAGTAACCAACCTAGAATCACAAAGTTAGTTAGCGCAGCAGGCGCACTCCAAGCGCGGATTGAGAAATATTGCTGACCATAGTGCTTAACTTGATCACTGGCGCTACTCAATGAGAAAACTAAATCGGCGACTAGACTGTGTAAAAGCAAAAAGACACCAGCAAACCCTAAGGCCATGGTCACGCCTTGCACAAAGACTAAACCAAGTTGCTTGCCATCATTCGCACCATAAGATTGTGCGGCTAGCCCTGTTGTCGACATGCGCAGGAAACCAAGCAACCAAAAGGTCACGCTGATCATTGTGCCGCCCAGCGCCACACCACCTAAATACCAAGAGTGCTCGAGGTGACCGATAACCGCCGCATCGACTAAGCCCAGCAGTGGAACAGTAATATTAGAGAGAACCATCGGGATCGCGAGCAACAACACTTTTTTGTGCATCGCCTGATTGGATAGCGTTTGAAAAATAATTTGGGGATTAAATAGCTTCACGATCACCTCTTAGTTTAGAGGCGATAGTTTAACCTAGTGGGTGGGCTTTCACTATGTTGTGGAATTTTACTTATACCGGCTATGTACTCAGTTACTCGAAATACAAAACACCTAGGATTACCACTTAACGAGCACTAACTGCGGCGTTAAACGCTTTTTGACCTGAGAGATCTTACAAAGAAGTCGCTGCCACAATTTCCAACGGTTGCATTTTTGGTCTAGTGGAGAAAACGCTTTTACCCATTGTGCCCATGGCAACCAATTGAGAACACTGTCTATTGGAGAAGATAGGCCATGCGCATACTTTCCTGAACCAAGTTTTTGCCCCAACGTACTTGAGCTTTTATCTCCAGCTAAGACTAAACACGCATGTGCATGAGTAAAGTAGCGACTCAAAGACTGAATGAAGTTCGCCGTCTGCTGTTCATTGCAATCCAGCAGAGCATGTTCACACACCACCATCACCGAGGCTTGTTCTGGAATATTGAGTTCATCCAACCAAGTCAGGTCATCGACAGAACCACACTCCAAACGATAGCGTTCATTTTTGTGGAACAGACGTTGGCGCCACACAAGGTTTTCCGTGACATCCAGCTCAACCCAATGGCAGCGTCCATTATCTAAACGGTAGAAGCGGGTATCGAGCCCTGCTCCAACATTGATGATCCAAGCATCTGGGTTGTGAGATAGAAATTGCTGAACTTGAGAGTCACAAAGTTGAGTCAGTGTTGCGTAGAGAAGTTGTTGTTGGTCTAGCTCGCCAGTAAGACATTCAGGTGCGAGCTGGCAACGCTTGCAGGCTTGAGCTGCGATGGGGTCATAAACGAGACCATCATCGGCTAGGCTTTCACGACTACGAAACCAAAGATGTTGAACGAGGTTGGTCGGAACTTGGAATTCTTGATGTACAGACCCTTGTTCAGAAGAAGCCTTTTGAACAGAGGAGCGCGGCTTACGAGTAAGCGGCTTCATTTGAGGTTTGGTTGGGTTTGGCATCATCATCTTCCTTGTATCTCGACAAAGAAGATGATAATGAATATCAATTACAATAACAAGTTATTGAGAATAAATATCAATAAGCTGTTTGTACTGACTACATCCAGTCGGTGTTGCGAATAATACCAACCGCAAGCCCTTCAATAGACAAGTGTTGAGATTCTAGATCGACATGGATTGGAGAAAACTCTTCATTTTCAGCATGTAACAGAACCGTTGAACCTTTACGTTCTAGGCGTTTTACCGTTACATCATCATCGACACGAGCCACTACAACCTGACCGTCGCGTACGTCTTGTGTTTTATGAACAGCCAGTAGATCACCATCCATAATACCGATGTTTTTCATACTTTCGCCATTTACACGAAGTAAGAAGTCAGCCTGAGGTTTAAACATACCTGGGTCTACTTGGTAATGCATTTCTACATGTTCTTGAGCCAGAATAGGCTCACCAGCGGCAACCTGACCGATTAATGGTAAACCTTGTTCCTCATTTGCTGCATCTTCAAGCAAAATACGAATACCACGAGACGCACCCGGGATAATCTCTATCGCTTCTTTACGAGCAAGAGCTTTTAAATGTTCTTCTGCAGCATTAGCAGAGCGGAAGCCTAGTTCTCGTGCAATTTCTGCACGTGTCGGTGGCATACCGAAATCGTCAATCTTACTTTTGATAAGATCAAAAACTTGTTGTTGGCGCGGCGTTAACGGCTTCATGATTCACCTGTCTTTTTATACAGTTGACTGTGAGTATATCCAGTAACTGAACAAAAGCAAAGCAATTGGTTGTTTTTAGTTCATTTTACAAGAATCACAAAAATAGGATCTCTAGCCACACGTAACCCGCTAGTATTAGACAGATGAGAACAGCCGCCGAGCCGACATCTTTCGCCATCCCAGAAAGCTCATGATGCTCACTACCGATTCGATCAACAACTGCTTCAATCGCGGTATTGATTAACTCGACAACCATCACTAACACAACAGCTGAGATCATCAAGATTCGCTCAACTTGGCTTACGTCCAAATAGAATGCCAACGGAATCAGTATTGCTGCCATGAACACTTCTTGCCGAAATGCAGCCTCGCTTTTAAACGAACTTGTGAGGCCTTGCCATGAAAAGCCTGCTGCTTTTATGATGCGTTTGAATCCGGTGTTTGATTTTTTGGTCATTTTTAACTCTATACTCAATCAGTCGATGAATGATTTTCCACAAACTTAACGGCAATATGACTATTTCCATTAAAAGGTTAGACCAGTTTCTGGTATTCTTACATCGATTAAATTTACGCCTAGGCTTATCCCTATTTCACTCATAGGATTTATCCTTTTTCATCATAGAAATAGAGATACGCTTGAGCACATTGAAATAACTATTGAGGCAGTGAACCTATATGTCTTCTGGACAATCTTTTTCACGTTCATTAATGAAGCTACCTTTATCCGTATTGGTAAAGGGCACATCAATTCCTTCAAACCCTGTTGAGGATTTGAACATTGATTTGAGCAAACCGATTGTATACGCCTTACCGTTTCGCTCAAGTGTCGACATTCTTACATTGCAAAAACATGCACTTGAATTAGGTCTACCTGATCCATTAAGCAAGCTTGAAATCAACGGCAAATCACTGCAACGCTACGTTTTTATATCTTCTCGCAAAACTCTGCTTCAAGACGATGATTATGTACCAAGCTCTTCAATTGAAGTGTTCTCTGAGTTGCTTTCACTGCATGCTGAAGACTCTGAGCTCGATGTTCAAGTTATCCCTGCTACCGTTTTGTGGGGGCGCAAACCTGGTAAAGAGAATAACCAGAAGCCTTACCTACAGGCAATGAACGGCTTAGAGAAATCAAAAGCGGTATTGCTAGCCGGTCGTGACTGCTTGGTTCGATTTAGTCCTGTGGTTTCTCTGCGTTACATGGCCAACTCACACGGCACCGACAGCACCATCGCGCACAAACTGGCGCGCGTGGCACGTATTCACTTCTCTCGCCAAAAGCTTGCAGCATCAGGCCCTAACCTGCCAAGCCGCCAAGCTCTGTTTGATCGCCTGTTAAAATCAGAAGCGATCAAAAAAGCGATTGAAGACGAAGCACAAGCAAAGAACATCTCGATCGAGAAAGCGAGCAAAGAAGCTCAAGACATTATGGACGAGATTGCTGCGAACTTCTCTTACTCGCTGATCAAGCGTGGTGAGAAGATTCTTGGTTGGCTGTGGAATAAGTTGTACCAAGGCCTGCATATCAGCAACGCTTCAACGGTTCGTAAGTTGGCTCAAGATGGTCACGAGATTGTTTACGTGCCTTGTCACCGTAGCCACATGGACTACTTACTGCTTTCTTATGTGCTTTATCATGAAGGCATGGTGCCGCCGCACATCGCTGCGGGTATCAACCTGAACTTCTTCCCTGCCGGTCCTATTTTCCGTCATGGTGGTGCGTTCTTTATTCGTCGTAGCTTCAAAGGCAACAAGCTGTACTCGACGATTTTCCGTGAATACCTAGCGGAGTTGTTCGCTAAAGGTTACGCAGTAGAGTACTTCAGTGAAGGTGGGCGTTCTCGTACAGGTCGTCTATTGCAGGCAAAAACGGGCATGCTAGCGATGACTATTCAAGCGATGCTGCGCGGCATGAATCGCCCGGTGACTTTGGTTCCTGTGTACATCGGCTACGAGCACGTGATGGAAGTGGCGACTTACGCAAAAGAACTTCGTGGTAAGCGTAAAGAGAAAGAAAACGCGAGCTTAGTGATTCGTACCATTCGTAAGCTGCGTAACTTTGGTAAAGGCTACGTGAACTTCGGTGAGCCAATTCAACTGAACCAATACCTGAATGAACACTCACCTGAGTGGACCAAAGACATCGACCCAATGGGCACTAGCAAACCACAATGGATGAACCCGGTGGTTAATGACTTGGCGACCAAAATGATGACGCACATTAACGATGCCGCGGCGACCAACGCATTGACCCTTTGTGCAACCGCGCTATTAGCCTCAAGACAGCGCGCATTGTCTCGTGACTCTTTGGTTTCTCAGATTAATTGCTACCTGTCTCTGCTTAAGAATGTTCCATATTCGGCAACGTTCACTGTGCCAAAAGACAGCGCTGAAGATTTAGTAAAACATGCTGAATCACTGAACAAGTTCTTGATTGAATCAGACTCAATGGGCGACATCATTTCGCTAGACCGTCACCAGTCAATTCTGATGACCTACTACCGAAACAACATCATTCACTTGTTTGCTCTGCCATCGTTAATTGCACAGATGACTATTCGTCAACGCGGTTTATCGATTGAAGCGATTCAAAAGAATGTTGCAGCAATTTATCCGTTCTTAAAGAAAGAGCTGTTCTTAAGCTACGACGAATCACAGCTTGAAGGCGTAGTATCAAACATCATTGATGAACTTGTTAGCCAGGGCATGATTGTTGTGTCTGACAATGAAGTGACGATCAACCAATCGAACAGCCAAGCTCTTATGCTGTTAGGCCGTACGATTTCAGAAACGCTACAGCGCTACTCTATTGCTCTAAACTTGCTGGCAGAGAATCCGGAACTGGACAAATCTGACCTTGAGCAGAAAAGCCAAGACATCGCACAGCGACTTGGTCGATTGCATGGTATCAATGCTCCCGAATTCTTCGATAAAGGTGTGTTTGCTTCTATGTTCGCAACGTTGAAGCAGCAACAGTACCTAGATAACGACGGCAACTGCGATTTAGAGAAGACTCAGCAATTCGCTAAGCTTCTTTACTCGATGCTTTACCCAGAAGTCCGTCTGACTATTCAAGAGAGTATTCACCAAGTCGAGTAATTCCTGTATATAGCAGGGCTCTGATAGCAGATTCAACGCGATCAAAAAAGGCACCCACTGGGTGCCTTTTTCTTGAATATTCGTTTGATAAAAACTGATGCTTACCAGAAGGTAACGAACAAACCGACCGTTACGGCCATACCAACATAGTTGTTATTTAGAAAAGCTTGAAAACATAAGTCTCGGTCACGATGCCGCATCAAATGTTGTTGGTACACAAACAAGCTGCCTGCGGCTAACAATGCCCAATAGAAAGTATCACCCAATTGGTAGTGCATACCTAACGCAATCAGCATCGCTAGGGTGACGAGTTGCAAAGAGCCAACAATCAGTTTATCGAAGCGACCAAATAAAATAGCCGTCGATTTAATACCAATCTTCAAGTCATCATCTCGGTCAACCATCGCATATTGCGTGTCGTAAGCAATCGTCCACAACGCGTTAATCACGAAGACAAACCACACAATGCTTGGCAGTTCATTGGTTTGTGCTGCCCAAGCCATTGGTATCGCCCAACTAAACGCTAAGCCAAGAAACAACTGTGGAAGATGCGTAAAACGCTTCATGAAAGGGTAAATGAACGCCAGACCCACACCAATAAATGAGAGCTTAATGGTCAGTGGATTCATGGTGAGTACCAGCAAGAATGAAACTACGGCTAGCACTAAAAAGAGCAGAATCGCTTCCTTACTGGAAACCAAACCTGAGGGTAATGGACGCTGCTTGGTACGTTTAACATGACCATCTACTTTACGGTCCGCAAAGTCATTGATCACACAGCCAGCTGAACGCATCAACACCACGCCGAGTACAAAAACAACCAAGACATCAAAATCAGGCATACCTTGTGCGGCGATAATCAGTGACCACAAGGTCGGCCAAAGGAGTAATAGGGTACCAATCGGGCGATTCATTCGCGTTAATTGCCAATACGCCTTCGCTTTGGTGGCAAGCATTTACACACTCTCCTTAGAGTAAATGGGTGATGTTGGTAAAAACAGTTCTGCCACAAGCATCGGTTTATGGTTCATCCATAATCGAGAACGACGCGCGAGTAATCGCTCATCGCCTGCGATAACCCAACCAACTTGCAGCGCATCTCGCTCCACGTTCTCAGCACTAAAAACGGTCAATCCAAGCGGGACATTACCTTGTTGAGAAAGGTCTGAGTGCTGATGATCTTCTAATGTGACTCGGGGAATCAAGGTTCGACCTAACACCCACGGTTCGTCATCACCCTTTAAAATCACTTTACGCAGTAAGCAATCAAACGATGATAAAAGATGTTCCTCGTCTTGTTGCAGCATTGAGCGTTCTACAACTTGATTATGAAGCAACTCAACAGACAGGTGCTGACAGCACTTCCCCAACTTGCGGGAAAGAGAACCTTGCTCCATCAGCCACTCTTTGGTGGTTTCATTAGGAAAATCAAATGTTTCTGTACTTTGCCAATCTACATTCATTAACGAATTAAGATACAGCGATATTGGCTGATTCATACTAGTATTCAATAGGTGACTTTACACGTACAATAAAGCTTCAACTTTCGAACAAAATTAAAGCGTTCTTCGAATTGTAAACGTATTTAGATTTAGACCGCTCATTGTAACAAGACTAATGCGTTTCGAATATCGCGAATAAACTAAAGAAAAGTCACAAATATGCACAAACGTTATGTAGCCCAAATATTTCTTGCGATTACCCTACTCTTTTCAGCATCAAGTTTCGCGGAAGAGGAGTCGGCAGCTAAACTCGCCTACTTCACGCTAGAGCCAGACCTGACCACCAATTTTTACACTAAAGGTAAAAAACTGGGCTACATTCAGGTTCGCCTCGACATCATGGTGGCAAATAGTAGCGACTTGGCCGCTATTGAGCATCACCAACCACTGATTCGCGATGCGGTGATTGAATTGCTTGGCAAACAAAACGAAGAAACCATTAAATCTCTATCTGGCCGTGAAGACTTAAGAAAATCCTTAGTTGAACACCTCAACAAGATTTTGCTTCCAGAGACAGGTAAAACCCTGATTGCTGACTTACTGTTTACCAAATACCTTTATCAGTAATGATGTAAAACGAATCCCAATAAAAAAGCGGCTCATCTGGCCGCTTTTTTTGTCTCTATCGTTTGGCTACTCATTAGAAGATATGAATTAGCTTCTTGCCGAGCTTGGTGCTTTCATCGCATCGATAAAGCCAATAATCACACCAGCGGCTAGACCAGCTAAATGCGCCGTATTGGCGATAGCCATAAATGGCTGCATGTACCCAAGCACCAACCACACCAACATAAAGCCGACAATCTGTCTTGGGATACCTAAACCAAGTTGTGGCGCCTTCGCACCAACCACCCATAAGTAACCAACCAAGGCATACACAACACCAGACAAACCACCGAAGTTCGCCCCTTCAACCCAATACTGCCCAGCACCTGAAAGCGCAGAAGAGACAGCAAAGATCTGAAGTAGCTTGAGGCTGCCAAGTTTCTTCTCAATGTCTCCACCTAGCTGCCACCACCACAAAATATTAAATGCGATGTGCATAACAGAGAAATGTAGAACGGCATGACTCAACCAACGCCACAGCTGCCATTGCTGTCCATCCACCGCTGGGAAATGTAGGGCATTGAAAATAGCTTGGCCAAAACCGATCTGTTGCAGCGCAAAAATCACCACACACACCAACATCAGGCTTAGTGTCACTGGGCCTGCTTTGGCTTTGATCATGCCCATGAAGCTTGGCGTGTGGTAATGGAAGTTGCTCTTTCTGGTCTCTGCCATGTCCCAAGATGCAGCTTGATAGCGCTTATGATTGGGCTCAGCCAGAAAACGATTCAGCTCAGCTTCGGTTTCAACCTGAAATTGGCCATCAAGAAGCCAAAGAGCAAAACGCCCTTCTCCCTCTGGAGACATCTGAATAGGGATCTGACGAGAGGCCATATAATCAATAAATGCTTGAGCAAGACGTGGATTGTCTAACACCATCAATCTAATCATTGTTACTTCCTATTCATTCTATGAGGGATGCTTGAGGCGGTTCAGGTGATGAAAGTCATTAACCTGCGATCACTGGAAGTTCAGCACGATGCCAAGCTTCGAAACCACCATCAACACTATATACCTCTTCAAAGCCTTGGTTCACTAAATATTGTGCCGCACCTTGGCTACTGATGCCGTGGTAGCACATCACTAAGATAGGTTGTTCGAACTCAACCTCATCCATGAATGACACCATCGTATCGTTAGTCAGGTGGTAGGCTGTTTTTGGGTGGGCAACCGCAAAAGACTGCGGGTCACGTATATCGACAAGTCGAGCTTCGCCTTGTTCGATGAGGGCTTGAGCGCCTTTAACATCGATATGTTTAAACTGGTCCATGACTTTCTCTTTTTATACTGATTTACTTTGCTGCCATTGTAACCTATCCCAAGGCTAACATTCACATCCACTTAATAAGGTTATCCACCAGCGATCACTTTTACACCATTTGTGGATAAATCTGTGAATTGCGTGAATAAAGTGTCTTTTCAAAAACAGATCCACAACATGTAGTAATGATCCTGATCTAACTGTGGGTTAACTGAAACATATCCCCACTCGAAAAACCCCGTCAAAGCCTTACTACACACTGCTTTTAGATAGCTGACGAATAAACTTCTCACAGAGTTATCCACAAAATCATTTTGCAAATTTCGATCGCAAAAGTTGAGAAATCGATCCAAAACAAAAAGGCCGAGATCTCTCGATCTCGGCCTTTTCAAAATTCAGCTATTTGTTAGCTCTACTAGAAAGTAGAAGCTAATAGAAACTAGATGCTATTAGAAATCACCAACGGCTTGTTTCAATTTCTTCATCGCATTCTTTTCTAACTGGCGAACACGCTCAGCTGATATACTGTAGGTATCCGCTAAGTCTTGCAGGGTTGCCTTGTTGTCGTCTAACCAACGTGAGCGAACAATGTGTTGGCTACGCTCGTCTAAGCTTGCTAGTGCTAGCCCTAGGCGATTATTGGTGTGTGACTCCCAGTTAGCCGCTTCAACCGTCTCAGCAACGTCTGACGCCTTGTCTTCTAGGTAGTAAACTGGAGCAGTGTAAGCAGAACCGCCATCGTCATCGTCCATAGGCGCTTCAAACGTCGCATCTTGTGCTGCTAAGCGAGATTCCATCTCACGAACTTCTGAAGGCTCAACACCCAGTTCACGAGCAACCGTCTCAACTTCACCGTTATTGAACCAACCCAAACGCTTTTTAGACTTACGAAGGTTAAAGAACAGTTTACGCTGTGCCTTAGTGGTCGCAATTTTAACGATACGCCAGTTACGTAGAACGTATTCATGGATTTCAGCTTTGATCCAGTGAACAGCAAACGAGACGAGACGAACACCAACTTCCGGATTGAAGCGCTTAACAGCCTTCATCAAGCCGATGTTACCTTCTTGGACGAGATCAGCCATTGGTAGCCCGTAGCCAGAGTAGCCTCTTGCAACGTGCACCACGAATCTTAGGTGGGAAAGGATCAAGCCTTTCGCAGCGTCGATCTCACCTTTGTAATGTAATCGCTCTGCAAGTCCACGTTCCTCTTCAGGAGTCAGCATAGGGTAGCTGTTCGCTGAGCGGATATAGCTATCTAAACTATCTTGTGTGACTAAAGCCATTTGATACGCTTGGTTTGCCATTCGGTTCCTCATCAATCTCTGATCTGGAGTAATACATCTATTAAAACCCTACAATCTTGAACCTAAAATGAACAGGTTTCAAGGAGGGGGAAGTAATTATGCATAATCAATTCGTCTATACAAGGCAAAAACTGGTTAAGAAGTGCCTATTTTTCGTCTAAATATGACTCTATTCACCTAAACTGGTTCAATTTCTTTTAGGTGACGCTGTGCAGAAAGCTTTGCAGCCACACTACCAAGCAGAGTTCCGACGATCAAAAGCAGTAAAGATTCATCCCAACTCAGGCCAATTAAACGGAAGTGGCTGTCGTATAGCTGAGCCAAATCATCCACCGCGCTGTTCAGCAATACGGTAATCAATGCCGTCATTACCCAAGCGCTAATCGAACCTAAAACGCCAAACCACATCCCAGCATAAAGGTATGGTCGAAGAATGTAGCTGTCGGTCGCACCAATCAGCTTCATGGTTTGAATCTCTTCTTTATGCGCCAACACATTAAATCGTAGTGTATTGCCGATAATCAGAAATACCGCGCCCAGCATCAATACCGTTAAGGTAATCACGATGACAGCCGCTAATGCTTTGATCGCATCTAATCGCGCTAACCAATCTTCGTCTAGGCGAACATCGGTCACTAATTCTTGTTGTTTAACTGTGCCTGCCAGCTCTTTAATTAAGGTATCGCTGTGCACGCTTGGCGTAATCACCAGCACACCTGGCAGTGAATAATCGTCGAGAATGGTTAGGGCGTCTTCAAAACCAGAATACTGGCTGAGGTCTGCAAGCCCTTGCTGCGGAGAAATGTACTCCACGAGCTCAACTTGATCCCAACTTTCGATTTCATCCTTAAGCACCATTACTCGTGGCTCAGGAATACCATCCTCTACATAAGCACTTATTTGTGACGGGCTAGTGACATCTTGCGCCACTTCCCCTACATTTTTACCTAATAGGTACAAACAAGCTGGCATCGCCAACGCCATAGAGATCACCGCAAGGGTCAGTAAGTTGCCTAACGGGCGCTGCCACATTTGCGAGAACGATGACTTGGCTTGTTTCCAGTGAACAACAAAGAAGCCGTCGCTTGAAGCACGGTTTGCTGCTCGATTAGATTGAGGTTTTTTGATGCGCTTATTCGCGGCCATAGTCTTCAACCTCACTCAAAAATCCTTGGTTTAATTCAAGATGGCGGTACTGAGGGCGAGTGTTCACTAACCCGATATCGTGCGTCGCTAGGATGATCGTCACACCTGCGCGGTTGAATTCTTCAAATAATCGCAACACACGGTTAGATAATTCAGGGTCTAGATTACCGGTAGGCTCATCGGCTAAAAGCAGAGTTGGACGGTTAACCACGGCGCGAGCAATACCCACGCGTTGTTGTTCACCACCAGAAAGTTGGCTTGGCAAACAACGGGCTTTATCTAATAAACCGGTTTTATCCAACGCAGCACTGACTCGGCGTTTTATTTCGTTTTCAGAAATAGATTCAATACGCATAGGCAGAGCGACGTTATCGAAAATCGAACGGTCCATCAGCAGGCGATGGTCTTGAAAAACAATCCCAATATTACGGCGTAAGAAAGGAATGTCTTTGGCTGGGATACGAGTGATATCGTGATCGTTGAACCAGACACGTCCATCAGTTGGACGCTCTATCGCGCAGATCAACTTCAGCAAGGTACTTTTACCAGCCCCAGAGTGCCCACCCAAAAAAGCCATCTCTCCACGTTTCAGGTGAAAGTCCACTTTTTGGAGCGCTTGTCTTCCACCTCGGTAGGCTTTACTCACTTGCTGAAATTTGATCACCGAAAATTCCTCTTACGATCACTAATATCAAATTTTAAAACGGTAGCAGATTAAGGATAAACCACTTTGCTACTCGCGTTACTCTTCGCGGCTAAATAGTGCTTCAATGAAGTCTTTAGATTCAAATGGACGCAGGTCATCAATACCTTCACCCACACCAATGTAGCGGATTGGAATCTGGAACTGGTCAGCAATTGAGAAAATTACACCACCTTTCGCCGTACCATCTAGCTTAGTCAGTGTAATACCCGTAACTGGAGCCACTTCACTGAACAACTTCGCTTGGCTGATAGCGTTCTGACCTGTACCTGCATCGAGCGTTAGCATGATTTCGTGTGGCGCAGAGTCATCAATCTTCTTCATTACACGAACGATCTTGCGTAGCTCTTCCATCAGGTTGCTCTTGTTCTGCAAACGACCGGCTGTATCAGCAATCACAACATCAACACCACGAGCCTTCGCTGCTTCAATCGCATCGTAGATAACAGACGCACTGTCCGCACCAGTGTGTTGAGCGATAACTGGCACATCGTTACGCTGACCCCAAACCTGAAGCTGTTCAACGGCTGCAGCACGGAAGGTATCACCCGCTGCTAGCATCACTTTCTTGCCTTCATTTTGGAATTGTTTCGCCAGCTTACCGATCGTAGTTGTCTTACCTACACCGTTCACACCCACCATTAAGATAACGTAAGGTTTTTTAGTGGTATCAACAACCAGTGGCTGTTCCACTTGGCTTAAGATGTCTGCCATCTCTTCTTTGAGCAGACCATAAAGCGCTTCACCATCTTTTAGGTCATTGCGAGATGCTTTTTCTGTCAGGTTTTCAATGATCTTAACCGTGGTATTCATACCCACGTCAGCAATCAGAAGTTGCTCTTCTAGCTCTTCAAACAGGTCTTCATCGATTTGCTTGCCTTTGAACAGACCAAAGAAACCAGCACCGATGTTTGCTTTAGTGCGGCTTAGGCTGCGCTTAAGACGAGCAAAGAAGCTTTCTGTCGGCTTCTCTTGTACTTCTTCAACCTTAGCTTGAGGAACTGCCACTTCTTCCTGTTCTGCTTCTGCTTCTGCTTCTGCTTCTGCTTCTGCTTCTGCTGCGACAGGTTGCTGCTCTTGTTGAGCTTCTTCAAGCGCTTGCTCAGATTCAGTTGGCTTAACTTGTTCAGCTTCAGGCGCGACCTGTTCAGCCTCAACTTGTGATTCAACTTCAGTTTGATCTTCAACGCTTTCTACGTTCGCTTCATTCTGAGTTTTTGGGCTTTGTTCTTCTTCACCAAAACCAAGCCACGATAATAATCCGCGCTTCTTTTTTTCCGTCATCAGAGGAGTTTCCTAGATCTACTAATTAGCTGTATTGACTTAATACACGTCGACTCTTTGCTATTGTTATACAATACAAGCTTGTACAAACGAATAGTAAAGAAAAATGACAAAGCAGTGATAAGTTTGCTTTTAGCTTGATACACTTTGTCATTGCAAATTTATTTAATACACGAACCCACTTAAATTGGGCTCGGTATAGTATCACTTTATTAGCGGTCAAAAAATCTATGGTAAGACGTCGCCAGCAAAACACATCACAAAAAAAGCCATCCGGAGGCTTTGTTCGAATTATTAGTGGCTCATGGAGAGGTAGAAAGCTGCCTGTTCATGATTTAGAAGGATTACGCCCAACCATTGACCGAGTAAAAGAAACACTCTTTAACTGGGTGGCTCAAGATATCCCACATTCAACTTGCTTGGATGTATTTGCCGGTTCTGGCGGTCTAGGTTTTGAAGCAGCTTCTCGCCAAGCCAAAATGGTGACACTGCTCGAAATGAATCAAAAGGCGGCTAAACAGCTTTCTGATAACGCGAAAGAGCTCAAGGCAGACAACATTAATGTCGTGAATACTGATGCTATCTCTTTCCTTAAGAAACCGGGCACGCCTTACGATATGGTTTTCCTTGATCCACCATTTCGTCAAGGCTTACTGGCAGAAACAGTACAACTGCTTGAGAGTAACGGTTGGCTTGCAGACAATGCCATCATTTACGTCGAGACAGAGAAAGAACTGAAACTCGAAGCTATGCCAGAGAACTGGGAATTGCATCGCGACAAGACCACCGGACAGTCAAGCTACCGACTGTTCAATCGAATCACTGAAGAATAGGAGTTATTGAATGAAGTTCTTGCTTCCACTAGCAAAAACAGCCATCGCCTTTGTTTGGTTTATCTTAATCGTAAATATTTTCTACCCGTTTCCGGGTAATGCTGCGATTGCGCTTTATATCATGACCGCATTCTTGTTCTTCATGCACGGCCTGCAGATGCTGATTTTCATCGGTGCATTCGGCGATAAGATCGAGATGTCACGTTGGGAGAAATGGTCAATATTGATTTTCGGAGTCTTTGCCCTACTCGATATCCGTCGTAAGCACATGATGTAATCGAAATAAAAACCGAAGAAACAGATACAAAAACGCCGCTCAGTAGAGCGGCGTTTTTTTATTGAGTAATGGTAGCAACACTAGCCCATGTAGCCCTTCACGCCATCCAAGAACATTTGAGTCGATAGCATCACAAGTAACAAGCCCATCAAGCGCTCGATGGCTTTAAGCCCTCTCTCACCTAGTACTCGTAGGAAGAAGCCATTAAACATCAGAATGAAGAAGGTAGCGCCCCAAGCCAGCATCACAGCCGCTGAAAGCTCTAACATGTTGTCTGGATGCTGGGTCGACAGCAGAATCAGTGCAGCAATCACTGACGGACCTGCAATCATAGGAATCGCCATCGGCACAATAAACGGCTCTTCACCCGCCGCAAGGCCAGTAATGCTGCCTGCGCTTGGGAAAATCATCTTAATCGCGATAATAAACAGAATAATACCGCCAGAGATACTCAAGGTTTCAGGCTGCACGTGCAGGAAGTTCATGATGCTTTGACCCGCAAATAAGAACAGCAGCAAGATAACCAGTGCGAACATCAGCTCACGAATCAGAACAATACGGCGACGCTTCGGGTCAATATGCTTAAGGATAGAGAGCACGATTGGCAAGTTGCCAAGCGGGTCCATGATAAGAAACAGCATGGTTGCTGCAGATAAGATTTCCATAAGTTTGTCTCGAAAAGCGTAAGTGCGCGGAGTATAGCAGCCTCAACATTGATTTTCGAACGCAGTGATAAGCGGGTTAACTGATGCTTTTAAAAGGGGATGTTATAAGAAGGCAAATTAGCGAAAGCAGATTGAAAGGTAATGAAAAGAGTGGAGCCGAAACATGCACCCACTCTTTATTCACGAATAAAACAAGCCACTAAGAATTAGTGATTACACACACGTTCGCGGTTAGTGCAAAGCTTATCATCGACAACGACAACCTTTTCCATCTTCAAGAAAAACTTCAACAGGCTATCTAAATCCAGACCATTGAGCTTACAAGTATGGAAGCGAGCTTCTTCGCCATAGGTTTGAGCAAGCGCTAATGTTAGCTCTTCGCGAGTCAGTGGCTTTTCACTAAGCAGGTTTAAAACGTTGTGTGCGTGAATTTCAGTCGTCATAACTCAATCTCATGTTTAATGAATTACACGTAGAGTACCGAGTTTTAGCAACGCCGTTTTGATGTAGCTCAGGCTTGAGAGAGCTCTACCCTAAATAGTAATCGATGCGACGATGAATGCGTGTGCGAGAAAGTAACTGCCCGTTACCCAAAAGTAAGCGCCCTTGATTGGGCTGCGGTAACTGTTTAGCGCATAAGCTAAGGCCGAAAGGAGCAGCACGCTACAGCCAGCAAAACCGACCGCGTGTGATAACTGAGGATCCAGCAGCCAAACCTCACCAGAAGCCCATGCTAACTGAATAAGCACAATGCCCATGATGACCACGGGAAAAACGAGTTTGTCTAAGCGTGGCAGCAGTAAAAAGAAAGCAACAACGCAAGCTGCCAATAACAGCGCGAACAACCACCAAACCATTTCACCTGATAGCTGTAACCAAAAAGCTTTGCTGTAACAGAGTTGAGCCAATAAGAAGCAGACAAAATGCAGAGGGCGTTTTTGAGTGAGAGTATGAAGCACATCTGCGATCGCAGAGATAGCCAACCCCGCAACTATCCAATAGGTAAAGTCAGCCACAACCGACTGAGTTAAAGCAATTGTCGCTAATAATACAAAGGTAAATACCTTATACGATAAGGCCTGACCGATATGTCCATGTTTCGTTCCTGCTATTGCTCCGATACCAGATAAGGAAACCGCTAACCAACTCCACATACCACTTGCCCTATTGCTTTAAATCGTCGCCAGTCTAGGCACACGAGTGTTGATGTAAAGCCTCAGCCCCTCAAAATTGGATCTTGATTACGCTTCCACTAAAAAGAGTCTCTTTAGATTGAAGTCGTAACAATTACCACCATGACAATGGCCATTCGTTTAAAACTAGAACGAATCATCATAAAACCCATTCAAACTGGCATTAGAGTCGCCATACTTGAATTTTGGCCAATTCTAACCTATCGACCCCACCAAAACCGGCCTAATTCCGTAAAATACCACACTTAAAAAATTAAAATAACCACATTTAAAGTAAATAATAACAATAACTTAAATAAACAAACTCAAGATTAATAGGAAAATAAAAACGCCAACCAAGCCTAGACTTGTAAAGTAGCCAGTTTTCTTTTTTAACGCCCAGTTTTGTCAGGTTATTTCAAGCCTCCGGTAAAAATCGCCACAAAAACCAAGCCGAAAACTTAAAAAACCAACCAAAACCAACCTAGCCACCACCAACCTCTATTAATACAGTTTAACAACCTTTAACAATATAAATTACACAAAACAACCATTACAAAACAACAAGTTAAATCAAATTAGAACAAACATAAATCACAACGAACAAATTAAGAACACACCATAAAACACAGTTAAACACTGCCAAACAAGCCAAAAACTCATAGTTTTCTACTACTTTTAAAGCTTTCGAAAGTAATTCTTGATCTAAGGCCATAAGTAGTGCTATTCTTTAAAACATAGCGAGAGACAACCAAATTTAGGAGTAGTGTTATGATTTCATCTTCGCAAAGACAAGGACTTGTAATGATCGCGGTAGTTGTAGGTCTAATGACACTACCGATGATGTACTAAGCAAGTTACAGATAAAAAAAGGGACGCCATGAGCGTCCCTTTTTTTGTTCAATTTTTTCACTTCGAAAACAGATGCAGTGTTAGCACATCCCAGTTCGCATAATAGAAACCTGCGGCAGCTAAAGTCATTGCCATCATCAGTAAGATCGCAACTCGCCAGATAAAACGACCACTACGTGGAGTCAGCTCCTTCTCACAGTCGTTACACATCATGATGAACTTATGTTGGTCTTCCAACTTAGCCTCATGTTCATTGACTACCTTATTACGACACGTTGCGATATAGCGCAGCTTGCTCACCATATCGTGCGGTAGCCTTTCTTCACAGCTTGTTACAAGCTCATGCAATCCTTCGCCTTCGGCATGATATTGAAGCCTCAATAATTTCTCTATATTGCGAGTTCTTGTCACCACTTTTTCAATATCGGTCATCTTAGCCCTCCCACTCCACACTATAATTCTAGTCGAGCATTTCCCTATTCTTATACAAAATCACTGTTATTTACGAGAGAAAGAGACAATAAATAACAATGCTTTATCCCAAACTGACCATTAAATGTGATGTCTGCCGAAAAATAATCAGCTTGGCTTACAACAGTTCACGAATAACGGCTTTAAACACATATCCCTATTGCCTGAAAGACTAGAATAACCATCACGACTACATGGAGGTTATATGCCTAATTCACTCTTTTTTGCCATCTTTGCTCTCGCTGCTCTAGCGGCTTGGGTATTTATTGGTTTCTATCGAAAACACTCGCAAGGTGAAAATGCGCCAGAGAAGAAAGTGAATGTCACGGTGTTAGACAAACAATCGATCGACCTTCCTGACGCAGAACCGGGCCAAGAAGATCAAGAGTACTGGATTTACGTTCAACGTGGTGTGGTTGGTCCGAAGCGAGAATTCCAAGTCGGCATCCACTATTTCCACGCCCTTAACCCTGGCGACAAAGGAACCTTAACCTACCAAGGCGATAAGTTCTTACACTTTGCGTTGAAGCGCTAAACGTCAGCCGCTTCAACTGTCGTCCCTAAGCAATCCATCAGAAAGCCTTAGCAATCACCGCTAAGGCAATAACCAACGCGTTTTCTCTGACTTAGACACCAACCAGCTCATCCATAATGCGCCAGCTCCGCTGATCACAATCCATAATGGAATAACCCATGCCGGATGTCCTTGGTACCAACCAAACTCTTTCATCGGCCACAAGAAAATCGGGTGCAGCAGGTAAATACCTAAGCTGTGCTTACTGATAAAGCCAACCACTTGGTTACTCTTCTCAGACAGGCCTTCACCATAGTAACGGCATACCATGAACACCATGCTCGCGGCTAATACGGTATTCAACGTTTTGTAAGATAGCCAGCGCCCTACCGTGTACTCTTCTGCTACCAAGCTTGCATCAACCACCATGTAAACCGTGGTTAGTAACGCTAGCCCACCCAGTAACACACTCACGCCAACGGTCATCTTGTTAAGTGGCACAATCTTATACAGCAAGTAACCCAATGGTAAGTAACCGGTGTACAACCACAATTCGTGACTCCAAGGGCCATCGATTTTCAGTAAGAACAGCAATGCTGTGAACAACCATACCGCCGTAAAGGCATAGACCGATCTATCACCGTACTTTCTAACCATGATCTGCAAGAACGGAATCACAAAATAGAGTGGGATGAAGTAATAGAAGAAACCAAGGTGGTAATAGGTGTAATGATGGTAGCTATTAAGCAACACGTCCCAACTGACGTCGGCATCAAAGCCCATTGCCGACCAGCCCGACAGATAGGTATAGAAAAGCGACCAGACAATGAAAGGTATCAGTACCTTGCCCAAACGACGCTTGAGGTAGTATTTGGCGTCAAACGGGCGCTGATCACTGAGCATCAGTGCGCCAGTAATCAAAATGAACACAGGTACTGCCCAGCGGCTGAAACCGTTTACCGTAATGGCAGTAAGCCATTCACCGAAAGGAATAGTGCCCAACTCATTGCGATAAGGCGCCAAAACATGAATCGCGATAACCGCTACGGCCGCGACACATCGTGCTAAATCAAAAAAGAGAATTCGCTGCTTCATGTAAATGCCTGATTAATATTCAATCATTCTACTATAGCAATAAAAAAGCTGACCGGAATAAATACCAAGTCAGCTTAGTGTTAAAGGAGATACTTATCGCGAATTTAGCTCATACGACTCTAGCTTCTGCGACTTGAGCTCTCACAAATGAGGCTCATGTGGCTGAAGCTTATGCCGCTGAAATTTGCGGCACTTTCGGTAAACGCAGAGAGATCACCGTCGTTATCGCCAAGAATGCGAAGGAAACCCACAGACACGCAGACAAACCTGCCATTTGGAATACCAAGCCCGACAATATCGTGCCAATCAAACGGCCCATCGCGTTTGCCATGTAGTAGAAACCGACATCAAGAGAAACGCCATCGCCTTTCGCATAACTCACAATCAAATATGAGTGAAGTGATGAGTTCACCGCAAAGATGACACCAAACACCATCAAGCCACCGATAATAACTAACTCGGGTTGCCAGCCAATCTGTACCGCATAAGCGATAGCAGCGGTCACTATAGCCAGCGCACCAGCCCATAACAGCGCGGCATGGCCATCTGGCACCTTACCTTGAGCTTTACCAGTAATCTTCGGCGCTATGCCCTGTACAAAGCCATAAGCGATAGTCCAAGCAGCTAAGAAACCGCCAACCCATGAGTGATCCCAACCAAACACACTGCCTAGGTAAATCGGCAAAGCAATCACAAACCACACATCACGAGCGCCAAACAGGAACATACGTGCTGCGGATAGGATGTTGATGGATTCAGACTTAGAGAAGATCTGTTTGAACTTAGGCTTGGTTTTCGCTTTGCCCATGTCCGCTTCTAAGCTCAACACACTGCCAACGAAGACCAATGCCAACACGGCTGCCATCGCGAGCACGGCGTATTGGAAGCCAATCGTTGAAAGCAGTAAACCACCAATAAAGAAGCCTGCCCCTTTAAGCGCATTCTTAGATCCGGTCAGAATCGCAATCCACTTATAAAGCGCGCCTTGTTGTTCATCAGGAACCAGAGTCTTAATTGAGCTCTTGGCACTCATCTTATTGAGGTCTTTAGCGATACCAGACAAGGCTTGCGCCGCCATGACCCAAGGAATGGTCAGCATTGCCGTTGGCACCGCGAGCATACCCAAGGCGACGACTTGCATGCCTAACCCAATGTTCATGGTCTTATTGAGGCCAAGACGCGCCCCTAACCAGCCACCGATTAGGTTAGTCACCACACCAAAGAATTCATAGAAAAGGAACAGTGAGGCGATTTCTAACGAACTGTAGCCAAGGTCGTAAAAATACAGAACCACCAACATGCGAAGTGCACCATCAGTAATGGTGAAGTTCCAGTAGTTAAAAGTCACCAACATGTATTGGCGAACGCTCTTACTTAGATTTGAAAACATAACGCTATCTCTGCAATCTAAACAAAAAGAGCTTTTGGATCATGATAAGTTCAACACTCCAGATACCAAAAGCTCCCTGTCTAACACTGATGACTATTAGCTATTCGCTACGCCATTAATGTATTCAACCTGGATAGGTTTAGTGAAGGCACCTGGACGCAGTGCCTGCACCTCTTGAACTACCTTGCTCAAATCCCAGCCTTTTTCTAACAGTAGGTGAGCTGCGAACAAACCAGTGCGACCAGAGCCGCCCATACAATGCATTGCAACCTTGCCGCCGTTATCGACGATGTTATGTAGCTCAGGGCTAGCTGCTTGCCACTTCGCAGCAAAACCAGCACCCGGTGCACAGTCGTCTTCAATTTCGATCTGGAACCATTGCATACCTAACGCACGTGTTTTTTCACCAAGTGCCGCCACGTCTTTGCTTGCAAGCTCATGGTCATCAAGTGCTGTCACGATAGCTTCAACGCCTTGCTCTTTTAGCTGAGCCAGTGATGCATCAAGCGTTGCTTCTTTTGTGCCTGGGCACGGAGTAAGCACTAGCGCACCTTGCTCTAGGTCTAGTTGCCATGTTGGATGTATCATTATATCTTCTCCAGATTCTTATTAAGCAAGGCCAACGGTACGAACAAGCTCAGCGGTACGTGTTGCGTAACCCATCTCATTGTCGTACCAAGCGTAGATCTTAACCATGCGCTTACCGACCAACATCGTTGATAGTGCATCCACGATTGTTGAGCGTTGGTCGCCTTTGTAATCGATAGAAACCAGTGGACGCTCTTCAAAGCCAAGAATACCTTTTAGTTCATTCTGAGACGCTTCTTTCAGCATCGCGTTAACTTCTTCTGCCGTGGTGTCTTGCTTCACTTCGAAGATGATGTCTGTCAGAGAAGCGTTCGCTAGCGGTACACGAACTGCGTGGCCGTTGATGCGGTTTTCTAGCTCAGGGAAGATCTCAACAATCGCTTTGGCGCTGCCCGTCGTTGTTGGGATAAGACTCATGCCACATGCACGTGCGCGGCGTAAGTCTTTGTGCGGCGCATCAAGAATAGTTTGCGTGTTAGTTAAATCGTGAATAGTGGTGAAGGCTGCGTTCTCGATACCAAGCTTCTCGTTGATCACCTTAACCACTGGCGCGATACAGTTCGTTGTACAAGACGCTGCCGTTACGATTTTGTGTACCGCAGGGTCGAAGATATTGTCATTCACACCAACAACGATGTTTGCGATGCCTTCTTCTTTCACTGGCGCCGATACCACAACACGTTTCACGCCCTGCTCTAGGTATTTGTTTAGGAAAGAGGTCTTACGGTGAACACCTGTCGCTTCGATAACCACATCACAACCAGACCAGTCGATCGCATCGATGTCGCGCTCTTGTGTGGTCTTGATGCGCTGGCGATTAATGATCATCTCATCGCCTTCTGCAGTTACTTCGTGGTGAAAGCGACCTTGAACTGAATCAAATTCTAGAAGGTGGGCCAGTGTTGTTGTGTCGCCAGCAACATCGTTAATTTGAACAAATTCTAGCTCATCCCAATCGAATGCTGCGCGAAGTGCTAGACGGCCGATACGACCAAAACCATTAATACCTACTTTGACTGTCATTTTCTGTTCTCTCAGTTAATTGCCTTCATATTTGAAGCCGCAGCGTTGTTGACTACGTTCACTTACCGGATCGCCGGCCGCCCTAATTACATAGAGCCACTATGCTCATAGGGATAAGTTCACTTGTCGCCTAGCTGCAACTACAACTATTTCGGCATTAAGTTTTAATGTATTTAAACGCAACATACTGGGCGTGAGTTCATCGACTCTAAGCGCTCAATATCTTGCTGGTATTCAGTTTTCAAACAGTTCGATGCAATAAGGTCGTCAATTAACTTTAGCATCCAACCTGGTAAATCTTGTGACAGGCGGTAAAACACCCACTGCCCCTGGCGAACATCAATCAAAACACCGTTTGAACGCAGCTGCGCAAGATGGCGTGAAACCTTTGGCTGACTTTCTTGCAATGCCTGAGTCAACTCACCAACCGATAAGCACTCATTGCGAACTATCAACATTAAGCAACGCACTCGCGTTTCATCGGACAGTAATTTAAAAAATTGGTGAGGAAGCATAAAAACATACTCATATATGGATATACACATATCTTAGATATAAAAAAACGCACGTCAAGGCGTGCGTTTCAATTGTCATAAAAGTTTAACGAAGAAATATCAGAGCTTGTTGGTCACGGTATGGCTCCAACGGCGCGCTTCAGTAAGCTCCGTTTTAACCTGATCCACGCTTAATCCTAAATCGGCGCAGTGCTCATCAATCTGTTGCCAATCGGCATGCTCAAAGCTCTCTTCAAGTGCGAGCAAGGTACCATATGGCCCTTCTCTACGTAATAGAGCAACCTTGATACTTTTACACAGCGGCAACTGCTCGACTAAGTTATCTAACGACAAGTCCAACAGAGCATCCAACAAGGAGAATAAGCCAATCATAAAGGCCTGTTCTCTATACCCTTCAAATGCCTGATAGCGAGACATACGCTGACAAAACTGAGCACGCTGTAGAGACAATCCATACAGCTCTTTAGGCTTTTTATCGGACACATAAGAGGCGACGGCTAACGAGACAAACATTTTCAGTTTCTCTTGACCTAGATATACCAAAGCCTGACGAAAAGAAGAGATGGTAACTTCAAGGCGCGGCGACATAGTATTCACAAAACGCAGCAGCTTATATGAGAGCGCCACATCTTTCGCGACAATGCTCTCCACCCGTTGAAAGTCCACATCGGGCTTACACACTTCTTGAAACAGCTCCATAGCAATCACTTGCTCAGGGCTAATGTATTTACTCTTGATGATTTCCGGTTTATTGAAAAAGTAACCTTGGAAAAACTTAAAGCCAGCCTCTTTGGCTTGCTGGAATTCTTGTTCGGTCTCAACGCGCTCCGCCAAAAAGCTAAACTTTTTCCCTTGATGCGCCCTAACCAAATCACACGCTTCATCCAAACCCATCTGCATAATATCGAGCTTTACGATATGCGTGTATTTAAGGAAACGTTCCCATTCTGGGGTCGAAGTAAAATCATCTAGGGCAATCATGTAACCCGCTTGGTAAAGGTCTTTAACCGCTTCCAACAATTCATCTGTTGGTTTACAGGTTTCCAGAATCTCTACCACCACCTTATCTTTCGGCAAACTTAAGGGCAGTCGACGAATCAAACTTTGATAAGGGAAGTTGATAAAGCAGCGTGAAGATGGAATAGAAGGGTTAAGACCAACAGACAAGAAGTTCTCAACAATCAGACGATACGTTGCTCGATTAGACTCAATATGCGCTGGGTACGCATTCTTTTCTCCATCGCGAAATAACAACTCATAGCCGAGTGTATTCCTCTTGCGATTTAAGATAGGTTGTCGAGCAACGTATGTAGCGGTCATTTCTTGATAACTCTGATTGGTTTAACTATAACTCAGTCGCTTAATCTAAGCTTTCGCGGCAGCTAGCAAAGCACCGCAGCCCATGAACATACCACCAAATATTTTATTTATCTTACCCATTATGCGATCAGAGCGAATAAAACGTCCCATTTGTGACGCTAATGAGGTGTAACCCAACATAACAACGCTATCAATGAATACTGTCGTCACACCTAGCACTAATAACTGAGGTGCTTGAGGTTGTGTAGGGTCAATAAACTGAGGAAACAAAGCCACCAAAAACACGATTGATTTCGGGTTAGTTAGGTTGATAAGCACAGCGTTTCTCAGCAGTTTGCCACTCGACAGAGTAGAGCTTTCTTCAGATGCTACTAGGCTCGAGCTATCACGCCACTTTTGAATACCTAACCAAAGTAAGTACACCACGCCGACCCACTTAATGATGGTGAACGCCAACGCAGACTTAGCAACGAGTGCACCGATACCCGCGCCCACCAGCATAATGTGAAACGCAAGACCAAGCTGTAAGCCAACAATTGATGCGAGTGACTTTTTAGTGCCATAGCTAAGCCCATTACTGATTGAGTTAACGGTACCCGAGCCCGGAGCCAAGCTAAACAAAATCGCTGTGACAACATAAGCAAGCCAAACATGAGTATCCATTTGCATTTCCTTACTAGTTCTTTAATCTAACAACATTAGTAGCAATAAAGCTCTCACACGCATCAGTTCAGGTAATTTCCCATGGAAAACCACAGCGAAGCCACCTTCCCTTACACTCAAGAACCTCAGTTCGATCATGCGATTAAACACCCGATCAACGCTCTTTGGCAACAAAGAAAAGAGGGGTTTTTAACATCGTCTGGTAAAAAGAAACTGTACTGGTGCAGCCTCACCTCAGAAAAGCACAGCAAAGCTATTGTGATTTCAAATGGCCGTATCGAATGCTGCCAAAAATACCAAGAAATCTTTTATGATTTTTATCAACAAGGCTATGACGTTTATTCATTTGACCACCAAGGTCAAGGCCAGTCTGAACGTATGGTAACAGACTCTGACATTGGTCACATTCATGAGTTTGATGATTATGAATCTGACATGTCTGACGTCATTGCCAGTTTTGATCTCAGTAAGTATTCCAATCGCTACCTGCTCGCACACTCAATGGGCAGCACCATAGCCACTCGCTACCTACAAACCCATCCAGACCACCCGTTTGATAAGGTGACTCTGTGCGCTCCGATGTTTGGTATCAATACCGAGTGGTACCTGAAACCTATCGCGATGATCGTTGGACAAGTGCTTACCGCTTTTTATGCCAAGCCAACTTACGCGCCGGGCCAGCAAGCATATTATTCGAAGCCTTTTGAAAACAACTTACTGAGCCACAGTAAGGTTCGCTATCAGTGGTTCCGCCGCTTATATGACGAGTCTCCATCTTTGCAGGTGGGTGGACCAAGCACGCGTTGGGTGTGGCAAGGGTTAATGGCCGCCAAGCAAGCAATTCAACAAACTCGTCAAATCAAGATCCCTCTGCTATTGATTCAAGCTGGGGATGAAAAGATTGTCAGTAACAGTGCTCAAGTAAAGTTCATCTCTAAGCTGAAGAAAACCAACTCTGATTGTCAGTTTAAGTTGATTGAGGGTTCTAGGCATGAGGTGTTGTTTGAGCAGGATGAATATCGCAATCAAACACTGGATGCGATCAATCAGTTTTTCGCCTAGAGCTAATAGGCTAAGCAACCTACCAAGAAAATAAGCGCTAAAGAGGAAGAGAAGTAAGTGAGCTTTGCCCTCTTTTCTTGCATGAATTTGGCATACAATTTCTACCTAGAGATATTGTAGTTAAAATGATTCTAGCGCTGGCTAGCGTCAATATTGGTTAAGCATTTTGCAATGAGGGTTAAATGAGTATTCCTGCACTAAAAGATTCCGTGAAAATTGTTGCTTCTGATTTAGATGGTACGCTTTTGGCTCCCAACCATCAGCTAAGCGACTTTACCAAGCTAACGCTTAAGAAATTACACGACCAAGGTTATACCTTCATCTTCGCTACGGGTCGTCACCACGTCGATGTGGCGGGTATTCGTCAGATAGCAGGTATTCCGGCGTACATGATCACTTCAAACGGTGCACGCGTGCATGACCAAAACGATCAACTGATGTATAGCCAGAACGTACCTCAGGAACTCGTTCAGCCAGTTATTGATATTGTGCGCCAAGATCCAAACCTCTTTATTCACATGTACCAGAATGAAGATTGGTTACTAGACCGTGAAGATGAAATGTTGGCTAAATTCCACAGTGAGTCTGGCTTTAGCTACAAGCGCTTTGAAGCTGAAAACGCACCAAGCGAAGGCATCGCGAAAGTCTTCTTCACACATCCAGAACAAGACCACGAATATCTCGTCACGTTTGAACAAAAGCTAAGAGATGCTTTTGGCGACAAACTGAACATCGCCTTCTCTACACCTTGGTGTCTGGAAGTGATGGCAGCTGAAGTCTCTAAAGGCCACGCTCTAGACGCTGTTGCAAAATCACTAAACCTGACTCTGGATAACTGTGTTGCCTTTGGTGATGGCATGAACGACGCTGAAATGCTGGCTATGGCGGGTAAAGGTCTAATCATGGGTACATCACATGAGAAAGTGATGAAAGCACTACCTGACAATGAAGTGATTGGCAGTAACGCAGACGATGCCGTTGCTCACTACCTAGAAAAGCATCTGCTCTAATCTCGCTCGTTGAACAGATCTGAATAAATAAAAAGGCAGCCAACTGGCTGCCTTTTTTGAACCTTACGTAAAAAGCTCTCTCTAACGCTATCGAGAACCTAACACTTCTTTGCTTAAGATTGCCTGCCACTCTTGTTCGGTAACCGGCATGATCGATAAGCGATTACCGCGTTTCACCAAGGGCATTTCGGAGAGTTCAGGCATGGCTTTAAGCGTAACCAAAGGAATCAAGCGCTCAGTCACTCGCACAAACTCGACATCCACCATGATCCAGCGTGGGTTATCGGGTGAAGACTTAGGATCGTAGTAATCACTCTCAGGGTCGAACTGAAAGTGGTCTGGGTAGGCTTCTCTGGTTACTTTAGCGATCCCCGCTACGCCAACTTTTTTACATGATGAGTGGTATATCATCACCAGATCGCCAAGCTTGACGTCATCACGCATCATGTTTCGAGCCTGATAGTTGCGTACACCCTCCCAACAAGAGGTTTTTTGTACTCTAAGAGTCTGAATAGAGAAGGTGTCGGGTTCTGTTTTAAATAACCAATATGCCATAATAAATCCAATTAACGGTTGCTCCGAGGAAGATATAACATGAAGGTAATGAAAAACCCAGTGACATGGCTAGTCGCGTTCGCTCTACAAGGCTGTGTTACGGCACCTGATACGCCGCAACAACCTGAACAGCCCCCAGCAAACTTGGATGAGCCACTGAGCATTCAACCGCAAACCTTCATCATGCGTGGTCAGGTGGTGGTTGGCCATGAAAGCCGAACCTTCACTCCTTGCGGTAGCCAACAACAATACTGGTTAGACTTATCTCCAGAGTTAGCGTTAGAAGCACAAGGGCTCTCAACGAGACCTTACCAAGCCTTATATGGCGAGCTGATTGGTCACCTAACCGTGCCGAGCCAAACGGGTTATAACGCAGATTTCACAGCGCGTTTCGTGGTTGACCAAGTGAACATCCTAACCGCAGAGAACCCAGATCGCTGCGTCCAACCGCTGCGCTCAACACGAGTATTTGGTAATGAACCCTTCTGGTCAGCAACCTTCGATAAAGACCAGCTGAAATACACCAAGATGGGCGAACAGCCACAGACCCTCGATATTGAATCAAGCCGCACCACATCGAGCAGCCGTGACTACCAATTAGAAGGTAAAGCTGCACAAGGCAAACTCAACCTTACGAAAGAGAGCTGTAGCGACGGCATGAGCGATTCTATCTATGGATGGCATGCCAAGCTTAACCTCAATGACAGTAACTATAATGGCTGTGCGACGGTCTCTAACCAAGATCCAACGCTGGACTGGAGCGGACTCTACTTCGCTAGCTCAACGCAAAACTCAGGGTTCTCTATCAACCTTGAACTCAACAATGACCACAGTGCTATCACGACTTATTCATACAGCAATGGAGACCCTTCTATTGTTGAACAAGGCTTCTGGCAGCAACTGAACCAAAATCAGGTACAAGTGGTTATGACTCGCCACCAGCAACAATATTTGATCTCCGAGCGCATCTTCACACTCGAGAATGGCAAGCTAATCGCTGAAAAAGAGAAAGTGGGCAACGTGGTGTATCCGATTGCCAATGGCGGTCTGGTGCTATTCGAAGCTAAGAGTGCGCAAGCACAAGTAAACACCACCACTAACGTTGATCTAACCGCAAAGCAGGTGAACTCCAGCGATCAACTTGATCCAAAAGTCGACCAAGCGATCCGCGAATACTTTAAGATCAACAACAGCTCACCTGACGACACTAAATACCGCTGGTTAACCTACGACCTCAACGGCGACGGTAAAGAAGAGCTGTTCGCCCAACTCGATTGGTGTGGTTCTGGTGGCTGTACACTGCTAATTTTCGAAAACCATCAAGATAACTGGCGCTTCAATAGCCGAGTGACACTGGTTAAGGGCGACATACGCTTAGGTAAATCGCAAAACCACGGCTGGCAGGATCTGATCTTCAATGTCAGTGGCGGCGGTGCAACACCGGCGAAACACACACTTTCATACTCTGGTGTCAGCTACCCGCTAAACCCAAGTGTCGCTCCAGTTGCAGATGATGCTGATATCAGCGACGTGGTTTTGTTTGCTGATGGTATCTCACCCGCACAAAGTGGAGTTAAGTTGTAAACATGAGTAACCAACAAGCTTGCCATGGTTGTAGCTTCACTCACCAATGTATTTGTCACCTGATACCTAGTGTCGCAAGCCAAATCGATCTTGTACTGCTCACTCATGAGAATGAACTGTCACGCGATACCAATACAGGGAAGCTGCTTCAGCAATCCCTTGATCAGTGTCAGTCCATTGTATGGCAAAGGAAAACACCACCAGCGGAGCTCATCGCACTGCTTGACGATGAAACACGACAACCGTTTCTTTTATTCCCAAGTGATCAAAGTGTCGAGTGCCAGCAAGCTGTAATGACCCAAGCCCAGAGCCGTAAGCCGCTATTCATCATCTTGGATGGCACATGGCAAGAAGCGAAGAAGATGCTTAACAAGAGCTCGTGGTTACAAGCCGTTCCGCAAGTTCACCTCGATATTACCAGCGAATCTTCATACACCTTGCGCCGCAACCAAGACAGTGGCCACTTGTGTACTTGTGAAGTGGGTATTGAGTTACTCAAATCTTTAGGTGAAAGTGAATCTGCCAAGCTCATTGATGACTACTACCAGCATTATCTAAAAGTGTTCCACGCCGACAAGTGTGGCCACGCCCTCAAATAGACCAAGCAGGCGCGCGGGAAGGTAAAAACACATTTCGGGACGAGACAGACACTAAAAACAAAAAGGGGGAGCCATAAGCTCACCCTTTTTACATCGTATTTTCGTTATTGAGCCAACCAGTGTTTCACGTGAAACGCTCGCTCCATCAAAACAAACGCTGAGGTTGACCAAAGTAATACCCTTGCAAGTAATCGACCCCCATGTCTTCAGCAATACGGCACACCTGCTCATTATGAACGAACTCCGCCACCGTCTTAGCATTCAGAATCTGGCATAAGCTCACCAACTGCTGAGCGATCTTGCGCTGCTTTTTATCTTTATCAATATTGCGAATCAAACTGCCATCAAGCTTGATCACCTGTGGTTCTAGCTTCAATATCTCATCAATGTTCGAATAACCCGAACCAAAGTCATCAACAATAATATTCACACCAAGATCGCGGAAGTGATTACACACCTCAATCAAGCGACCGTAATCCTGAATTTGTTCCGTTTCTAACACCTCCAAGCCAATACGCTGTGGGTGACTGATTTTCTTGATCGCTTGTTCAAGGTGAAGAATGGTTTTCTCATTGCTGAAATCTTGTGGCGCTAAATTAATTGAGAACGAATCGGTTCGCTGACTCATAAAATCCAAGGTGCGCGTTATCATCTGACGACTGAGGCGTGTATAGAGATGGGTTCCTTCAATGATTGGCAAGAACTTACCCGGTGCAATTAACTGACCGTCCTCTTCAATTCGAACCAAACACTCGTAGCTCTCTACCTGATGACTGTGTGCTGAAACTATGGGCTGAGAGCACGCCACAATATTCTGATTAAGCACCGCGCGACTCACGCACGACAGCCAACCAAGTTGCTCTTGGCGATGCTTCTCCAATTGAATGAGTGCCTTGGCGCTCACTAGGTGCTTGTTCTGGCTGACAGCGCTGCGCCTCGCATCAATCGCCTTCAACAATAAGTCATCAATAGAGGTAGTCGGGAAATCTCGACGGCTGGCGATACCCGCACAGATAGACACCGACAAGTAATCAATATCGGGTAAACCGGTAGGCTCAAAATTCACATGCTCGGTTTGATCGGCAAATTCCGAGAATCGCTGATGAATATGTTCTTGGCTCGCCCAACTATCAAACACCACCGCCCACTCACCAATACCGATACTGTAGAGCTGACAGCCCTCATCAAAGAACTGCCACAGCGCCTTTTGAAAGTACTCACTCAAATCATGCAGAAGCTTGTCACCTACTCGATAACCATACTTCTCATTGATCTGACCAAAGGTCGTGACCTTCAAAGCTAGTAAGTGGCTATCACTGCTCATCTTCGACAGTTTCTCACGCAGCACACTTCGATTGGGTAAACCTGTACGGTGATCAATTCGATAGCTTGCCGTCAATGCAGTGGCTTGCTGCTGAATCTTACTCGCCATGCTGTTGTTCATGTCATCGACATCAAGCAGTGCATTTCGGATCAATGAAAACAGAGGGGATATGTTGGTCGCGGGTTGCGTCTCTAATGGCAATACCGCCTTACCCTCGCCTTCTCTAAGCGCAAGATAAGTGAGGCTATGGTGCAAGATTCGCTGTTGGCCATTCTCTTGATAAAGTTCTCCCATGCAGTAAACGCCATAGCTGTCGGCCAATTTTTGGAAAACCTCAACCTCTTGGTTGCCATCAATAAAGTCGATACGAGATGTACAGTTATAAATGAAGAACTGTCCTGGCCTATGAGAGGCGATCTGCTGCACGCCCAGTCGTATCTGCTCTAAGGTCAGTGATGGATGGTCATAACAAAACCGGACCTCATCGCCCACTTGGAACAGGCCGCTGAATTCTATCTCTCCACTTTCCGTTACCTTGAGCGGTAAGTGAATGTTTTGCTCTTTCGGGTCACCGACCATCAAGGGAAAGTTATGCAGTTGCTCAAAAGGCACTTCGAGGCCATCAGCGAGGTAACGATTGTAGAGTTCGCGAACAGGCATCCCATCCAGTTCCAACAACCGGTTCTCTTGAGCACCTGTCACTCGAAAAGTTCGACCAATCGGATTCCATTCAGTGTAGTAACCCTTAGCGATGGAGAGCTCAACACTGTGCAGCGCCAACATCACATAGGCATTTTCATAGCAAATGCCGTCTAACATCACCCATCGCCCATTATCTGTGATGGTCGATGCACCGCCACAGATCGGTAATGAATACATCGACTGCTCAAACGCTGAAAATAAATCTCGGTTATTTATCTGCAAGCGGTCTGCGAAACAGATGATGCTTTGAGTATTATCATTGCACTCAAGCTGTTGCCACATAGCGTGGCTATCGAGCAATGGTTGTTCGCTATATTCGACAACACCACAAGAGTAAGACGTCGCGTCAAAGCGGGTAACAATCAGATAAAGACCTTGATGCAGGATGACACCTTGACTAATGTAGTGGTTAGCACTGCAACCAATCAATTTGGCATTGGGAAAAGTCGATTGAATCACTTGGCAGGCAGCCAAAACAGAACCTTTCTCGAAAGACGAAAACACCTGAATCAGTAGGCTTTCATGTTGATGAAAATCTATCTTTTCCAATTCACGTTGGGTTTGCTCAATGTCTTGTATCAGGAGAGAAGTCGACTGCATATTCACATTAATCGTTACGTTAATGATTTATTATTGTGCTTATTATAGATAAGGCTTGCACGGAATACTTGCGATCGCGTTATGAATAATGTGACCTTAGTTAGACATCATTCATTCCGCCAAAAAGCAGTCATTAATGGCGGCGCAGTACTTTTATAGCCAGTCGTTACACAATGCGGGAAGCTTTAACTGCTAAAACAGTCGCTTAGGCTCACCGAAGTAGTAACCCTGCAGATAATCGACACCCATTTGCTCTGCTATCTCACAAACCTGTTGGTTATGGACAAATTCAGCGACCGTTTTGGCATTGAACACTTGGCACAAACGAATCAACTGAGAGGCTATGTTTCTTTGTTTTTGATCTTTGTCGATATTACGAATCAAGCTACCGTCGAGCTTAATGATCTGTGGCTCAAGCTTAATGATTTCCTCGATGTTGGAATAACCAGAGCCAAAGTCATCAACAATGATTCTCGCCCCAAGCGCACGGAAGTGATCACACACCTCAATCATGCGGCCATAATCTTTAATCTGTTCAGACTCGAGAACTTCTAAACCAAGTCGAGTAGGATCGTTCATACCACTGATCGCAGCCTCAAGGACCTCGAGCGTCTTATCGCTCAACAAATCTTGCGGGGATAGGTTGATAGAAAATGGGCTTTGCTTATCCGCCATATAACCTATGGTGTTCTTAATCATGTGTCGGCTGAGGCGAGTGTAAAGGTGCGTGTCGGCAATGATAGGTAAGAACTTACCTGGTGGCACAATGGTACCGTCTGACTCCATGATTCTGACCAAGCACTCTTGGCCAATCATTTCGTGCGTAACCGACTCCACAATCGGCTGGGAATAGGTGATGATGTTCTGATCTAGAATCGCACGACTTACACAACTCAACCAACCGAGTTGCTCTTTGCGGTCCTCTTCGCTCACCTGAATATCTTTGGCATTGGTGATGTGGGTATTGTTACGTACTCCATAGCGTCGAGCTTCGATCGCTTTCAATAAGATCTGGTCACCACTGTCGGTTAAGAAGTCACAACGACTAGCAAAGCCGCCACACAGAGAAACTGACAGGTAATCAATATCAGCCAAACCATATGGCTCAAAATTTATGTGTTCGATGTCATCGGCGAACTCAACGAAACCTTCTTTTATTTTCGTACTACCAACACTAGCATTGAAGATAATCGCCCACTCTCCAACACCAATACTGAATAGCTCTACCTTCACGCGAGGCTCTTTAACCACACGAAGCTGTAATCGCTCGATAAAGTGATTAGACAGATCGAGTAGCAGCTGATCCCCCACTTGATAACCATACTTCTCGTTAACCTGATGGAAGTTGGTTAGCTTTAAGGTCAGCAGATGTTCACTGAACAGAATCGTATTGAGGCGCTCTTTCAGTACGATACGGTTCGGCAAACCAGTACGCGAGTCAATGCGATAGCTTTCGGTTAAGCGACGCGCTTGTTGATGGAGTTTCTTTTCCATCTGAGTATTCATACTGTCGAGATCAGCGACTGCATTTCTGACTAGGTTAAGCAATGGCGACACGGTTGAGCCACACTGAAAGTCTTCGCAATGAAACTCTTTAATCTCGTCAGACTCGCGCATAGCGATATAAGTCAAGCTGTGGTGCAGTATCTCTTGGCGGTCTTCATTACGGTATAGCTCCCCCATGCAGTAGGCACCACATGTATTCACTATCCCTTCAAATGGCTTGAGCTCAAGTTTACTGTCGATAAATTCAAGTCGAGATACGCAGTTATAAATGATCACCGATTCAGGCTGATGCATGGCTAGCATCTCGGCACCGTGGTGCACCTTTTCTGCAGTGAGCGATGGGTGGTTATAACAAAACTGCGCCTCTTCACCGACATGCCAAGGGCTATCAAACTCAATACTGCCATCATCATTAATACGTAGCGGCGTCGAGATACCCTTCTTTCTGCCAAGTTCTCGATAAAGTGGAAAGCTCATCAGTTGACTAAAAGGAAGGTCTTTGCCATCCGCAAGGTAATGTTTGAATACTTCAATAGCCGGCTTGTCGTTCAATGCGTATAAGCGATTTCCGATTGCGTGTGTGACTCGTAGCTTCATCCCAATCGGGTTCCACTCAGAGTACGCGTCCGACCAAACCTTCAATCTTGGGTTAGTCAGAGCCACAGCAACACAGGCGTGCTGGTAGGTTTGCTCGTTATACATAACCCAACGGCCAAATTCATTCTCATGGCACAGTCCACCAGCTATCGGCAAGGCGTAAGGCAAATTTTCAAAAGCGCTATAAATAGGATAATCACGCCCTTCAACCTGATCGCACAAGCTGATGACCGTTTTGGTTTCTTCTGTAAGGCGCAGCTGAAAAGCTAAGTCTTGGCTGTCTTGATTTGGATTGCCGGAAAAAGGCTGGACCGCAGAGGTTAGATGGGTTTCGTTGAACTCACTGATGATGACTAAGGTGCATGCACTTTCAAGGCAATTATCACAGATAACATGACGAGCACTCTGGCCAATTAGCGTCGCATTATTTAAACGATTGAGGGCAACACCCGCGATTTGACGAGCTAGATCTGAAGATTGAGCTGAGAAAATTTGAATAAGGTACTGTTTGCTGTCACACCATTCTCGCTGATCAAATTGAGCTCTAAATAACGCCTCAGTATTTGCGAGAAATGTAAATGTTTGCATGCCAACCCTTGTTCAAAATCGAGTGAAGTAACAACCCGCAACCACTGCTATGACTGAAATGAATCGATAAAAAGTAGTCGCCAATTATCCTAGCCTAATCAGGCTTTTATAGGCGACTAATGTAACAATTCAATAGCATAAATGCGACACAATAAGCTTACCGAGCCATTAAATTAGTCGCATAAGATCGCTAAGTTGGTCTATTTCAACATCAGGGAGCACACTCGCCTTCGGGGAGCGGTATAAATTGGAACCAGTGTCATTAAACCAGCACGCTTGGAAGCCATTTTGCTTGGCTCCATAGACATCCGTTTTGAGGTGATCGCCAACATGAAGAATATTCTCAGCGTCACAACCTAGGTGTTGCTGAGCTTTTTCAAACATATCTGGATAGGGTTTTGCTCTGCCATCAGGGCCGGCTTTAAGGATTAATTGAAAGTACAGCCCTAAGCCAATTTTGTGTGGATCGACATTGCCATTGGTAATCGCAACCAGAGGAATACGTTGGCTAAGTTCAGTCATCACTCGATGCGTTTCTTGAGGGACATCGACTTGATTACGCAACCACAAGGCATGCTCAATGCCCTCTCGAGCCGCTTGCTCTGCTTGCTGCAGAGAGTAACCCAATTGCAGCAAACCACTCTTAATCTGAGTTTCACGCCACACGGTGACATCATGTTTCAAAGCTGGGTTTTCAGATGCGACTTGCTGCTTAATGCCCTGCCACTCTTCAAGCGATAAAGAAGCCGACACTGAGTGCTTTTGATAAAGCCACTGTGCCATCTCTTTCTCAACCTTCATGATCACAGGCCAGTTGTCATACAGGGTGTCATCCAAGTCAAAGGTCATGGCTTTGATGGGCTTTAACCCTCGATAAATTCGCATAGTAAACCCTTTAATCTAATCTTTATTCTTCTTACGAGCTCTCGGGTGAGCCTGATCATAAGCTTGTGCTAAGTGTTGGAAATCTAAGTGGGTATACACTTGGGTCGTCGAGATGTTTTCATGGCCAAGCAACTCTTGCACAGCACGAAGATTTTGGCTCGATTCCAGCACATGCGTTGCAAAGGAGTGACGCAGTTTATGCGGGCTGATGTGGCTCGCGACAGATTGCTTCTTGCCCCACTCTTCCATGCGCTTTTGCACGCTGCGGTGAGAGATACGAGTCCCGAGCTTAGAGACAAACAGCGCGGTTTCACCCGGTGAAGCCAATTCACCACGAACTTTGAGCCATTTATCGACCCACTCTTTAGCTAAACCAGAAAAAGGCGCTTTGCGTTCTTTGTCGCCTTTACCAATCACTCGGATTTCGCCTTGTCGACCCAACACATCTTTCAGATTGATGCCGACCAGTTCTGCCAGTCGTAATCCAGCACCATACATCACCTCCATCATCGCTCGATCACGAATCGACAATGGATCGTCCTCATTCACATCAAGCAGTTGACCCACTTCATCAACATCGAGGTTTTTAGGCAAAGGGCGTTGTTTGCGAGGTGCAGAGACACCTTTGGCTGGATTGGCGGTCATTTCGCCACGCAACACAAGGAAATCAAAGAAGCTGCGCAGTGACGATAAGCGCGTTGCAATGCTGCTCGCTTTCATTCCCTCACGCATGCCTTTACTGGCCAGTTGTCTGACCCACGCCGCATCGACTTGACCCCAATCCTTTAGCCCTAGAGTGACTAAATGACCGGCCATGGTTTCAAGTTGTTGTTTGTAATTACGTTGGGTGTGTAGGCTGAGTCCCTTCTCGCTTCGGAGATATTCATAGAAGCGAGAAAGTGGCTTTTGAAGGCTGTTAGGAAGAGGTATTTTGGGCTCTAGGCTCATTATTTATCTGCCAAGGTAAGGTGTCCGCCAAATGAGCGACAACAAGTGCTAAATGGCGTAAAAAGAGCGTATCCATATGGGGTTGGAAATGTCCGCCATCTTCACTAGAAAAGGCGAGCAAACCCAATGGAGACTGCTTAGCAAGCGGTAGTACTACATAAGAGCCTAGCTCTGGAACTGGATAATCACCAAACAAATCGTGTCTGTCGGCTTTTCTCAAGCGTCCAAGATAAGCATCTTTGCCATTGAAATGGTTAAGCGAAAACTTAGAGTAACCCTCAGCACTCAACTGATAAAAGCCAGATTGCGAAAGAATACGAACATGAGCCTTAAGCCCAAGATCTAACGCTTTTTGTTCAACGGCTTTTATCACCTGCATGAAGTCACTGCATTTCAGCACTTGCGCTTGCAGATCCATAAACTCATAGAAGGTTTTATCGTTATTTGCTGCCAACGACATCAAGCCAGTGATCTCTTCTTCAAGCTCTTCGATTCGATGACGTTGGCGTTTAAGCTGAACCTCAACCAGAGAAACAGCGCCCTGCTCAACGTTATTGATAGCAAGGCGATCAACCAAATCTTTTCGGTCTTGGAAAAAATCTGGGTTATCACGTAAATATTCCGCGACCACTTCTGCGGTGAGTGCGTCGGCTTCAACGTAAGACAAAACCTATCCTTTATTTTTATGAATATATTTGTTTTGGGTCGTTATTAGCAAGAAAGTTGACCATCAAACACATGCGTTGCAGGGCCGGTCATAAACAGAGGTTTACCCGGGCCTTGCCAGCTAATGTGTAAGTCACCGCCTGGTAGACGAACCTTCACATTCTCAGCCAGTAAGCCTTGAGTGATACCCACTGCAACTGCGCCACACGCTCCGCTGCCACATGCCTGAGTTTCACCCGCGCCGCGTTCGTAAACACGTAGACGAACTTCTTCACGGTTAACGACCTGCATAAAGCCAGCATTAACACGCTCAGGGAAACGTTCATGTGATTCAAGTAGTGGGCCTAAGGTGTCCACATCAGCCGTGTCGACGTCATCAACCACGGTAACCACATGTGGGTTACCCATGCTTACCGCACCACAGAATAAGGTGTGTACATCCGTTCTTAGGATATACGTCTTCTCTGGCTGCTTGGCCTTGAATGGAATCTTGCCGGGTTCGAACTCAGGAATGCCCATGTTCACCGTGATCAGGTCATTCTCTTCAATCTTGAGAACCATTTTACCTTTCTTGGTACTCACGTTGATGCTGTACTTATTCGTTAAGCCTTTCATGCGAACGAATCGTGCAAAACAACGTGCACCATTGCCACACTGCTCCACTTCACTGCCATCCGCATTGAATATGCGGTAATGGAAATCAGTTTCTGGATCATAGGGAGCCTCAACCACAAGTAGCTGATCAAAGCCCACGCCAGTGTGACGATCCGCCAAGCGACGGATCAAATCTGGAGAAAAGAAAATATTTTGAGTAATGCAGTCCACGACCATGAAATCATTGCCCAAACCATGCATTTTAGAAAAGTGGAAGTGCATAACGCTTAAAATTACTCCGGAAGAATGTTTTCAAGTTCCCACAGACTCGTAAGCTCTTCACGCTGACGAACCAAGTGAGTTTTATCGCCATCCACCATCACTTCAGCCGCACGCGAACGAGTGTTGTAGTTAGATGACATCGCGAAGCCATAAGCACCCGCTGAACGAACTGCTAGCAGATCACCTTCTTCAAGAACAAGGTCACGATCTTTACCTAGGAAATCGCCTGTCTCACAGATTGGGCCAACCAAATCGTAAGTCACAGTTTCACCCTGACGAGGGCTCACAGGAACAATATCCTGCCAAGCTTGGTAAAGTGCTGGGCGCATTAGATCGTTCATTGCTGCATCGATGATGGCAAAGTTCTTGTGCTCTGTTGGCTTGAGGAACTCGACTTTCGTTAATAATACACCAGCGTTAGCAGCAATCGCTCTTCCAGGCTCGAAAATCAGCTCTAGATCAGAATGATTGTCTAAGCGAGCCAATAAAGCTTTCGCGTAGTCAGAAGGCTGTGGTGGTAATTCATCACGATAAACCACACCCAAGCCGCCACCGACATCAAGGTGTTTGATGTTGATACCGTTAGCACGTAGCTGGTCGATCAGCGCAAGTAGGCGATCGGTTGCATCGATGAAAGGTTCGATATCCGTTAACTGAGAACCAATGTGGCAATCAATACCATGGATAGACAAGTTATCGAGTGTTTTTGCAAACTCATAAACAGCAGGAGCACGGTCGAAAGCGATACCAAACTTGTTATCACGCAGACCTGTAGAGATATAAGGGTGAGTGTTCGCATCAACGTCTGGGTTGATACGCAGTGAAATCGGCGCTTTAACACCAAGCTCACCAGCTACTTTATTCAGTCGCTCTAGTTCTGGTTCAGACTCTACGTTGAAACACTTAATGTTCAACTCAAGCGCACGCTTCATTTCAGCGGCTGTTTTACCGACACCAGAGAATACAACTTTTGCTGGATCGCCACCGGCAGCAACCACACGCTCTAGCTCACCGCCAGAAACGATATCGAAGCCAGAGCCCAAACGAGCCAAAGTATTCAACACGCCAAGGTTTGAGTTAGCTTTAACGGCATAACACACCAAGTGCGGATGCTCACCAACCGATGAATCAAACGCATTCCAGTGGCGTTCTAATGTTGCACGAGAATATACATACAGCGGTGTACCATATTGCTCTGCTAGTTGTGAAAGTGCGACGTCCTCAGCCCAAAGCTGGCCATCTTCCTGATAGTTGAAGTAATCCAAAGTTCTTATCCCTTATAAATAACGATTTCTGCGTGTTTTCACTTATTGTGATTGTTCGGTTTGCTGAACTTCATCAGGATCGTACAAAGGACCCGTTTGACCACAACCAGAAAGTCCAATAACGGACATCATAAATAGAGCAGCAATTAATTTTTTCATTTTGCATATCGTGATTATTAACTCAATGCCCCCTATAATCGCACCACACTCAGGAAAAGCAATAGGATAGAAAGGATGAACGAGACTGAATTTCATCAGCTGGTCGATATACAGATGCAAAACATCGAAGAAGCTATCGATGAATCAGAGGCAGATATTGATTACGAAGTGACTGGTAACGTGATGACGCTGGAGTTTGAGAACCGCAGCCAAATCATCATTAACCGCCAAGAACCAATGAAAGAAATCTGGTTAGCGTCTAAATCTGGTGGCTTTCACTTCAAGCTAGTTGACGACAAGTGGACATGTTCAAAGACGGGCATGGAGCTGTTTGAGATGGTTAAAGAAGAATGCGTGAAGCACGCAGGTGAAGCGATCGATTGGGTCTAATCATTTGTAAGCAAAACTAAAAAGGAGTGAATCAATCACTCCTTTTTTTAAAATCAATCGGGCTTAGTAAGACTAGATGTTAACTATCTTTGAGCTCCGAGAAGCTAAAGTTGCATCGTTACGATAAGGCACAACGTAAGAATTGCCTTCTTCAGGATGAACGATTTGGTAGTATTGAGGTAGGTTAAAGTTAATCAACTTAGACGACATCTTCGACTCATCTTTTACCGATGTGTAGAAAGAATTCACGCTCGCGATCATCTCATCTTTTTCACCGCTGTACTGGTGGTAGACCTCAACTTGGTTCGACTCGTCCAATACATAAATATTGAAGCCTTTGTCGGTATCTTCGAAAAAGAACTGAATCAAGCCCTCACTCGCAAAACCATCCACCACTTCTGGTAGCTGATACTCTTGCTCTTTATCGAGCATCAGTAAAGGTGAGCCTTTGAGCTTATTGGTTGAGATGCTACGGTAGAAATCGACCGAGTTTTCCAACATCTGTACCGACACACCACGACGTTCGAAGAACAGACCAAACATCTTATTAGCTAAACGAATAGCCTTAAAGCGGCGGCGCTTCTCGGGTTCAATCGGTTTCAATCGTAAATCGATACACTCAGCAAGCAGTTGATACACCATGTTACGCATCACACCACGCAGGTTTTTGCTGTAACAGAACACATCAACCGATTCTGGCGGTAAAGCATCTTGGTGCATTTTGCCAAGTACCGTCTTCAGCGCATCCAGCATTGCCGTATCACCTTGGAAATGCAGCGTACGTACTTCATGCCAAGAGTTACGATAAACTAAGTCGACACTGCCGACTAAGCTCTTACCTTCCTCACCAAAGCTGAAGATATCGGCGTTCTTGAGGTCCACTTTTAATGCACGACCACTTAATTCAGACGTCGGGTCATTTTCAAAGTTGATGAACATCGCTAGCTGGCTTATCTCACACGGGCTCGCCAGTGCTTGCATACTTGGGCGACGCTTACGCAAAGAAAACGTATTACGCAGGTCGCTCACCATTTGATAGAACTTATCGATATCGATGTGAGCGTCACGTACCACAGAGTGCAAACGTGTCGACTCGGTAATCAAGCCATTAAAAAACGACCATGCTACCAACTTACTCAAGTACTCATGGTGCTCTAGAGAAGGCTGACCAAGAATGCGGTGTGCAACCAGTGGCTGCTTATACAAGTACCAACCTGCTTTATTCGACTGACCCTGACGAACTTCGATGAAGCTCAAGTCGGGTTCATGCAGATCCGGAGAGATTTGTGGGTTCAGCAGTGTCACTTTACCTGGCAATACCTCAAACGCAGCGTAAAGCTTACGTGCCAAGATACTGATATCTTGTGGGCTGATTGCCGAAGTGATGTCGTTACGACGCGCAAATTGAATCAGATTACGGTAGCTCAGCATCAAGGCATCAAGCAGTGCATGGTGCACCACTTTAACCTGCTCAACCTTCCAGTTACGGCGGTTATCGAGCTCAGCAATGGTTTCATGTCCCCAATTCCAAGACTTAGTCATCTCAGTCAAGGCTTCACGACGCCACGCAACAGAACCAATGCCCGCATCTCGTGACAACTTCTCGTGGGTCTTAAGATAAAAACAGCGCCTCACCAAGTCCAATCGAGTATGGTCGTTAATACGCTCTAGGTAGCGCGTTACCTTCTCAAGCATCAGATAGTAACTATCCATGCCATACAGATCCGGTTCATCCGCGAAGAAGCGACGCTTGGTATCAATACTCAGCAGTTGGGTGTTTGGGTATTCCCATGAATAGGCTTCTAACAGGATCGCCTTCAAAACCGATTTATACGGTGAGTCGATACTCTTATAGAGCTGCCACAGGTTTGAACCAAAGTACTCTTCAGCGGGAATGCGATTCAGCTTGCCGAAATCGATCCACTGCGAGCAATCAAGATAGCCATCCTGACACAAACCTTGAACATACTCGTCGTAACACTCTTCCATTTCTGGCGGAATGATTTGCCACAACAAACGCTGACCAGCCAAACGAACCGCAGAGCGATAAAACTCATCAAGCAATAATAAGTGCTGTGAAGAACCACAGTTATCGCCGGTCATCTCTTCTGAATGGTTCGAACGGAAACGCTCTTCATCCATCAAGAAGAAGTTCGCTTCTACTCCCAAGGTTTCAGCCCAATCGGTAATCAAGAGACACTTGTTGGTTAGGCTATCGCGAGAGGCGCCATCCATATCCGGGGAAACACACACCCAGATATCAAGATCACTTGAAGTGCTTTGACCAATAGAAGAAGTACTACCCATGGTGTACAAGCCAAGGATTGCTGGTTCATCCGTCTCGGTGAGTTTGCCACCCAGCGTTAATTCGGTATCAGAGACAAATTGCTTTTGGAATTCATTAAGCGTGAAGCTACGAATTCCAAAAGGAACTTGTTGGTCATAATAACCAGGCATCATCGGGTGATTGAAGTGAAGCAGTGCGGGAATAAGGTTGAATACTCGCTGGCCTTGCACATTCATCAACGCCAACGCACGATCAATGCGCTGCTGATTTAGATTGTCTAATCGTTGAATCAAAGTTTGAGTGTAAGCCTGCAAGGTAAGTCCTTGGTTTGAGGTTAAGTGCAGTTCTGTTTAGTTACTGAACGAAAGGAGCAACAAAACGTGATCAATTTAACACTTTTACCCTTAATGGTAAAGCAAAGGAACCCGTCATACTGGTCAATTCCTTGATGACAGAAAGTTAAACTCACGGCGCCGTAGTGTCCTCTTTATTGACTATTTCTAATAATAGCCCATGTTTCAAATGAGATACTAATCACACTATTTTGGTGAACTCATGAAAATCTCTCAGCTATCAAAGTATGGAATGATCAAACAGTAAGAATTCTCGCCTCATAATGGTAGGATTAGGCTATTACAGAACCTATATCGGAAACACCATGACAAATTCAGCACCAATCCGTATCGCGACCAGAAAAAGCCCTCTTGCCCTTTGGCAGGCATACTTTGTAAGGGATGCACTGCAAGCTGCTCACCCTGGTTTAGAGGTTGAGTTGGTAACTATGGTGACCAAAGGTGACATCATCCTAGACACTCCGCTTGCTAAAGTGGGTGGTAAAGGACTGTTCGTTAAAGAACTTGAAGTAGCCATGCTAGAAGGTCGTGCTGACCTAGCGGTTCACTCAATGAAAGATGTACCTGTCGACTTCCCTGAAGGTCTAGGTCTGGTAACAATTTGTGAGCGCGAAGATCCGCGTGACGCTTTCGTATCAAACACTTACAACAACATCGACGAACTCCCACAAGGTGCTGTCGTGGGTACGTGCAGTCTGCGTCGCCAATGCCAACTGTTAGAATACCGCCCAGATCTGATCATCAAAGAGCTGCGCGGCAACGTTGGTACTCGTCTAGGTAAACTCGATGATGGTCAATACGATGCGATCGTACTGGCTGCTGCAGGTCTTAAACGTCTAGAGCTAGAAGAGCGTATTCGTAGCTTCATCGAACCAGAGCAGTCTCTCCCTGCTGTTGGCCAAGGCGCTGTTGGTATTGAGTGTCGCCTTGATGACGAGCGTCTGATTAAACTCCTTGAACCACTGAATCATAAAGACACGGCTGATCGTGTACTGTGCGAACGTGCAATGAACCTTACCCTAGAAGGTGGCTGTCAGGTTCCTATCGGCAGCTACTCATTATTAGATGGCGAAAACATCTGGCTACGTGCATTAGTTGGTGAACCGGACGGTTCTAAGATGGTTCGTGGTGAGATCTCTGGCCCTCGCAAAGATGCAGAAGCACTTGGCGTGACTCTGGCAAATCAATTGCTGGATGATGGCGCGAGAGAAATCTTAACCAAGCTCTACGTTGACCAAGAATAATCATGACAGTGTTGGTGACTCGTCCCGGTTCAGAGGGACAATCGCTTTGCCAACAACTAGCGGATGAAGGGGTTCAAGCAATCCATCATCCGCTGATTCGTATCGTGGATAATCCCAACTCTGCGGATTTAAGCACCCAGCTTAATAACAGCGATATCATTATTGCAGTCAGTCACCACGCCGTGGCGGCTGCCCAAAGCATCCTTTCAAAAACCTCATCCATTTGGCCTACTTCGCCGCTTTATCTTGGCGTTGGTCAAAAAACTGCGCACGTTTTAAGCAAAGTCTGTAAACAAAAAGTAAACTATCCTCAAGTTAGTGATAGTGAACATCTTCTTAAACTTACTGAACTTAATGGCGTAGAAAATAAGTCCATTTTGATACTACGTGGTAATGGTGGGCGTGAGCTCATTAGAGATTCTCTACTCAATCGAGGTGCACAAGTCTCTTATTGTGAGACCTACCGTAGAGAATATATTCCTATTAGCGACCACAATACCTATCAAACATGGATAAACAAAAAAACGTCCAAAGTTGTCATCACTAGTCAGGAACAATTGGAGTATCTCTGCTCAATTACCCCTGATGAGTATTTGGCTTGGCTTTCAACAAGACATCTATTTGTCCCAAGCCAGCGCATTGTAGAACGAGCACAACAACTCGGCTTCTCGAATGTGACCAATACTCACAGTGCTACGAACCAAATATTACTGGCTGCTCTCCGGCCCTAGCTAGAAACAGGAAATAAGCATGACAAGCAAAAAAAATAATGAGCATATTGAACCTGAAAAGAAACAAGATACTCAGCCAGTAGTTGTTGAAAACGAAAAAGCTGACTCTACAGAGACAAAACAACCTGAACAGAAGCTTGATGCCTCTGCTTCAAATACCGCTAAAAATGAGCAGCCTCAAGCTGAGCATAAAGAGCAAATAGAGAAAGCAGAAAAGCAAGGTAAGCGCGGTGTCAAACTAGGCGCTATTGCGATCGCTATTTCAATTATCTTCAGTGGCGGTATCGCATTTCAAATGCAGCAAAAGAGCGCTGAATACTCGGCTCAAATAGCCGCTCTTCAAGCACAACTTCAAAATACCCAATCTGCGGTAAATAAAGACCTACAAACCATCAAGCAAGAGACTATCCAAGAAGCCTCACACGCGGTGGAGAAAACTCAGGTCGTGCAATCTCAACAGCAGAAGAGCATTCAAAGCCTGCAGTTAGCAGTGGCTGACGTGAAAGGTCGCCGCCCGAATGACTGGTTACTTGCCGAAGCCGATTACCTTGTGAAACTAGCAGGACGTAAACTGTTCCTCGAGCATGATGCCGTTAGCGCAACCAAGTTAATGGAAAGCGCCGATCAACGTATCGCAGCACTGAATGACCCGAGCTTAGTGTCACTGCGTCAATCAATGACCAATGACATTACCAAGCTTCGCACTATTCCTCTGATCGACCGTGACGGCTTAGTTCTGCGTATCACAAGCTTGCAACAGCAAGTCGATACACTGCCGCTTGCCAATGCGATTCTTCCGGAAGCTGCGGTTGTTGAGAAAAAAGCGGTATCGCAAGATATTAATGATTGGCAGAACAACCTGATGACGTCGATGAAAGACTTCTCAGAAAACTTCATTACCTTCCGTAGTCGTGATGGCGAAGTTATCCCTCTACTCTCTCCTGAACAACACTTCTACCTGCGTGAAAACATCAAAGGTAAATTAGAAACCGCGATTCGCGCCGTCTACAAAGAACAAGGTGAACTCTATAGCGCAGCTCTTAATACCGCTAGCGAGTGGTCGAAAGCGTATCTAAACCAAGATAACAACTCAGTGATTGAATTTGAGAAAGCGATTAAACAGCTAAGTGAACAGAACATCTCTGTGAAATACCCTGTAAAGCTTGAATCTCAAAATGAGTTGTCAGATGTGATACGTGAGCGCCTACGTCGTGAAGTCACCGTTATGACCACGGAGGAAAAATAATGATTCGTTGGATTTTTCTTTTTCTCGTTCTAGGTGCTGGGTTAATTGTTGGTACTCAGTTCTCTGGTCAACAAGGCTACGTTCTGATCTCAATTGCGAATAAGACTATTGAGATGAGCGTGACAACACTGGTTATCTTTGTCATTGCTCTTCTAGCGGCTCTATTCGGCTTAGAGTACCTATTTAAAAAGCTTATGTACGCAAGCTCGACAACTTGGAACTGGTTCAGTGTTCGTAAGCTGAAACGTTCTCGTCGTTATACCAATGAAGGCATTATCAAGCTACTTGAAGGTGACTGGAAAGGCGCTGAGAAGAAAGTAACTCGTTGGGCTAACCATCACGACATGCCTCTACTTTGCTATTTAGTCGCTTCTCAAGCTGCTCATGAACAAGGTAATACGAGTGAGCGTGATAAGTACATCGAACTTGCTAGCCAACAAGAGGACTCTCTACTGGCCGTTGAGCTAACTAAAGCAAAACAGCAAATCAGCGAGTCAAACTACGAAGCTGCATTCGATACACTTTCGACCCTAAAAGGCACATACCCTAATAACACTGCTGTACTTGGCCTGTTAAAAGCCACTTACTTGCAACTGAAGTTATGGCAGCCATTGCTAGAGTTAACTCCTAAATTAGTTAAGAACAAACTTCTAACAGCTGATGAGCAACGTGAATTAGAGCAGAAAGCACAATGTGGGCTACTTCATGATGTGGCACAACAGCAAGGTAGCGAAGGTTTAATCAGCCATTGGAACAAGCTTTCAAGAAAACAGAAACAAAGTTCGCACCTTGTATCCTGCTTTGTGAAGCAACTTATCGCTCGCAAAGCTGACTCAGAAGCCTTCACTGTGATCAAAGAGAACATTGCAAAGAGTGGGTCAAATGAACTCTACATGTTGCTTCCAGAGCTGAACTTATCCGATCACCACCCAGTAGTGGTCATGCTAGAACGTGCAATTAGTAAAGACAGTGGTAATGCCGAAGCACACAGCGCGCTGGCTCAGTTCTACTTAAGAGAGCAGAAGTGGGCGGAAGCACAAAGCCACTTTGAGAAAGCCCTAGCACTTCGTTCAAATGTTTCAGATTACGGATACCTATCTGACGCACTAGAGAAGCAAAACTTAACAAAAGCAGCTCACGAGGTTTCTCGTAAAGCGCTCGCTCTAGTTCAACCCGCTTAACTCTAAGCGACTCAAACTAAGCCGATGTCTAGCATCGGCTTTTTTGTATCTGCTATTTAACCCTAGATAACTTCTACAATAGCTATAAACCAAGCTCATCAAACACTTACCTGCCCAATACCAACTAACCATGAAATTGCTCAACTGGGCTTCTCAAACACACGGAGAACGACTTTAGTTGTGTCTGTACGTAGTTTTACCATTCTTATAAACAAGTCCTTATAAGAGGTTCGAGAGGAGTCATAGAGAAAAGTGATACCTTGAAGTTCAAGAACAAATGGAGATCAGCTTGAGAGAAGGCGTTTAAAGATATTTACCCGCAGACAGATACCCACTTTAAATCACGCTGAATTAACAATTAAATAGACATCAATGTTCCAACTATAAACCGTTATAACCGGGGAGTTCACGTAACTGCCTGTAGATTCATCTATTAAGTAGAAGGGATATAGCAAGAGTTACCGACCAACAAAACCTTGTTATTAGAAACGAGGCATCTTTATCAGCCAGTTCAAATTAGTAGGAGATAGAGCTCTCAAGACGCTCAGGAAAAGTTAATCAACGAACCAATAGCCACAAGTATAAACTTACGTAATCAAGCGCTGCTAGAGAGAGCAGAGCTTAATAATAAGTGTCGGAATATCAGAGCTCGTGATCAACGTAAAGCGCCTCTACAAACTCTGAGACGAATAATAAGACTCATACCAATCCGGAAAATTAACTGATCAGGTCAATCCAATCTCTTGTACACACTTTTGTGACGCGATCTTTGCACTCAAGAAATCCATTCCAAGCGCTACAGACCTTC